>JBBQYL010000037.1:0-31833 GCA_038208735.1 Burkholderiales bacterium
ATCGTTGACGAAATGCGCGAGGTGGCCTTCGGGCAGCCATTCCTGCAACGCTGCGGGAAGTAGCAGCATTTGATGCGGTTCGTACGGGAGGTAATTGGCGGCCATCTACCCACAACGGACCGACCCCCTCGGCCGATGACACGAATTTACCTTCTGCCGCCCAGACTCCTAGCGGCTCCGCGCCTCCTGCAGCGGCACCGCGGTCGTCTGCTTCACGCGATCCAGCACGAAGCTGGTCTTGCAGTCCTGCACGCTGGGATGCTTCAGCAGGGTGTCCATGACAAAGCGCGAGTAGTGCGCCATGTCGCTCACCAGCACGCACAGCAGGTAGTCCATCTCGCCGGTGAGCGAGCTGCACTCCACCACGTCGGGCCAGGTCTGCACCGACGCGCGAAAGGCGTCCATGGGCTTGCGCTTGTGCGTCTCGGAGTGCTTCTCCAGCCGCACCGTGATCCAGGCCGTGAGCGTGAGGCCCACGGCCTCGGGGTTGACCAGCGCCACGTAGCCCGCGATGACGCCGGCGTCCTCCAGCCGCTTCACGCGGCGCAGCGTGGCCGACGGCGACAGGCTCACCTCGGCGGCCACCTCGTCGTAGGTGGCCCGGCCGTTGGCCTGCAGCACGCGCAGGATGCGCAAGTCGACATTGTCCAGATTGAATTCTGCGTCCATCTCTGCATCTTGCAGGATTCCTGCGTCTGGCGCCACTGGCGGCGTGGATTTGCAGAAATGCTGCGGGGCGATTTCCCTATGATTCGAGACAGCATCCAACGCCAGCCCGGAGACCGCCATGAAAGACTTGTTCGACAACCCGATGGGCCTGCAGGGCTTCGAATTCGTCGAGTTCGCCTCGCCCACGCCGGGCCTCATCGAGGCGTACTTCGAGATGCTGGGCTTCACGCTGGTGGCCAGGCATCGCTCCAAGGACGTGCTGCTGTACCGCCAGGGCGACATCAACTTCATCGTCAACCGCGAGCCCAAGAGCCTGGCCGGCTACTTCGCGGCCGAGCACGGCCCGTCGGCCTGCGGGATGGCGTTCCGCGTGAAGGACTCGCACAAGGCGTACGACCTCGCGTTGTCGCTGGGCGCGCAGCCCATCGAGATCCCCACCGGCCCGATGGAGCTGCGCCTGCCCGCGATCAAGGGCATCGGCGGCGTGCCCATCTACCTCATCGACCGCTTCGAGGACGGCAAGTCCATCTACGACAGCGACTTCGAGTTCATCGAGGGCGTCGACCGTCGCCCGGCGGGCCACGGCCTGAAGCTGATCGACCACCTGACGCACAACGTCTACCGCGGCCGCATGTCGTTCTGGGCCGATTTCTACGAGCGCCTGTTCAACTTCCGTGAGATCCGCTACTTCGACATCCAGGGCGAGTACACGGGCCTCACGTCGAAGGCGCTGACGGCGCCGGACGGCCTGATCCGCATCCCGCTGAACGAGGAATCCAAGAAGGGCTCCGGCCAGATCGAGGAGTTCCTGATGCAGTTCAACGGCGAAGGCATCCAGCACATCGCGCTGCTGTGCGACGACATCCTGGCCACCATCGACAAGCTGCAGCTGGCGGGCGTGCCGCTGATGACGGCGCCCAACGACATCTACTACGAGATGCTCGAGACCCGCCTGCCCGGCCACGGCCAGGCGGTGGGCGAGCTGCAGGCGCGCGGCATCCTGCTGGATGGCAATACCGAAGGCGGCACGCCTCGCCTGCTGCTCCAGATCTTCTCGCAGACCCACCTGGGCCCGGTCTTCTTCGAGTTCATCCAGCGCAAGGGCGACGACGGCTTCGGCGAAGGCAACTTCAAGGCGCTGTTCCAGTCGATCGAGCGCGACCAGATCCGGCGTGGCGTGCTGAGCACGGAGGCGGCGGCCTGAGACTCTGTTGGACAGTGAGCGCGGCGGCGTCGTTCGCGTTCGCCCCCCCCTGGAAGCGCGGGAATCTCCCGTCTTCCACCGCGGTCGGCTTGGACATGATCGCCCCTGAAAGCGCTGCCAGCCCTCCTTCAGAGATCGGCGCGGCGCTTCAGGGAGGAATTCCATGTCCAGCCAATCAAGCCGCGTCGCGGCCTGCGGTGCGCAGCCGCGCCTGTTCCAAGCCGTCACCCTGTGGCTGGCATTCACGCTCTGCGCCCTGCTGGCCGCCTGCGGCGGGGGCGGCGGCGGCAGCAGCCCGGCGCCGGCCTTCACCATCACCGCGCAGCCGGCCGACGTGCACGTCTCTGCCGGCGCCACTGCCAGCTTCACGGTGATAGCCAGCGGCTCGGTCACCTACCAATGGCAGCGGCTGCAATCGGGCAGTTGGGAGGACATCCCCGGCGCCCACGCGCCCACGCTGGCCCTCGGCGCGGTGGCCGAGGCCGACAACGACACCCAGTTCCGCGTCAACGTCGCCAGTGCGGGCAACGCCGGCAACAACGTCAACAGCTCCGTGGTCACGCTCACGGTCGATCCGGTGGTCGTGGCGCCCGTCATCGTGGCCGCGCCTGCGGATACCTCGACGACAGAGGGCTTCGCCGCGTACTTCAGCGTGACCGCCACGGGCACCGCGCCGAGCTTCCAGTGGCAACGCAGCGCGGACGGCACGACGTGGGTCGACATCTCCGGCGCCACCAGCGCCACCCTGGCCCTGCCGGCCACGCTATCCGACGACGGCACCCGCGTCCGTGTCCGCGTGAGCAACGCCATGGCCACGCTGTTCAGCGCGGCGGTGCATCTGCACGTCACGCCGATCCCGCAGTCACCCCGGTTCACCACGCAGCCCACCTCCGCCTCGGTCACGGCCGGCCAGGCCGCCACCTTCAATGCGGTGGCCACCGGCGCGCCCGCGCCCGACCTGCAGTGGATGACCAGCACCGACGGCGGGGCCCACTGGACGCCCATCGCCGGCGCCACCAGCGGCAGCTACACCACGCCGGCCACCGTGCTGTCCGACGACGGCCACTGGTTCCGCGCCGACGCCACCAACACAACGACCACGACCAGCGACCCCGCGCGACTGACGGTGACGGCGGCCCCGGTGGCCCCGGTGGCGCCGACGATCACGGCGCAGCCGGCCGACGTGACCGTGCAGTTCCAGCAGACCCTGTCGGTGACCGCCACCGGCACGCCCACGCCGCGCTACCAGTGGCAGGTGAGCGTCGACAACGGCGCCACGTTCACCAACATCAACAACGCGGCGTACGCCACCCTCACCCTATCGCCGCAGTCGCTGGCGGAGGACGGCAGGCAGTTCCGCGTGGTGGTGAGCAATTCGGCGGGCAGCATCACGAGCCGGGCGGCCACGATGTCGGTGGTCGCGTATCCGCAGGCCCGGGTCACGCAGAGGCAGGCCGTCCGGATCCCTGGCACGAAGCCGCTGCACCTCACCGCCACCGCCACCGGAGGCCACCTGCACTATGTCTGGCAGACGCACCACGTCGGCGGGTTGCGGCAGGACGTCGCCGGCGACGACACGCTGGCCTACGACCTGCCGGTCGACGCGCTCGCGGACACCGACGGAGTCTGCGTGACCGCCACCAATACGGCGGGCAGCTCGATCCCCTCGTGCACCGATATTCGTACCCTGCGTTGGACCGCCATCGCGCCGCTGCCTACCTCCGAGACGTTACACGCCACGTCGTGGCTGGACGCCGACACGGTGCTGGCCGGCGGGGGCGTGGGCACCATCCTGCGCAGCACGGATCGCGGCGTCACCTGGACGCAGGTCTTCGACGACGCGCTGGCCTTCGCATCGGATACCGTGGCGGTGGCAGCCGGCGACAGCGGAACGATCTGGCGCAGCCCCGACGCCGGCCAGACCTGGACGGCCGTCAACAGCGGCACGCTCGACGGGATCACGGACATTCGCTTCAGCAGCGCGACCGTCGGCATCGCGTCGATGCTGCACGGCGGCACGTTGCGCACGACCGACGACGGCCAGACGTGGTCGCCCGTCACCAGCGACGGCGCGCATCAGTACTTCGCCGCGAGCTTCTCGCCCGACGCCAACACCGCCGTGACGGTGGGCGAACAAGGCCACATCCAACGCAGCACCGACGGCGGCCTCAACTTCGTCGACGCCGTGCCCGCCAACGCGCCCGACCTGGCGGCCGTGGCCTTCAACGGCGCCGGCACCGGCCTGGCCGCGGGCGATGCGGGCATCCTGCGCACGCTCGACGGCGGCGTCACGTGGACGGATGCGACCTGGGCATTCCCGTATTCGGTCTCCGGCATCGCCTTCAGCAGCGCCACCACCGGCGTGGCGGTGGGCAACAGTCTGGTCATGCGCACATCGGACGGCGGCGCCACCTGGAACAACGACTGGCCCATCGTCGACGGCTACGTCGCTGGCGTCGCCATCAGCCAGGGCAAGGCCGTGGCTGTCGGCTACTACGGCCTGATCATGCGGTCCGACGCGCTCTGACCGGCGTCAGGTCTTGCGGAACGCAAGACCTGACACCGCAAGAATCAAGACCTGACACCCGTTGAATCGGCGCGCGCCAGGCTCGCCACCAGTTCCAGCTTGAAATCGATCAGGCCGCCGAAGCCGAGGGTGCGGCAGAAGCGGCTCACCTGCGACGGGCTGACGCCGGCGGAGGCGGCGATCGTGGAGATCGATTCGGTCGTCACGAAGGCGGGGTCGTCCAGCAGCACGTCGGCCACGCGCTGGTTGGACGGCGTGAGCTGGGCGTAGCGGTCGCGCACGCGGTCGACCAGGGTGCGCGTGGCGTCCAGCGACAGCGCGCGCATGGCGTCGTCGAGCGACGTTCGGGCGCCCTCCAGGAAACGGATGGGCGCGGCGAGCACGCCGATCGCCATCACTGCCGCGGGCTCCGCCGCCTCGGCGCGCACGGCCTGCAGCCGGCGCGCCAGCGGGTAGTCGGCCAGCGCAGGCGCCAGCAGCGTGGCCGCGGGCCCGGCGAGCAGCACGCGGCGCACGCCCTCGAACGACAGCAGCGCGCACAGCTGGGCGATGGCCGCGCAGATCACGGCGCAGGCGCGGCGCGCGCGGGCGTCACGCGACGCGAGCGAGACGACGCCCTCGGCCGGCAGCGGGCAGGCGCTGTCGTAGTCGATGCCCGCGAGCGCCTCGAATGCGCGCGCGATGCCGCCGGTACCCAGCAGGTTGCCGAACACCGGCGCCAGGCCCCGGGCGCGCATCGACGCCACCACGATCAGCTCGTCCTCGCCGACCGGCGCGAACGGATGGCTCATCAGCGCCAGCGGCAGACGCGCCACCGGCTGGCCCACCGGCGCCAGCAGCGCGCCGTGCGTGTCGGAGCCCAGGCGGCACACCGCGGTCGACACGCCCGCGTGCAGGATCGTCGGCCCCGGCGCCAGCGCCCACCGCACCTCGCTGTTGGCCGGCGCGCCCGTCACCAGCGACAGCGCCTCGCGCTCGTCGATCACGCGCAACGTGCGCAGGCCCATCTCGAGCCGCAGCGTCTCGACGCCGATGCTGCGCGCCTGGCCGCGCGGCAGGAAGCGCCCCGCGGCCACCGACCCGTCGATCACCAGCGCGCCGCCGACCGCCGACTGGCCCGCCGCCGCCAGGAACGCCTTCAGGCACGCGCCCAGCGCCACCGGCGGCGGCGCCTCGAGGCGGCGCGCGTGCGTCAGCCCGCGGTCGCTGCGCTCGATGGCCACCTCCAGCGAATGCGCGTCCAGATGCGCCAGCAGCCGCGGCCAGCGAGCCTCGCGCAGGATCGACGTGTCCGCCACCAGGCGGGCCGCCGGCGGGCGGGCGATGCTCATGGACGCACCACCAACGGCGAGAGCCGGATGGCCTGGCCGCCGCCCGGCGCCAGCTTCATCACCAGCGTGTCGCCCGCGCGCACCGTGCGGCGTTCCACCACCAGGTCGAAGCGGTGCGCGTTGCGGTAGTCGGCCTGGTCGCCGTCGCGCCAGATCTCGGCGACGTAGTCGCGGCCCGCGTCGAGAAAGCCCAGCGGCAACGGCAGCGTGCGCGCCTGGCCGTCGCCCACCGCGCCCACGTACCAGTCGTCGGAGCGGCGATCCTTGCGCGCCAGCGTGGCGTACTCGCCCACCTCGCCGCTGACCACGTGCGTCTCGGCCCAGTCGGTGGGCACCTGCTCGATGAAGCGGAACGCCTCGGGGTATTTCTCGTCGTTGGCGATGAGGTCGGCCGCCATCGCCAGCGGCGACCAGATCACCACGAAGTTCGCGAGTTGCTTGGCCTGCGTGGAGTTGATCGGCCGGCCCTTCTGGCCCACCAGGCTCAGGATGCCCGGCGTGTAGTCGAACGGGCCACTGAGCATGCGGGTGAACACGAGCCTGGCCTCGTGGTCGACGCTGTTGATCGGATCGCCCCAGGCGTTGTATTCCATGCCGCGGCCACCCTCGCGCGACATCCAGTTGGGCCATGTGCGGCGCAGGCCGGTGTCCTTCACGGGCTCGTGCGTGTCGACGGCCAGGTGATGCGCCGCCGCCTCGCGCACCGCCCGCAGTTCGTGCCACACGCCCTCCTGCGAATCGGTGAAGCCGAAGTGCACGCCGTGGCCGTCGGCGTCGGCGAACACCGCGGTGCCGCCGTCGGTGACGTAGCCCGACTTCACCACCTCCACCCCCAGCCGCTCGTCGAGCGCGTACGCCGCGTCCATCTGCGACTCGTAGCGCGCGATGTTGCCGCCCGTCTCGTGGTGGCCCACCAGGTGCACGCCCTTCTTCGCGGCGTAGGCGGCCACGGCCTCGAGGTCGAAGTCGAGCGCCGCGTGCGTGAAGTCGAACTGCGAGCCGCTGCCGGCCCAGTCGCCGTCCCAGCCGCGGTTCCAACCCTCCACCAGCACGCCGCGAAAGCCGTGCTTCGCCGCGAAGTCGATGTGGCGCATCGCGTTGGCCGTGGTGGCGCCGTGCGTCGGCCCGGCGCCCCACGTGCTGAGCCCGAGGTGCATCTCCCACCACACGCCGACGAACTTCGACGGATGCAGCCACGCGACGTCGCCCAGCTGGTTGGGCTCGTTGAGATTGAGTATCAGGTTCGACTCGTAGAGCCCGCCCGCGGTCTCGGCAATGACCAGCGTGCGCCAGGGCGTGGTGAACGCGCCGTGGCGCACCACGGCCGGCCCGGTCGCGGAAGGCGCGAGCTGCGCGCGCAGCACCTGGCCATCGGTCTTGCGCACCCACATCGACGCGTAGTCCACCAGCGCCGCCTCGTGCAACGCCAGGTGCAGGCCGGCGGCGGTGCGCAAGGTGAGCGGCGTGTTGGCCAGGCCCACCTCGGCCAGCGGCGTCTTGCGGATCGCGTATTCGAGCGCGGCCTGTTCGCCCGCGGGCTGCCACCACGCCGTGGCGGCCGGAACCACCGCGAACTCGGTCAGCTCGTCGGTGATGCGCGCCTCGGGCAGCTGCGGCTGGTCGGGAAACTCGTAGCGAAAGCCCACGCCGTCGTCGAACACGCGAAAGACGATGTCGAGCCGGCGATCGGCGAGCGACTTCTGCACGACGCTGATGCGCATCTCGCGATAGTGGTTGCGCACGAAGCGGCGCTCGCCCCACGGCTGCTCCCAGGTGTCGTCGTGCGCGCTCTCCGTGCGCTCGCGCAGGCTGAAGCCGCCGTCCATCTGCGGCGCGTTGGCCAGCAGGAAGCCGAGCCGCGACGGCGCGATCAGCGGCGTGCCGCGCCGATCGAGCCGCCACGCCAGCCGGCCGCCGCCGGCGAGCTGCACCGACGCCACCAGCGAGCCGTCGGGCGAGGCCACGCTGCCCAGCAGGTCGTCGGCCCGCGCCGCAGGGGCGCACAGCGACGCGGCCAGGGCCAGGGCCAGGCCCGGCGTCCCCAGGCGGCCGCGCAGAATCGAGAAGAAGGTCATGTCGTTCAGCCGCGCGGCGCGGCGCAATGGGCGGCCACGTAGCGGGCGTGCGACGGCATCTGCTCCACGCAGTTGGCCACCACCGACGCGACGTCGGCGAGATAGCCGGCCACGTCGGCCTCGTCCAGGGCGTCGGCGACGGGATGGTGGGCGCGCGGCTCGACGCGCTGGCCCACGAGCACCTGCAGCCAACCCACCTCGGCGAACAGCTCGTTGTCGGTGCGCACGATGCGCCCGGCCGATCGCCACAGGTCGAGCTTGGCCTGCAGGGTGTCGGGCACCTGCATCGTGCGCACGTGGTTCCAGAACGACGAGTCGTCGCGCTCGGTGGCGTGGTAGTGCAGGATCAGGAAGTCGCGGATGCGTTCGTTCTCGAAGCGGCAGTGGCGGTTGAACTCGTCGACGTCGGTAGCGCGGAACTCGTGGTCGGGGAAGAATGCGATCAGGCGCGCGATCGTGGCCTGGATCAGGTGGATCGAGGTGGACTCCAGCGGCTCGGCGAAACCCGACGCCAGGCCGATGGCCACCACGTTGCGGTTCCACGTCTTCGACCGCTGGCCCGACGTGAAGCGCAGCGTGCGCGGGTCGGCCAGCGGCCGGCCATCGAGGTTGTCCATCAGGAGGGCGGTGGCCTCGTCGTCGCCCATGTGCGCGCTGGAATACACGTGGCCGTTGCCGGTGCGGTGCTGCAGGCCGATGCGCCACTGCCAGCCCGCCTTGCGCGCGGTGGCCACGGTGAAGGGGGGCAGCTGGTCGGTGCTCTCGCACGGCACCACCACCGCGCGGTCGCACGGCAGCCACTGCGCCCACGACTCGAAGCCGGTGTGCAGCGTCTCCTCGATGAGCAGGCCGCGCAGCCCGGAACAGTCGATGAACAGGTCGCCCTCGATGCGCTCGCCGTCGGCCAGCCGGATGGCCTGCACGAAGCCGTCGCCGGGCCGCAGCTCCACGTCCACCACCTTGCCCTCGGTGCGCCGCACGCCGGACTGCTCGGCCCGCTTGCGCAGGTAGCGCGCGTAGAGCCCGGCGTCGATGTGGAACGCGTGCACGATGTCGGCCAGCGGCGAGTTGGGCGACGAACGGTCGGCCCGCATGAAGCGGTGCGCGCGCGCCGCCATGCGGTTGATGGAATACGCCTCGAGGTCGCGCGCCTTGCCCAGCTGGTGCATGCGCAGCCAGTACTGGTGGAAGTTGAGCGTGGCCAGGTTGCGGCCGATGGGGCCGAAGCCGTGCATGTAGCGGTCGCCGACACGGGCCCAGTCGCGCAGCTCGATGCCCAGCTTGAACGTGGCCTTCGTCTCGCGCATGAACTCGTCCTCGTCGATGCCGAGGAGCGCGTTGAACAGCCGCAGCGCGGGGATGGTGGACTCGCCCACGCCGATGGTGCCGATGTTGTCGGACTCGACCAGCCGGATGTCCACCGACTTGCCGAGCACGTGTCCCAGCGCCGCCGCGGCCATCCAGCCGGCGGTGCCGCCGCCCACGATCACGAGGCGCCTGAGGTTGTCCTGGTTCATGGTTGCCGTGTCCTGGTTCATCGAACGAATACGCGCCAGGCCCAGGGCGCGAGCGCCAACGGGGTGTCGTTGTCGACGCGCACGGACTCGCCGCTGTCGAGGTCATGGTATTGCCCCGGCGCCAGGTCGTCCTTCAGGCGAACCCGTACCGGCTGGGCCGACAGGTTGAACACCGCCAGCACCTTGTCGTGCTCGTTGGCGCGCACGAACGAGAACACCTGCTGCGGCGCCGTGTTGGGCACCGGCTCCATCGTGGCGCCGTACTGCCCGTTCCACAGCGCCGTGTTGCGATGCTTCAGCGCCAGCAGCTTGGTGTAGAGCGCCGCGTAGGGCGACGCCGTCCATTCGATCGGGTCGCGCTCGAAGAACTTCAGGCGCCGCGTGTTGCCGGCCTCCTGGCCGTTGTAGACCAGCGGCATGCCCTCGCTCACGAACGAGAACACGATGGCCGCGTCGGTGGCCGGCCCGAAGACCTCGAACTCGGTGCCCTCCCACGCGTTCTTGTCGTGGTTGGTGGTGTACATCATGCGGTACGCCTGCTTCGGGTAGAACTTGCGGTTCCACGCGTAGTAGGTGTTGATGGCGCCGATGTCGCCGCGGCCGGCCACGAGGGCGCGCATCGAGTCCCACCACGTCCACGCGTAGGTGGCGTCGAAGGCGGCCTCGTGCAGGTCGCGGCCTTCCCACTCGCCCAGCATGAACACGGGCTTGATGGCGGCCAGGCGGCAGCGCGCGTCCTCCCAGAACTTCAGCGGCACCAGGCCGGCGGCGTCCACGCGGTAGCCGTCGATGTCGGCGGTGCGCACCCAGTACGCCAGCGCGTCCTGCATGTAGCGCTGCAGGCCGGGCTGCGCGTAGTCGAGGTCGATGATGTCGTCCCAGTCGTACCAGGGCGTCGGGCGGAAGTGGCCCTTGCGGTCGTGGTCGTACCACTCGGGATGGCTGGCCACCAGCACGTTGTCCCACGACGTGTGGTTGCCCACCCAATCGAGGATCACGTGCAGGCCCAGCCGGTGCGCCTCGGCCACGAAGCGCTTCAGGTCGTCCAGCGTGCCGTACTCGGGGTTGACGGCCATGAAGTCGCGGATGGCGTAGGGGCTGCCCAGCGGCCCCTTGCGGTTCTTTTCGCCGATGGGATGGATGGGCATCAGCCACAGGATGTCCACGCCCAGTGCCTTCAGGCGCGGCAGCTGCGCCTGCGCCGCGGCGAAGGTGCCCTGCGGCGTGAACTGGCGCAGGTTGATCTCGTAGAGGCTGGCGTTGCGGGTCCAGTCGGGATGGTCGACCTCGTAGCGGGGCGCGGTGCCGCAGGGGGGCGCCGCGAGCAGGGGCGGCGTGCAGGCCAGCGCGGCAGCCAGCGGGGCGAGCAGGCGCAGGCGTCGAAGAAATTGGATCACGGGGCAGGGGCGGTTGTCAGGCGAAACGAGAGAGCGCCCCGCCCGAGCGCGTGACGCGTGCGGGCAGGCGGGGCGAGAAACCGGGTCAGAACTTGTAGGTGATGCCCGCGGTATACGTCTTGCCGTACTTCACCGAGTTCGTGACGATGTTCGGATCGGACGTGTATTCCTGGAACGGCGCGTTGGTGAGGTTGTGCGCCTGGAACAGCCCCGACAGCCCCTTGAGCCAGCCGTCCTGGAACTCGTAGGACACCTGCAGGTCGCTGATGGTTTCCGTCTTGATGAAGGTGAACTGCGAGTCGGCGCGGTAGTCCTGGATCTGGCCGATGAAGGCCGAGCGCTTGTGGGCCGCCCACGCCACCTGCAGGCCGTGCGCCTCGTAGTACACGCGGATGTTGCCGACGTCCTTCGACAGGCCCGGCAGGCCGATCGTCGAGACGCTGTCCTTGAACACCGGCCCGTTCTCGGGCGTGACGAAGCCGCTGGTGGGCAGCTTCACCGAGCTTTGCGACACCGACCAGGCCGCCGCGATGCCGAAGCCGTCCAGCGGCCTGGCGATGAGCGCGAACGGCAGGTTGACCGACAGCTCGAACCCGTGCAGGCTGCCGCCGGCACCGTTGGTGGGCTGGGTGAGGAAGCCGATGGTGGAACCGGCGTAGGGGCCCGTGGTGGGCAGCGGCGTGGTGGCGCTGGTGTAGGGCGCGAAGTCGAACACCCGCGGCGCGTTGATGATGTAGTTGTCCAGCTTCTTGTAGAACACCGCGGCGCTCACGTAGCCGTGGTTGCCGAAGTACTTCTCGTAGGACACGTCCACCGATCGCGCCGCGTAGGGCTTCAGCTTCGGGTTGCCGGCGTTGCCGGTGAGCGCGGGCTGCTGTGCCGTCGCGGACTGGACCTGGAAGTCGAGGCTGTCCTTCAGGTTGTCGAGGTCGGGCCGCGAGATCTGCTTGCCCGCGCCGAGGCGCAGCTTCTGGTCGTGACCGAGGTCGAACGCGAGGTTCAGGTTGGGCAGCCAGTCGGTGTAGCTGGTGCCGTCGGAACGCACCACGTACGCGCAGGTGGACACCTCGTGTCCCTGGCAATGCGCCAGGTCGATCTGGTTGCCGCTGGAACCCTGGTTCGTGTGCACCAGCTGCATGCCGATGTTGCCGATGTAGGACACCGGACCCAGTTCGCCCTCGAGGTCGGCCTGGCCGTACAGCGTGGACACCTTTTCCTTGACCGCCCAGTTGCGCGACAGGACGGTGGCGTCCACCCAGCGGTTGAGGCCGTAGATGGTGCCCAGCGTGCCGGTGGGGTCGAACGACGCCACCAGGATGCCGGAGGCGCCCGCCTCCTGCACGCCCGAGCCGGGCATCGTGACGCTGGCGTAGCCGTCGTCGCTCAGGATGGACAGCCGGCCCTCCTCGCCGGTGCGCGACTTCTGGCGGTTGGAGAAGTTGACGCCCAGGTGCGTGCCCACCACGGGACCCCAGGTGAAGTCGTTGTGCGAGGCCAGGCGCACCGCGTTGAGGTTGTCGGAGATGTTGGGCAGCGACACGTAGCCGGCCTGCGGGGTGGCGGAACCCCCGCCCCAGCCATCGACGTCGGTGAGCACCGCCACGCTGCGGTCGGCGTAGTTGAGGCTGGGCGTGTACTTCACCTGCGAGAAGTTGCTGCCGTTGAAGCCCGTCCACGAGATCGAGCCGAGCTGGTCGGGCGGCGTGTTGCCCGGCTGGCCTGCGGTGGTCTCGTAGTTGCTCAGCGCTTTGACGCCGCGCGAGTGCGACAGGTCGGCCTCGACGTGCCACGAATCGGACAGCCGGACATCGCCGTTCCAGCCTAGCGACAGGAAGTGGTCCTTGTCCGAGTACATGTGGTTGCGGATGTCGCCCTTGTAGTTGCTGAGGGTGCCGCTGGTGGCCACGCCGTCGACGACGACCGCATTGGTGAGCGCGCCGTTGGGATCGTAGGGACCCGTGCCATACGCGATGGCCCCTTCGAGGCCGGTCTTCTTGGTGGACTCGCTACCACGCGACCAGAAGATGTCGGTGGTGGTCTTGAACTTGTCGTTGGGCTTCCACTGCACGGTCAGCGACAGGCCGTCGCGCTGGCTCTTGCGGTGCTGCGTGTCGTACAGGAAGCCGGCCGGCACGATCGCACTGGCGCCGTTGAAATCGAGCGTGGCCGTGCCGCCGCCCCAGTTGTCGAACGTGAGCTCGCTGCCGTTGTCTTCCTTGAAGCTGGTGAGGCCCAGCGAGACGCCCAGCGTGTGGTCGAAGAACTGGTCGACGATGGACAGCGTGGCGCGGTGTCCGGAGCCGACGTCCGCGCCCGCGTCGACGCCGATGCGTTCGCGCTTGTAGTTGGCCACCACCACGCGCCCCGGGAAGTCCAGCGGGCGCAGGGTGTGCAGGTCGATCGTCGAGGCCAGGCCCTGCGCCATCAGGTTGGCGTCGGGCGTCTTGTAGACCAGTACCGAGCCGGTGAGCTCGGCGGGAAACAGGTCGAACTCCGGGCTGCGCGCGTCGCTGGTGGACGCCTGCTCGCGGCCATTCAGCAGCGAGCCGTTGAAGCTGGGCGACATGCCGCGCACACTGATGTCGGTGGCCTTGCCATTGGCCTTGTTGCGCTGCGTGGCCACGCCGGTGAGGCGCGCCAGCGACTCGGCCACGGTGTTGTCCGGCAGTTTTCCGATGTCCTCCGACGAGATCGCCTCGACGATGGACGTGGCGTTCTTCTTGGTGGCGATCGCGTCCTCGATGCCGCGCCGGATGCCGGTGACCACCACCTGCTGCTCCTGCGCGTCGGCGGCCGAGGCCGCGGAGGCGGCCGGCCTGGCGGCCACCGCCGCCTGGCCATGCGCCGAGCCGGCGAGCCCCAGCATGAGCAACACGCAGCCCTCCGCCACGGGTAGTCGCCGGAAGCCGGCGCGGCGATGCCCGGCGTCGACGCGCCCGGCTGCATTGCGGTTCTTCATTGGTTTGTCTCTTGAATATTGTTGATCTGAGGAACTTGCTGCAGCCCGTCGAACGGCATGATGCACGCGGACGGATCGGCAGACGTCGAGATATTCCCGCGCGGCAATATCCCGGTCAACGCTGATCCGCGCCCTCTAAAGAAACCATGAAGGCAATGTTCAGACAGGGTTCTACCACGCCCGCGGCGACCCTTCGTCAACTGGGAGCGACCGCTTCTGAAGACTTTCTGAAGAATCCCCGCGGGGTTTCCCGGAGATTCTCGGGAATACCCTCAATGGAGAGTCGAGAAGATACCCGAATCAAGTTTCTGCAATACGGGTGAGGCCCGATCCAATATATCCCGCCGGGTCGGTATGCTGGCGGCGTGAAGATACTCATGATCGAAGACGACCTGACCATCGGCCGGGCGCTGCTGACGGCCTTCAAGGAAGAAGGCCACCAGGCGGTGTGGGTGCGCCTGGCCTCCGACATCGAGCCCCACCTGCAGGCCGAGACCTTCGACGCGGTGCTGCTCGACCTGGGCCTGCCCGACGGCGACGGCAACGCGGTGCTGCGCCAGCTGCGGGGCGCGGGCATCACCGTGCCGGTGCTCATCATGACGGCGCGCGACGCGCTGCAGGATCGCCTCAGGGGCTTCAACGCCGGCGCCGACGACTACCTCATCAAGCCTTTCGAGATCCCCGAGCTGCTGGTGCGCCTGCGCGCCATCGTGCGGCGCAGCGGTGGCGCGGCCGACGCCGAGTCGCAGTGGACGCTGCGCGACCTGGTGGTGGAGGAGCGCCGCATGCAGGTCACGCGCGCGGGCGCGGCCGTCACGCTCTCGCGCACGGAGTTCAACCTGCTGCTCACGTTGATGAAGCAGTCCGACCGCGTGCTCACGCGCGTGGAGCTGGAGCGCCGCGCGCTGCCGTTCAGCGAGGGCCAGACGCTGGACGTGCACATCTCCAACCTGCGCAAGAAGATCGGCGACGGCTACATCCGCACGGTGCGCGGCGTGGGCTACATGGTGCAGCGCGATGCGGCGTAGCCGGCCCGCGCACCAGTCGTCGCTGTTCCGGCGCCTGATGCTCGGCTTCAGCGCCGTCATCCTGGCGGTGGCGGTGGGCGGCATGGGCTACGTCATCGACGACGCCAAGGCCACGCAGCGCGCGCGCACCGCCGCGGAGAACCGCGCGCACGCCACCGAGCTGCTGCTGCACCTGGAGCGCGTGGCAGGCGACGATGCGGCCATCCAGGAGTCGTCCGCGTCGATCGAGCAGGTTCGCCGCGAGATGTTCCACGAGCTGGACTACCACTCGCAGGTACGGGTACGGGTATGGAAGGGCGATCGCCTGGTCTACGACTCGCGCCCCGACCTGCCCGACGCCCTGCCGCAGGTGGGCAGCCCCGAGGCACGTTACGTGAATGCCTGGGTGCGCAGCGTGCAGCGCGACGCGGGCTCCGGCCTGGTCGTGGAACGCAACCACGAGGTCGACGACAAGTGGATGCTGTCGATGTCGGGCATCACCTTCCTCCAGAAGTCCACGGTGTTCAGCCTGCCGCTGCTGCTGGTGCCGGCGTGGCTCATCGTGGGCATCGGCCTGCGGCCGCTGCGCTCCATCGCGCAGGCCATCGAGACCCGCTCGGGCACCGACCTCACGCCGCTGGCCGACTCCAAGTACCGCGAGCTCTCGCCGCTGGTGTCGGCCATCAACCACCTGATGGGGCGGCTGCGCCAGCGCATCGAGCACGAGCGCGAGTTCCTCACCGACGCGGCGCACGAGCTGAAGACGCCGCTGGCCGCCATCCAGCTCAACGCGCACCTGCTGCAGAACCCGGGCAGCACCGGCATCGGGCGCAACGCCGAGGTGAGCGCGGGACTGCGCGAAGGCGTGGTCCGCGCCACCCACCTGGTGCACCAGCTGCTGGCGCTGGAGCGCGCCCGCGCCGAGCCCGACGCCGAGCCGCTGCCGCACACCGCGCTCGACGCCGTGGTGCGCGATCGCCTGGCCATGGCCGCGCCGCTGGCGCTGCAGCGCGACATCGAGATCGAGTTCCAGGCCGACGCCGACTGCGTGCGCCCGGTGCACCTGGAGAGCATGGCCGCGCTGGTGGACAACCTCGTCAGCAACGCCATCAAGTACACGCCCGCGTCGGGCCGCATCCACGTGCGCCTGGAATGCCGCGGCGCGCAGGGCTGCCGCCTCACCATCGCCGACGAGGGCCCGGGCATCGCGCCGCACCTGCGCCAGAAGGTGTTCGAGCGCTTCTACCGCATCCCCGGCCAGGTGACGCCGGGCAGCGGCCTGGGCCTGGCCATCGCCGAGCGCGCGGCGCATCGCAACGAGGCGGTCATCTCGTTGTCGGATGGGGAGCAGGGGCGCGGGCTGCTGGCGACGGTGGACTTCGCGGCAGCATAGGGGCCTGGCATCTCCCCCGTACCCGCGGGCAATGCCTCGATCCCCCGCCTTGCTGCACGTCCGGGGTCAGGCACCACCGCCGGGTACGGCGGAGGTGCCAGACCCCTCGAGCCAGACCCGCAAGCGCCGCACGCCCTCCACCAAACGGGCCGTGTCCTTCGCGGCGAAGCACCAGCGCAGCCAGCCGGCCGCCTCGGGCGCGAACGCGGCGCCGGGCGCGAGGCCCAGGCCGGCCTCCAGCACCAGGCGGCGGGCCACGGCCAGGGAATCGTCGAAGCCCTCCAGCCGGAAGAACGCGTACATGCCGCCGCGCGGCGACGCCACCTGCACGCCGGGGATGGCGGCCAGCAGCGGCACCAGCGTGTCGCGGCAGGTCTTCAGGTGCGCCACGATCGCCGGCGTGATCTCCTCGCGGTGCGCCAGCGCGGCGAGCGCGGCGCGTTGCGTGAACACGCTGGCGCAGGAGGTATTGAACTCGATCAGCTTGCCCAGCGCGTCCACCAGCGTGGCCGGTACCACCAGCCAGCCCAGGCGCCAGCCCGTCATCAGGAAGCTCTTGGAGAAGCTGTGCGCCACGATGAGCCGGTCGTCGGGCGCGGCGATGTCGAGGAAGCTGGGCGCGCAGCCGTTGGCGGTGGTCTCGAAGTACAGCCGCTCGTACACCTCGTCGGCCAGCAGCCACGTGCCGGTGCCACGGCAGTGGTCGAGCAGGCGCTGCTGCTCGGCGCGCGTCAGCGTCCAGCCGGTGGGATTGTTGGGGGCGTTGACCACCAGCATCTTCGTGCGCGGCGTGACCGCGGCCAGCAGCACGTCGATGTCCAGCGTCCAGGCGCCGTCCACCGGCGTCAGCGCGATGCAGCGCACGCTGGCGCCCATGATGGCGGGCTGCGCCACCAGGTTGGGCCACACGGGCGTGACCACCACCACCTCGTCGCCCGCGTCCACCAGGGCCTGCGAGGCGAGCATCAGCCCGTTGACGCCGCCCGACGTGACCACCACGCGATCGGCGCCGAACGCCGCGGGGCCGTGCAGCGACGTGGTGTAGCGCCCCAGCGCGTCGCGCAGCTCGGGCAGGCCCAGGTTCTGCGAATAGAACGTCTCGCCACGCTCCAGCGACTCGATGGCCGCGCGCCGGATCACCTCGGGCGTGACCTCGTCGCTCTCGCCGAACCAGAACGGCAGTACGTCCGGACGGCCCATGCCGGCGTTGGCGATCTCGCGGATCAGCGAGCCCTGGAGTCGGTCGATGGCTTGGCGCATGCGACCATTGTCGGACATCGCGCGCCCCGGCGGCGGCGGCCGTGAACGGCTGCATATGCGCAAGTTTCTTGCATCATCACCGGATTGCGGGGTGCGGCGGTTTGGCGGGGTGCGGGGTGCGCGGAGTCAGTCACGACTCACCGGGCAAGTCTCTTTTGTTCGTGTCCCCCGCCGGCCTGCGGCGCGGCTCCTCCTTGACCTCACAAAAGAGACTCGCCGGTTCGTCGTTCCAGGCCCGGCTTGCGAGCGGACAACATTCGCTGGGGACGACGTCCGCGAATTTTTGAGGTGGTTTTGGTTTCGTCGGGCCATCGAGGCCGCGACGAAGCCCGCGGCCGGCCCGTTCACGCGCCGTCGGGCCTGACGCGAACTTCGTCATCACCCCGCCAACCGGGTCATCCTGCGCGCAGTCGCAGGATCCACGCTGGGGAACCAAGGCGTCTCGGGACTGATTCCGCGACTACGCGCGCAGATGACGTGGTGGCGCCGGTCGTCCATCACGAAGAGTAGCGCCGGCATCCCGATCCGCGATTCGCGTCAGGCCCGATGGCGTGTGAGCCGGCAGGCCGCGGGCATCGTCGCGGCCTGCCGGCCCGACGCTGCCAAGACCCCCGCACAAATCCGCGGACGTCTTCCCCCGCGAATGTTGTCCGCCGGCCGCCCATGGTTGGAACGACGAACCGGGCGAGTCTCTTTTGTGAGGTCAAGGAGGAGCCGCGCCGCAGGCCGGCGGGGGACACGAACAAAAGAGACTTGCCCGGTGAGTCGTGACTGATCCAGCGCGCCCCGCACACCGACGCTCCCCTGCACACCGATGCTTCCCGCGCACCGACGCTCCCTGCACACCGACGCGCCCCGCACACCGACGCGCCCCGCAATCCGACGATGATCCAAATTTTTTGCAGGCCGTGCAATCATTGTGGCCTTGCCGGAGACCGCGCCGTGAACCCGTCCGAAGCCATCACCGTCATCCAGCCCGTCCTGGCCAGCCACGTGGTGGCGCGGGTTTTGGCGCTGTTCAGCCTGGCCTACGCGTTCCTCTGGCACCGCGACCGCGACCCCGGAATGGGCTGGTTCGCGGTGAGCTGGGCGGCCGGCGCGCTGTGGTTCTTCGGCACGCCCTGGCAGCACGTCGACGGCCCCAACATCGTCATCGCCACGTGGTGGACGCCGCTGCTGTTCGCGCTGTTCCTGGCGCTCAGCTTCGGCATGGTGGACTACGTTCAGGCGCCGCCGCCCCTGCGCCGGCGCATCCTGGCGGTGATCCTGGCGGCCGGCGCCATATACTGGCTCGTCCCCCTGTGGATCCTGCTGACGGACGCCCAGGTGCGCCGCTCGGTGTCCAACCTGCCGCTGGCCATCTGGTACGGCGCACTGGGCGGCATCGCGTGGTGGGCCGGCGGGCGCGAACCGGGCGCGGGCCACCGCTTCGTGGCCGTCACGCTATGGTCGGTGCCGGTATTGGTGGTGTCCCTGGCCGCGCTGCACGTGGACGCGCCGGTGGTGCGCTACTTCGCGGTCATCCCGTTCTTCGTGCTGGCCCTCACGCTGCTCACCGCCACCATGCTGCGCCGCCGGCGCGCGCTGGAGGCCGAGGTGGCGCGCCGGGCCGTGGCCGAGGTGAAGACGCTCAACGGCCAACTGGCCGCCCGCGTGGACGGCCTGGTGGCCGACCGCACCGAGGCCCTGTCGATGGCCAAGCACGCGGCCGAGGCCGCCAACGAGGCCAAGAGTTCGTTCCTGGCCAACATGAGCCACGAGATCCGAACGCCCATGAACGCGATCATGGGCATGACCGATCTCGTGCTGCGCAGTCCCGACCTGCCGCCGCGCGTCTCGTCGTAACTGGACAAGATCGGCGGCGCCGCCGAATCGCTGCTCAACATCATCAACGACATCCTGTGCAGCAACGCGGCGAAATTCACCGAGCACGGCGAGATCGTCGTCATGACGGTCAAGGCCGACGGCATCCACGCCGACCGCGTGATGCTGCGCTTCGCGGTGCGCGACACGGGCATCGGCATGGACGACGAACAACTGGCGCGCCTGTTCCAGCCGTTCGACCAGCTCGATGGCTCCATCACCCGCAAGTACGGCGGCACGGGCCTGGGCCTGGCTATCTGCAAGCAGCTGGTGGAGATGATGGGCGGCGAGATCGGCGTGCGCAGCACGCCCGGCCGCGGCAGCGAGTTCTTCTTCACGCTGGGCTTCGGCAAGGCGGCCGGCGCCGCCGACGCGGCGGCCGGCGCGCCTGACTGGTCGCACCTGCGCACGCTGGCCGTGGACGACAGCGCGAACGCGCGCGAGATCCACGCCGGCTTGCTGTCCGGCCTGGGCTGCCGCCACTCGGAGGCCGACGGCGCCGACGCCGCGCTGCAGGCGCTGGTCGACGCGGTCGCCGCCGGCGCGCCCTTCGACCTGGTGCTGGTGGACTGGAAGATGCCCGGCAAGGACGGCTTCGAGCTGGCGCGCCACATCCGCGAGACGCTCACGCCCCAGGTGCCCAAGCTGGTCATGGTGACGGCCTACGGCGACGAGTCGCTGGCCCCGCGCGCGCTGGCCGAAGGCTTCGACAGCTACCTGAGCAAGCCCGTGGGCGCGCCCGCGCTGCAGGCGGCGCTCGACGCGGCCTTCGGCAAGACGGCGGCGGCACCGCCCACCGCGGCGCCGCGCTTCCCCACCACGCCGGCCGTGCTCAAGGGCCGGCGCCTGCTGCTGGTGGACGACAACGAACTCAATCGCATCGTCGCCGTCGACCTGCTCGCCGGCGTGGCGGGCGCGCACGTGGTCGAGGCCCACACGGGGGGTGGAGGCGCTGCGCCACCTGGGCATCGACGGCACGCCGACCTGCGAGCGCTTCGACCTGGTGCTGATGGACGTGCAGATGCCCGACATGGACGGCCTCGAGGCCACGCGGCGCATTCGGGCGCATGCCGCCACGGCCACGCTGCCCGTGCTGGGCATGACGGCCCACGCGCTGGCCCGCGACCGCACGCAATGCCTGGACGCGGGCATGAACGAGGTGGTGATCAAGCCGTTCGTGCCCAGCGAGCTGTTCGGCGTGATCGCGCGCTGGCTGCCGTCGCCCGTCCCTGCGCCGGCCTCGCTGGCCGCCGGCGTCGAGCCCGCCCCCGAAGCCGATGCGGTGGTGTCGTTCGAGTTGGGCCTGAGCCGCTGCCTGAGCCGCCACGACCTCTACCTGCGCGTGGTGCGGCGCTTCCTCGACACGCGCCGCGCAGACGCCGACAAGCTGCGCGCCGCCCACGCGCGCGGCGACGACGAGGCCATCGCCCACCTGGCCCACACCACCATCTCCACGGCCGGCACCATCGGCGCCCAGCAGCTGTCGGAGCTCGCCACCCACATGCAGGAGAGCGTGCGCGCCGGCACGCCTGACGCGCTGTCCTCGCTGATCGACGCTTTCGGCCAGCTGCACCAGCGCGTGGTGGCCGAGCTCGACGCGTTCGTCGCCACGCACTGATTCAGTTCTTCGCGGCGCTCCGCAGCCACTCGAACGCGCGGTCGGCCATCGGCGTGCGCGGCGTGAGTCGGCTGCGCATGGCCCACAGCGGCGGGCGCGGCGTGGCGGGCACCCGGGGCAGCGCCACGCAGCGGCCCGAGGCCAGCGCGTCGGCGGCCAGCACCTGCGACAGGTAGGCGATGCCGGCCAGTTTCTCGGCCACGCGCGCACCGCACACCGCGATGGCGCGATCCTCCAGCAGCAGCTCGCAGTCGATGTCGGGGCCGTGCAAGGGCCGGCGCGACACCACCAGGTCGACGTCGATGCGGTCGATGGCGCTGACGTCGTGCTCGGACATCAGCCACACCTCGAGCCCGCCGTGCGCCGCGCGCAGCGCCTCCAGGCGCGGCAACAGCCAGCCGTGCGCGAAGTCGGACGGGTAGGCGAGCAGCAGCGACTGCTTGTTGCGACAAGGCTCGATCCGGGCGAACCCGGCACGCAGGCGCTGGAGCGTGTCGGTGGCCGTCTCCATCAGCAGCTCGCCGGCCCCGGTGAGTCGCACGCCATGGCCCTGGCGGATGAACAGGCGCTGGCCCACGTGGGCCTCCAGCTTCAGCACGCGCTGGCTGATGGCCGATTGCGTGAGATCGAGCTCGTCGGCCGCGGCCGACATGCTGCCCAGCCGCGCCGTCGCCTCGAAGGCCACGAGCCCGTTGAACGGAGGTTCGTTGCGCGCCGAGGTATCAGTATTTCTCATATCTCTTCGGAGCGGGCCAATAAGCAAGCGGGCCGGGTCTTGAGAGCATGGACGCCTGGACTCAACGAGATCTCCCCATGAACGAACCGATCCGCGACACCGATCATGCCATCCATCGCACCAGCCACCTGGGCTACGAGAGCGAGAACACGTATTCGGGCGTCTTGTCCTTCATGCGCCGCCGCTATACCCGCGACCTGGCCGGCGTCGACGTGGCCGTCACCGGCATCCCGCTCGATCTCGCCACCGCGCAGCTGAACGAGAAGATGCACCCCTGGGGCTTCGGCCCGTGCGACCACCTGGCCGTGGTGGACTACGGCGACTGCCCGCTGGACAACCACCGCCCCGCCACCATCGCCGACAGCATCACGGAGCACACGCGCCGCATCATCGCCGGCGGCACCACGATGCGGGCCCTCGGCGGCGACCACTTCGTCACCTACCCCATCCTGAAGGCCCAGGTGGAGAAGCACGGCGGCCCGCTGTCGCTGATCCACTTCGACGCGCACTGCGACACCTGGCCCGACGACGCGCCCGATTCGCTCAACCACGGCACGATGTTCTACAAGGCCATCCAGGACGGCCTCATCGACCCGAAGCGCTCGGTGCAGATCGGCATCCGCACCTGGAACGACGACTTCATGGGCATGAACGTGCTGGGCGCCGACTGGGTGCACGAACACGGCGTGAAGGCCACCATCGCCCGCATCCTGGACGTGGTCGGCACGAACAAGACCTACCTCACCTTCGACATCGACTGCCTCGACCCGGCCTTCGCGCCCGGCACCGGCACGCCGGTGGCCGGCGGCCTGAGCAGCGCCCAGGCGCTGGCCATCCTGCGCGGCCTGGTGCCCGTCAAGCTGGTGGGCATGGACGTGGTCGAGGTGGCGCCGTCGTACGACCACGCCGAGATCACCGCCATCGCCGCCGCCCATGTGGCCGCCGAGATGCTGTGCGTGCTCGCGGCGCAGCGCCGCTGAATCGCCGATCATCCCGGAGCCTTTCGCCATGACCTCTCGTCGATTCCTGCCCGCGGCGCTGTGCGCCCTCGCGTGCGCCGCGCCCCGGGACACGCGGCGGACGATGACGCGGTTGTATACGAGGTTCAAGTCAAGGGTGTAAGGCTCGGCGGGCCGCCGAGGCACGTCAATGAGCAGTATTTTGGACATTAACGCGGATAGTGCGTAGAATATTGCTCATCATGCCGACCCTGCCCCCTGAATCCATGGAAGCGCAATCCTTTCGCGCGCTGGGCGGGCGCCTGAAAGCAGCGCGACTGGCCATGAACGTGCCGGCGGCCGATCTTGCCGACCGAGTGGGCATTTCTCGCTCGACGCTTCGCGCGGTCGAAGGCGGGGAGACGTCCCCATCGGTCGTGGCCTACCTGGTCGTGATCTCTGCGCTCGGCTTGTCGAACGAGCTGCCGAGCCTGATCGCGACGCCGCGTGCCGAGGTCAGTCGCGTGCGGGCCCGCCGCCCCGAAGCGTTCTCGGCGACGTCCGAAGGCCGAAGGCAAAAGCACGCGCTCGCCCAAGGCAAGGCCGCTATCGCCGAGCTGCGCAAGATCGGCGTCAAGGCCGAACTGATCGGCTCCGTTGTCTGGGGCCAGTTCCACGCCTCCAGCGACGTCGACTTTCTCATCGTCGGCGATGGCGGAGTCAGCGATGGCGTCATCTACGACAAGGTCGCCTCGAAGTTGGAGAATCCCTTCGACCTCGTGTTCCTGGACCGCCTGCGTCCAGCTTCGCGCGAACTCATCCTGAAACAGCGCGCGGAGAATGGCCGGGCGCCGATTTCGGCAAACAATGCGCTGTCGTGACCAGCTTCAGCGAGGTCGTGGCGACAAAGCTTGTCGTGCTGAAGGAAGCCATCGATGACATGGAGACCGACCACGCCAGCATGTTGTCGCTTCAGAAGGACTACCCCCAGGGTGACAGCGCCTCCGTCCACGCCACTTCGTTGGCGACGCACATCCAGGGCATCTTCACGGGGATCGAATCCATCATCGGAGAGATCCTGAAGCGTGTTGACGGCACCATTCCCGGCGGCGGGAGTTCACACCGCGAGCTGCTTGCACAGGCGTGCATCGCTACCGAGCATCGTCCTCGAATCATCGGCGAGGCGACTCGCGCCACGATGACGGAACTGCTGGGATTTCGCCACGTCGTGCGAAAGCAGTACGGAAGCATCTTGAAGCCAGCGCGTGTGTTCGAGAACAGGGAACATGTCCTGTCCGCCGTGGCACGGCTCGACCTCGACGTGGCGACGTTCATCGAAGCCCTGATGCAGCGGTGATCGTCGGGCCTGGTCGCGAGTCGCCAGGCAAGGCCCGTCATTTCGACGCCGCCTCCAGGAACTCGCGCACGGCAAGATTCATCAACGCCGGACGATCGCGGAACGTGCCGTGGCCCGCCGCGGGGACGATCAACAGTTGCCCGTTCGGCAGGCCGCGGAAGATCTCGGTCGTATCCTCGACCGACGCGAAGTCGTGGTCGCCGGCGATCACCAGCACCGGGATGGCGATCGTCTTGAGCGACGCGGGCTCGAGCACCACCGGCGTCATCCACAGTCGATACGACTTGATCAGCAGCGTTTGCCAGTGGGCGGGTCCGTCGGGCGACGCGGCCTCGTACTCGGTGCGAAAGCGCGGCGGCAGGTGGGTCTCGAGGATCTTCGTCTTCTCCGCGACCTGCGCGTCGGACCAGGTCGCGCGACGCGCGGCCTCGTCGGGCGGCAGGTCGGCCCGAAGGTTCGCGCCCGTGATCACAAGGCGTCGCACGAGTTCGGGATGGTCGTGGGCAAGCAGCAGTCCGACATCGCCGCCATCGCTCTCGCCGATGATGTCGACGGGACCGAGCTGAAGCTTGCGCAGCACCGCGGCGGTGTCGTCCGCCATCGCCTGGTACGAGAACGGCCGCGCCTCGTCGGGGCTGTGCCCGTGTCCGCGCTGGTCGATGCCGATCACCGTGCGAGTCGCCACGAACACGCTGTGCTCGGTGGCGAAGTCGCTGGCGAAGTACTGCAGGCCGCCGTGCAGGAACAGCAGCGGCGGTCCGCGACCTTCGAGCTCGACGTGCAGCCGCGACCCGTTGACCTCCATGAGCTGCGTCGACCGACCGGGTACCTCGTCGGCGACGGCCGGCGCGGTGGCCAGCGCGCCGATCAGCGCGCAGGTGGAGAGAGACCAGCGTTGCATGGAGCGTCCCCGTAGTGAAGCACTGCGCGGAGCGTATCCGCAGACGGGCCGGCGCGCCACCACGGTGAGTCGCCCGGCGGTACCTGGCTTCCGATCCCGGCGGGAGCGGGGCCTGGCCCCGCCGGGCCCAGACGCCTTTCGTCCCGGCAGGCTGCCGTCGAACGGGCTTCAGATCAGTTGTCCACCCGCAGCACGCCCTTCGGCGCGCCGGCATCGCCCAGCAGGAACACCGTGTACACGCTGCCGCTGGTGAGCGTCTGGCCGCTCATCTCCCACAGTGTGGTGCCGGCCGAGGTCACCTGCAGGTCGGCGGCGGCGGCGCTGGCCGCGATGTTGGCGCTGGACGTCAGCATCGCACTGCCCGAACCGCCGTTGAGGCCGTTGACCAGCTTCATGCGCACCGGCAGCGAGGTGCTGGTGGGCGTCGAGTCGTCGGTGGTGAGCAGGTTGATCGTGGCGGCGCCGGCGCTGCCGGCCACCAGCAGCGTGTAGTCCCCGCCGGCCGCGGCGGTGAGACCCGACCTGGTGAGCGCCACGCCGTCGATGGACAGCGTGAGCGCGAGGTCGCCGGCCGTCACGGTGCGCCATGCGCTCACCGTCGGCGAGGCGTAGCTGGTGCCCAGCGGGGTGCCGTTGGCGCTGGCGCTGACCACGCCGCCGCTGGCCGCGTCGGCCACCAGGCGCAGGCGCACGCTGGTGTTGGCGTACGAGGTGAGCGTGCCCTGCTGGTTCAGCAGCAGGCCGTTCAGCAGCACGCCGCCCGTGCTTTTGGTGAGGATCAGCGTGGCGATCTGCTGGCTGGTGAACGTCACCGCGGGGATGTCCAGGCGCAGGTCGCTGCGGTCGCCCGTGCCCGTGACGCACACGTGCCACGCGCTGCCCGCGCTGGCGGCCACCACCGAGGCGTAGCCGCTCTGCAGCCCGGTGACGTCGGTGGCGACGGCCGTGTCGGCGCTGGTGAGCGCGGCACAGGCGGTGGCGGTGGCGTAGACGTCCACGCCGGCGGCCACCGACGGCGCGGCGTTGAAGATGCGCAGGCTGGCGTAGCCCGAGGACGGCTTGTCCTCGTCGTCGGTGAGCGTCGCCGTCTTCAGCGTCCCGGCGTCGACATAGGCCACCAGCGTGAAGTGATCGCCCTTGGCGACAACCTGCGACGTTGAGGCCGCGGTGCTGCTGGAGCCCACCGTGCGCAGGTCGAACTCATAGGTGCCGGCTCCTACGCCCGCGTAGCCGCCGACGGTGTCGGAGGCCACCGCGTCGCTGACGGTGTCGTCCGACTGGTACAGGCTGATCGTGCTGTAGTCGGTGGTGGCGTTGACGAGGCGCATTCGCGACGCAGACTCGCCCCCACATGACCGTCGCAACGCCCTCCTTCCTCGCCGCGCTGGCCCTCGTGGGCGCGCTCGCGCTGCCCGCGCCCGCGCACGCCCGTCCCCACGCGTCACGTGCCGCCGCGCGCGACACCTACACCATCGACTTCCCCAGCATCGACGCCGAGGCCGCGGCCCGCGCGATGGCCACCATCCTCGACCGGCCCATCGTGGTCGACCCGCGCGTGAAGGGCAACGTGAGCCTCTACAGCGACACGCCCGTCACGCGCGCGCAGGCGTTCGCGCTGTTCCAGTCCGCCATGCGCGGCGCGGGCGACGCGGTGGTTGAGTCGGACGGCCTGCTGAAGGTGGTGCCCGAGGCGGACGCCAAGCTGCAGACCGGCGTGGTGCTGGTGGGCGGCACCGCGCGCCAGGGCGAGCAGATCGTGACGCAGGTGTTCCGCCTGTCGTACGCCGGCGTCAACGACCTGGTGCCGGTGCTGCGTCCGCTGATCGGCGCCAACAACACGATCAACGCCAACGCCGCCAACAACACGCTGGTGATCACCGACTACGCCAACAACCTGGCGCGCCTGGGCGAGCTGATCGCCGCGCTCGACACGCCCAGCGCGACGGACGTGGCGGTGATCCCGCTGGAATACGCACTGGCCTCCGACCTCGCGACCATGGTGCTCAAGCTGTCAGACCCGTCCGCCGCGGCGGACGGGTGGGCGGCCTCATCGAGGACAGCTACAGCGCCGACCGCGAGTCGATTCCGGTGCTGGAGAAGATCCCGTACGTGGGCGCGCTGTTTCGCAACCTGTCGCGCACGCGCAAGCGCACCAACCTGCTCGTGTTCCTGCGCCCGGTGATCATGCGCGACCCGGCCACGGCCAGCGCGATGACGCTCGATCGCTACGACTACATCCGCGCCAGCCAGCAGCAGGTTCAGCAGGAGGCGCCGGAGACGCTGCCGGGCGATGGGGGGGGGTGTCGTTGCCGGCGGATCCCACGGCGCCACTGCGGCCCTAGCCAAACCCGTCATCCTGCGCGCAGTCGCAGGATCCATGCGTTCCAGCGCTCGTGGATCCTGCGACTGCGCGCAGGATGACAAACTTGGTGCTGGATGACAGGCTTGGTGCTGGATGACAGGCTTGGTGCTAGAACGGCAGGCCGAGGTACAACTGCCCCAGCTCGGTGAGGTGACCATCGGCGCCCAGCAGGCTGGTGAAGTGCACGTCGTTGCTCCAGCGGCCGGTGAACCATGCGTAGCGGAACACGTCGGTGCGGGTCTCGCAGGTGTTGACCATGTCCGTCATCTGCGACTTCTGCTTGGCCAGCGTGTCGATGGCCGCGCTGCCGTCGCCCACGTGCCAGTTGGCCATCTCGGTGACCCAGAACGGCTTGCCGTACCTGGCCAGGCGATCGAGCTGGCCGGACAGGCCGTAGTCGTACCAGTGGAAGGCGAGGTAGTCGATCTGCGGGCTGCGACCGCCGTTGGCCGCCTGGTAGGCCGCGATGAACGCGTCCATCCACGTCACCGGGTCGGCGTAGTCGGGCATCGTGCCCCATGTGATGGCCGGCCCCACGATCCTGGCGCCGGTGGCCGCGGCCACGGCCTCGTAGCCGGGCCAAGCGGCTGCGGCCTGGGCCGGCGTCAGGTCGGCCTGGTCCGTAAGGTTGGGCTCGTTGAGCACCAGCAGGTACTTGATGTTCGGGTTGGCGTGGACATACGCCTCCACCGAGGCCGCGTCGTAGCTCGCGTTCCACAGCATCGGGATGTAGTCCATCGCCACCTGCGACGCCGCGTTGGACGGCAGGCCGGCGTTGGGACGCGCGCCCCAGTCGTACCACCAGCTCACGCCCGAGGCGACGGCCTGCAGGTCGGCCAGCGTGGCGAAGTCGTAGGCCACGCCGCGCTTGGCGCTCCGGGCCGCGGGGGGCGGTGGTGGCGGCGGAGGTGGAGACGCGGGTGGCGTGGGCGTGCCACCGCCGCCTCCGCCACCGCCACCGCACGATGCCAGCGCGAAGCTGGCCGCCAGCATGACCAGGCGACGACGGACGTCGCTGTCGGGTTCTTCGTTCATCGCCTCGTGTCTCGTTGGGTCCTGTCATCCCGCGCGCAGTCGCAGGATGACGAGACGGTGTTGGAACCGGTTCCGTTGCGGCACAGACGGTACACCAACTCGCGCTCACCGGCCGCTTGCGACGGTGACCAATCGTGTCGCCTCGCCCGGGCGCGAAGCGGCCCGTTGCAAAATGCCGGTTGCGAATCAAGGAGACGCCATGTCCACCGTCAGGATCACCCCCGCCATCGAAGCCGGCAACGGCGCGCCGTTCGTGCTGTTCGGCGGCATCAACGTGCTGGAATCGAAGGACCTCGCGCTGCGCGCCGCCGAGGAATACGTGCGCGTCACCAGCAAGCTGGGCATTCCCTACGTGTTCAAGGGGAGCTACGACAAGGCCAACCGCTCGTCGATCCATTCGTATCGCGGCCCCGGCCTGGACGAAGGCCTGCGCATCCTGGAGGCCGTGAAGACCACCTTCGGCGTGCCGCTGATCACCGACGTGCACGAGCCGCACCAGGCCGCCGCCGTGGCCGAGGTGGTGGACGTGCTGCAGCTGCCCGCCTTCCTGGCGCGCCAGACCGACCTGGTGGTGGCGCTGGCCAGGACCGGGCGCGTCATCAACATCAAGAAGCCGCAGTTCCTCAGCCCGTCGCAGATGGCCAACATCTGCGAGAAGTTTCGCGAGGCCGGCAACGACCAGCTGATCCTGTGCGAGCGCGGCGCCAGCTTCGGCTACGACAATCTCGTCGTCGACATGCTGGGCTTCTCCGTGATGAAGCAGAGCACGGGCGACGCGCCCGTGATCTTCGACGTGACGCACTCGCTGCAGCAGCGCGCCGCCGGCGCCGCCGCGTCGGGCGGACGCCGCGAGCAGGTGGTGGAGCTGGCCCGCTCCGGCCTCGCGCTGGGCATCGCCGGCCTGTTCCTGGAGGCCCATCCGAACCCCGACCAGGCCCTGTGCGACGGCCCCAGCGCGCTGCCGCTGGACCAGCTCGAACCCTTCCTCGCGCAGATGAAGGCGATCGACGACCTGGTGAAGTCGTTCCCGAAGCTGGACATCCATGGTTGAAGGGGTCTGGCCTCGAACGGGGCCAGACCCCTCCGATCAGAACGCCTCTGATCAGCAGCGCCTGCTCGCCCTCGCTCGCGCCACGCCCTGGTTCATGCAGGCGCTCACGCGCGTGCGCGCCCTGCGCCTGCCCGCATGGTGCGTGGGCGCTGGCGCGGTGCGCAACCTCGTGTGGGACGCGCTGCACGCGCACGCGACGCCGTCGGCGCTGCCCGACATCGACGTGGCGTTCTTCGACGCGACGGACCTCTCGCCCGCGCGCGACGCCGCGCTGCAGGCCCGCCTGTCGGCCGCGTCGCCCGGCACGCCCTGGGAGGTCACCAACCAGGCCGGCGTGCACCTGTGGTTCGAGCGGCGCTTCGGGCACGCGGTGGCGCCGCTGGGCTCGCTGGACGAGGCGGTGGCGAGCTGGCCCGAATACGCCACGGCCGTGGGCGTTTGGCTGGACGACGCCGACCGCCTCCACGTGATCGCGCCACACGGGCTGGACGACCTGTTCGGCATGCTGGTGCGGCGCAATCCGGCCCGCGCCAGCCTGGCGACGTACCTCGAGCGCGTGGCCTCCAAGTGCTACGCGCAGCGCTGGCCGCGCGTGCGCGTCGTCGAGGCCTGAAAGGCGCCTCGCCCCGTGAACGGGCGAGTGATGGACGACGGGTCTGGCTCCGCAGGTGCCCGACCCCGATCGCGTGCAGACCGGTGTGCACGATCACTCGGTCAGGCTGCGCCGGTTGCGCAGCTCCGGGAACCAGCGCATCCAGAGCCCGACGACCAGCAACGTGCCGGCCCCGCCCAGCACCACCGCGCCCACCGGCCCGAACAGCGCGGCCGTCGCGCCCGACTCGAACTCCCCGAGCTGGTTGCTGGCCCCGATGAAGATCGCGTTGACCGCGCTCACGCGGCCGCGCATCTCGTCGGGCGTGTCCAGCTGCACCAGCGTCTGGCGCACGACCACGCTGACCATGTCGACCGCGCCGTTGATGAACAGCGCCACCATCGACAGCCAGAACCAGTGCGAAAGGCCGAACACGATGGTGGTGACGCCGAAGATGGCCACGCACGAGAACAGGATGGTGCCGGCGCGGCTGCGGATGGTCCAGCGCGCCAGCACCAGCGACATCAGCAACGCGCTGATGGCGGGCGCGCCGCGCAGCAGGCCCAGGCCCTCGGGGCCGACATGCAGGATGTCGCGCGCATAGATCGGCAGCAGCGCCACCGCCCCGCCCAGCAGCACCGCGAACAGGTCGAGCGAGATCGCGCCGAGCACCACCGGCTTGGCGCGGATGAAGCGCACGCCGGCCAGCAGCGTGTCCATGGTGACCGGCGCGCGCGGCGCGGGCTTGTGGTCGTAGCGCGCGCTCCACACCAGGCTGGCGCCGAGCACGAACAGCGCCGCGCACAGCATGTACACCAGGCTCGCGCCCGCGGCATACAGGAAGCCGCCGAGCGCCGGGCCGCCGATGATGGCCGCCTGGTTGCCCGACGAGCTGAAGGCCATCGCGCGCGACAGGATGGACGCGGGCACCAACAGCGGCGTCAGCGCCTGCTGCGCGGTCATCTGGAACGAGCGCGCCACGCCCAGCAGCAGCGACACGCCCAGGATCAGGTCACGCGAGATCCAGCCTTCGTGCGTGGCGCCCAGCAACGCGAGCGCGGCCACGAGCTGCAACGTCATGGCCAGCGCCACGATGTGGCGGCGGTCGTGGCGGTCGGCGATGTGGCCCGACACCAAGGCCAGCGCGAGCGCGGGGACGAACTGGAACAGGCCCACCAGCCCGAGGTTCCACGCGCTGTCCGTGAGGTCGTACATCTGCCAGCCGACGGCCACCATCACCATCTGGTTGCCCATGGTGCCGGCCACGCGGCCCGCCCAGAATCGAATGAAGGAAGGGTAGGAAGCGAGTGAGAGCGGCACCGTCATAGGGCATTCATCGTCGCACAGGGGCCCTGGCCCGGGCTGGCGCGGGGTTGAATCGGCGCCACGTCTTCGCAGCGACCCAATAGAATTTCATTTCCCCTGGAAGGCTGCGAATGAAGCTGGATGCCATCGATCGTCGACTTCTCGACATGCTGCAGCTCGATTGCGACACGCCCGTCGCGGAGCTCGCCGCCGCGGTACAGCTGTCGACCACGCCATGCTGGCGCCGCATCCAGCGCATGAAGGAGGCGGGCGTCATCACCGCCCACGTGGCGCTGGTCGACCCGAAGAGCGTGAACGTGGGCGTGACGGTGTTCGTCAACGTGAAGACCAGCCAGCACACGCAGGCCTGGTTCGACCAGTTCCATGCCACCGTGGAATCCATCCCCGAGGTGGTGGAGTTCTACCGCATGAGTGGCGACATCGACTACCTGCTGCGCATCGTGGTGCCCGACATCGCCGCCTACGACGGCGTCTACAAGCGCCTGATCGCCGGCACGCAGCTGTTCGACGTGAGCTCCAGCTTCGCGATGGAACAGCTGAAGTTCACCACCGCGCTGCCCCTTCGCTACGCGGACTAGTACAACATCCCGTAAATAGGTTTAACTATTTGGATCGAGGTAGGGAGCAAGCAAGTCGACGACCAGTGCGGTGACTTCGGAGAGATCGCCGATGCCTGGCAGCGGCTCCCAACGGCCAGTGTGACTGCGAAACGCTG
>JBBQYL010000038.1:0-31649 GCA_038208735.1 Burkholderiales bacterium
TTGATGTCCATGCGCTTACTCGACGAAAAGGGTGGCCGGGGTCTCGAGATAGCCACGAATGGCCTGCACGAACTCCGCTGCATGGATGCCGTCGACCACGCGGTGGTCGAACGACGACGACAGGTTCATCATCTTGCGCGCGACCACCAGGCCGTCGCGGATCATCGGCCGCTCCACCACGCGGTTGACGCCCACGATGGCCACCTCGGGCGAGTTGATGACCGGCGTCGTGACGATGCCGCCCAGCGCGCCCAGGCTGGTGACGGTGATGGTGGAACCGGTGAGCTCCTCGCGCGCGGCCTTGCCCGTTCGCGCGCCGGCGGCCAGGCGCGAGACCTCGGCGGCGGTGGCCCACAGGTCGAGCGTCTCGGCGTGCTGCAGCACCGGCACCATCAGCCCGGCCTCGGTCTGCGTGGCCATGCCCAGGTGCACCGCGGCGTGGCGCGTGACCACGCCGGCCTCGTCGTCGAAGCGCGCGTTCATCTGCGGAAACTCGCGCACCGCCAGCACCACGGCGCGCATGATGAACGGCAGCAGCGTGAGCTTGCCGCGCGTGGCGCCGTGCTTCTGGTTCAGCTTGCCGCGCAACGCCTCGAGCTCGGTGACGTCGATCTCTTCCACGTAGGTGAAATGCGGGATGCGGCGCTTGGCATCCTGCATCTTCTGCGCGATCTTGCGGCGCAGGCCAATGACGGGGATGGCCTCCTCGTCGCTGCGCTGCGCGTAGCGCGTGTCGGCCGAGCCGCTGGTGCCGGTGCCGCCGATCGTGCCTTGCGCGGCGTACGCCTCGATGTCCTCGTGCGTGATGCGGCCCGCGGTGCCGGTGCCCATCACGTGCTGCAGGTCGATGCCCAGGTCCCACGCGTGGGTGCGCACGGCGGGCGAGGCGATGGGCTTGTCGCCGACGGCGCGGGTGATCTTCTGCGCACTCGCGGTCGCACGCGCGGGTGCGACCTTGAGTGCGGGGGCGGGCGCCTGCGTGACGGGCGCGGGCGCGGGTGCAGGGACGGGCGCGGCCGCGACGGCGGGCGCCGGCGCGGGAGCGGCCTTCGGTGCGGGCGCCGGGGCCGGGACGGCGCTGGCCTGAGCCGGCGCCGCGGCGCCGTCCTTGACGTTGCCGGCGCCTTCGACCTCGATGCGGATCAGCTCGGAGCCCACCGCCATGACGTCGCCCACCTTGCCGCCGAGCGCCAGCACCTTGCCGTGCACCGGCGACGGGATCTCCACCGTGGCCTTGTCGGTCATGACATCGGCGAGGTTCATGTCCTCGACGACGGCGTCGCCCACCTTGACGTTCCAGGCGACCAGTTCGACTTCCGCGATGCCTTCGCCGATGTCCGGCATCTTGATGACGTGAATACCCATGATCTTTTACTTTTCCATCGCTCGTTTGAACGCGGCGCCGACACGGTCGGGCCCCGGGAAATACGCCCACTCCTGCGCATGCGGGTAGGGGGTATCCCAGCCGGCGACGCGTTCGATGGGGGCTTCCAGCTGGTAGAAGCAGTGCTCCTGGACGAGGGCGGTGAGCTCGGCGCCGAAGCCGCTTGTCTTCGTGGCCTCGTGCACGACCACGCAGCGGCCGGTCTTCTTCACCGACGCGACGATGGTGTCGAGATCGAGCGGCCAGATGCTGCGCAGGTCGATGATCTCGGCGTCGATGCCGGTCAGCGTGGCCGCGGCCTCGCTGACGTAGACCATCGTGCCGTAGGTGATCACGGTCAGCTGCGAGCCCTCGCGGTAGATGGACGCCGAGTCGAGCGGCACCGTGTAGTAGCCCTCGGGCACCTCGCCCAGCCTGTGCTTGCTCCACGGCACCACGGGCTTGTCGTGGTGGCCGTCGAACGGGCCGTTGTACAGGCGCTTGGGCTCCAGGAAGATCACCGGGTCGTCGTTCTCGATGCACGAGATCAGCAGGCCCTTGGCGTCGTACGGGTTGGACGGCATCACCGTGCGCAGGCCGCACACGTGCGTGAACATCGCCTCGGGCGACTGGCTGTGCGTCTGGCCGCCGTAGATGCCGCCGCCGCAAGGCATGCGGATCGTCATCGGGGCCGTGAAGTCGCCGGCCGAGCGGTAGCGCAGGCGCGCCGCCTCCGACACGATCTGGTCGGACGCCGGATAGAAGTAGTCGGCGAACTGGATCTCCACCACGGGACGCAGGCCGTACGCGCCCATGCCCACGGCCGCGCCCACGATGCCGCCCTCGGAGATGGGCGCGTCGAACACGCGCGACTTGCCGTACTTCTTCTGCAGGCCTTCGGTGCAGCGGAACACGCCGCCGAAGTAGCCCACGTCCTGGCCGAACACCACCACGTTGGGGTCGCGCTCCAGCATCACGTCCATGGCCGAACGCAGCGCCTGGATCATCGTCATCGGCGCGGTCGGGCTCGTGGGCTCGACGGCCAGCTGCTTCTTGTCTTGCATTTCCATGATGATCAGACCCCCAGCTCTTGGCGTTGGCGACGCAGGTGTTCCGGCATCTCCTTGTAGACATCCTCGAACATCGACGCGGCGCTCGGGATGCGGCCGTCGTTGAGCGTGCCGTACGACTCGGCCTCCTTCTGCGCGGCGGCCACCTCGGCCTCCAGCGCCTTCTGGGTCTCGTCGTGCTCGGCCTCCGACCAGCAGCCGATGCGGATCATGTGCTGCTTCAGGCGCGCGATGGGGTCGCCCAGCGGGAAGCGCGTGGCGTCGTCGGCCGGGCGGTACTTGCTGGGATCGTCGGACGTGGAGTGCGGTCCGGCGCGATACGTGACCCACTCGACCAGCGTCGGGCCGAGGTTGCGGCGCGCGCGCTCGGCGGCCCATTGCGAGGCGGCGTACACCGCGAGGAAGTCGTTGCCGTCCACGCGCAGCGAGGCGATGCCCGAGCCCACGCCGCGCGCGGCGAAGGTGGTGTGCTCGCCGCCGGCGATGGCCTGGAACGTGGAGATCGCCCACTGGTTGTTGACCACGTTGAGGATCACCGGCGCGTTGTAGACGTGCGCAAAGGTGAGGGCGGTGTTGAAGTCGGACTCGGCGGTGGCGCCGTCGCCGATCCACGCGGACGCGATCTTGGTGTCGCCCTTGATGGCCGAGGCCATGGCCCAGCCCACGGCCTGGATGTATTGCGTGGCGAGGTTGCCGGAGATCGAGAAGAAGCCCTTCTCGCGCACCGAGTACATCACCGGCAGCTGGCGGCCCTTGAGCGGGTCGCGTTCGTTGGACAGCAGCTGGCAGATCATGTCGACCAGTGGGTAGTCGCGCACGATCAGCAGGCTTTGCTGGCGGTACGTGGGAAAGCACATGTCGCCGTCGATCAGAGCGAGGCCGTGGGCGGAGCCGATGGCCTCCTCGCCCAGAGACTGCATGTAGAACGACATCTTCTTCTGGCGCTGGCCGATGAGCATGCGCGAGTCGAACACGCGCGTCTTCATCATCGTGATCATGCCCTTGCGCAGCAGCTCGACTGAGATCTGCGGGGCCCAGGGCCCGACCGCGTTGCCGTCGGCGTCGAGGACGCGGATCAGCGAGAACGCCATGTCGTTGGTGGATCTCGGGTCCGTGTCGACCGGCGGGCGGCGCACCTCGCCGGCGGGTGAGAGATGGAGGTACGAGAAGTCGGTGGCGCAACCCGGACGCCCGGTGGGCTCCGGGACGTGCAGACTCAAGGGGTCGTGCTGGGTCATCGGCGAATGCTCCGCGCCCGCGGTGGCGGACGGAAAGAATGCTGCGGATCGGCCGGTCGCGCGGTGGGTGTGCCGCGGCCGGCCGGAATGGGCGGGCGCGGCGGGGTCACCGCAGCACTTCGCGCCTCAGAGCGTACCTGATTTCGCCGTGTATCCCGATGGGAGATGCCACCATTCCCTGACCGATCGGTCGGTCTTTGGGCGTCTCGTCGTCAGCCGCCGCAGGCCAGCACCACCGCCTGCACGGGCCGGCCGAGCGGGCCATCGGTGGCCACCGCCACCCAGCGGCGCGTGGCGCCGGCCTCGAGCGCGGCCGTCGGGCTGAAGTGCAACGTCGCGGGATGGCCCGGGTCGAAGGACCATGGCAGCAGCTCGCGCACGACACCGTCCTCGCGCAGCGTGGCCCCGCGGTTCTCGCCCGCGCCCACCCGTGTCTGCAGGCCGTCGTCCACCACCGCCACGTAGCCCGACAGCGCCGATGGCGCGCCCTTTTCCGGCGTCACGGTGAGCGTCAGGCCGGTGGCATCCTGGTCGAGCTGCAGCGCGACCGTGGATGCGGTCCGGAGGTGCAACGACGCCGGCGCGTACGATGGCCAGTTGGGCGCATCGCGGCTGTCCAGGAGCACCTGCGGTGTGTAGGCGAAGCGCGCGCCGCTGGTGCGCTGGGTGGCGTTCTGGCGCTGCGTGAACTGCGGCCGCGCGAAGCGATCCTTCCAGCCCAGGCCGTCCCAGTAGTCGACGTGGAAGGCGAGGGCGACCACGTCGTCGCGGCCCTTGAACGCGCTCAGCCAGCGCTCGGCGGGCGGACACGAGCTGCAGCCCTCCGAGGTGTAGAGCTCGACGATCGCGGGCACCGTGGCGGCCGAGCGGGCCGAGCAGGTGGACGCCGCCGACGCGGCCGTCGGCGCGCCGGCGGCGGCCACGGTGGCGAGGGCGAGGGACAGCGCGGCGAGGGCGCGGCGCGGCAGGCGAAGCAAGGTGGTCATCGCAATCGCGGACGAGGCAGGCGTCCGCATGAGGAAAGGGTACTGCTTCGTCGCGCGGGGAGGGCGATTCCTTACGGCCGTCGAATGTCCGGTGGCCAGGATGCGCCGCAGCGCGCGACGAACATGTCGCGGTCGGCGATCGATCGTCAGTGCAACCCGCCCACCGTCGGGCGCTCGGCTTGCCGGTCACGGGTTCACCTCCCTTCCAGGATTCCCATGGCGCCGTCGCTCAGCACCGACCAACTCCAACTTCTCCTCGAGACCGCCGCCGGCATGCCCGAGCCTGCCACGCGCAGAGTCCTGCAAGAACTGCACGCACTGAGCCGTCTGGGGCTGCTGTCGTTCGACGGCGGCGGCCGCTACGAAGTGACAACTGAGGGGCGCGAGCGGCTGGTCGCGGAGGCGCCTCAGCTGCATTGACGTTTGTGGCGTCGCCGACTTACGGTGAAGTCTCGCAAACAGGGGCGATGACTACGCGGTCAACGTTGGCCGGCTGACGTCGGAACCCGACGTGCGCCGACGATGGCGCCAAGGCACAGCCCGAACAATGGCTTCACCTTTTCACCAGGAATCCGCCATGAACCCCCTCAGGTCCCTGTCCGGCCTGCTCGTTGCCGCCGCGTTCGTGCTGCCCGTGGCCGCCCTGGCACAGGATCGCCACGACGACCATCACGACAATCAGCCGAGCCAGGAGCATCACGACGACGGTCACGGCGCGCCGCGCGCCCACGACGACCATGCGCGCGGCGCCGGTCCCGACCACAACTGGCACAAGGGCGACCGCGTTCCGGCCACGTACCGCGACAAGCGCTACGAGGTCACCGACTGGAAGGCGCGCCACCTGCGCCAGCCGCCGCGCGGGTATCACTGGGTCAATGTGAATGGCGACTTCGTACTGGCGGCGATCGCCACGGGCGTGATCGCGGATTTGTTCCTGACGCAGTAAGCGTCGCGCTTCCGAGCTTACATCTTGTCGCTGGGCGCGACGGGCGGCTCGCCTTCGCCGATCGTGCGGGCGAACAGATCCAGCATCGCGCCGTACCAGATCCGACGGTCGTTGACGAGACGCACGCCGTGCCCTTCGGCGTCGAACACCAGCCACTCCACGTCCTTGTGCTGGTCTTCGAGGATGTCGCGCATCTTTTCGCCGTGGCTGATCGGGACGACGACGTCCTCGTCGCCGTGGACGATGAGCAGGGGCGCGCGGATGCGGTCCGCGTGAAGGCGTGGCGATACCTCGGCCCAGGCGTCATGCATCTGCTGCGGATCGCCGATGATCTTGTGCCAGATTTCCCGCACTTCTGCCGACGATGCATACGCGGGCCGGATCCACGATCTTGCGGGCGATCAGGTCGCGCACGCCAGCACTCACGTCGTCCTGCATCCGCCGGCCCCATTGCTGGAAGCCTGCCTGCTCGAAGCGCAACCCGAAGCCGGTCGAGCCGCGGAACTGCGGCTGCAGCACCGCGTAACCATGGGCGGCAAACACCTGTACGTCCTCGCTCCAGCCCCAATGATCGCGAGCGAACGGGCCGCCGTGTACCAGGACGATCAGCGGCACCGGTCGATCGGGCTTGCCGGGCAGGGTGAGGTAGGCCGGGATGTCGAGGCCGTCCGCGGAGGCGTAGTGCACCACCTGCGTCGGCTGCATGCGCTTCGCGTCGATGTCGGGGCGCGACTTGATCATCTCGCTCATCTGGAGCGTCTTCTCATCCAGAAGGAACAGCGTGCCGGGATCGACGTCCGACCGGGACCAGATGGCCACGTTGCCGGCCCCGACACGGCTCAACACGTTGATCCGATCCGGAAGCCTGTCGTCGACGAAACCCTGCAGCTTGGACATGGCCGGGTCGAGCCAGACAGTGCTCGGCTTGAGGCCGCCGGAGCGGTAGCCGACGATCGCGCCGTCGTCGATCTCGGCGGAGACCCAGTCGATGTCGTCCTTGTCGTCGCCGGCCAGGCGCTCGCCGAACGCGTGCCGATCGACGTCGTGGTCCCAGATCGCGCGCTTGTCCGCGCCATTGCGCGCGAGCATGACCAGATGGCCGGGTTGGCTCGATACGCGCAACGGGCTCATCGCGTCGTCGTTGACCGATCGTTCGTCGACCTTTTGCCATGAAGCCTCCACGTCGCGCCGGTACCAGGTGGTGTATCGCGTGACGTCGGAGAAGACCGCGCTGTCTGCCGTTACCGCGGCCAGGATGTCCCCATGGCCGTCGGTGACCGTCTCGCGAAGATCCTGCATGCCCGGCGGGCTGAAGTTGTAGGCGTGCGATTCGCCGGACTCGATGTTGATCCGGTCCACGTAGCTTCCCGGATTGCTGCTGCGAACCAGCACCCAGCCCGTGCGCTTGCCCGTGTCGTCGCGCTGGATCGACAGCAAGCCATGGGATGCTGTCGGCGATCCTCGTTGCGATGTGCGGCGTCTGGGTGCCGCTCCTGCTCGACTTGCGCGCCGCGTATCGCGTCGCACCGGCCGCGAGGCAAGAGTGGAATCGCCAGGAAGATCGGGCGCTCAGCCCGCCGCTTCCACCACCATCTGCAGCCGTTGCTGCCCCTGGAACTCGTCGATGCTGAGACGGTACGCGAGCCGCACCCGTTCGGCCACCGGCTCCGAGTGCCCGAACCAGATCGCGTCGCGCAGCTGCCCGCCGTGGCGCACGCGCAGTTTCAGGTGCTTCTCGCCCACCAGCCGCTGCTGCACGACATCGACCTCGTCGCAGAACGTGGGCGCCTCGAAGCCCTGGCCCCACACCTGCGCGTCGAGCGCGGCCACGGTGGCAGTGTTGAACCACTCGAGGGCGAGCGGCCCGTCGGTGGCCAACGTGCGTGCCAGCGCCGCGGGGCTCAGCCATTCCTGGGCGACGGCGGAGAAGGCCTTGTCGAAGGTGTCGAAGTCTTCGCGGGCGATGGTGCAGCCGGCGGCCATCGAGTGGCCGCCGAACTTGCGCAGCACGCCCGGGTGGCGCTTGGTGACGAGGTCGAGCGCGTCGCGCAGGTGGAAGCCGGCGATGGAGCGGCCCGAGCCCTTGAGGTAGCCGTCGGCGCCCACCGCGAACACGAAGGTGGGGCGGTGCAGCCGGTCCTTCATGCGGCCGGCCACGATGCCGACCACGCCTTCGTGGTAGCCCTCGTGGAACAGCGCCAGCGCCGGCGGCGGCGCGCCGGTGGGCATGATCTGCTCCATCAGCACCTCGGCCTGCTCGCGCATGCCGGCCTCGACGTCGCGGCGCTCGCGGTTGATGCGATCGAGCTCGGCGGCCAGTTCGGCGGCGCGCGTGGGGTCGTCGGTGAGCAGGCACTCGATGCCCAGCGTCATGTCGGCCAGGCGCCCCGCGGCGTTCAGGCGTGGGCCCAGCGCGAAGCCGAAGTCGAACGCGCTGGCGCGCTCGTGCTTGCGCGCGGCCACGTGGAACAGCGCGGCGATGCCCGGCTGCATGCGCCCGGCGCGGATGCGCTTCAGGCCTTGCGCCACCAGGCGGCGGTTGTTGGGATCGAGCTTCACGACGTCGGCCACGGTGCCCAGCGCCACGAGGTCGAGCAGGGCGTCGAGGCGCGGCTGCGAGGCGGCGTCGAAGCGCCCGCGCGAGCGCAGTTCCGCGCGCGTGGCCAGCAGCGTGTAGAACATCACGCCCACGCCGGCCAGCGCCTTGCTCTCGAAGGTGCAGTCCGGCTGGTTCGGGTTGACGATGACGTTGGCGTCGGGCAGCACCACGCGGTCGTCGACCAGCGCGGGCAGGTGGTGGTCGGTCACCAGCACGTCGATCCCGCGGGCGCGTGCGTGCGCGACGCCGGCCAGGCTGGCGATGCCGTTGTCCACCGTCACCAGCAGGTCGGGGCGCGGCACGCGGGCGGCGTCGAACGGGCGCGAGTCGTCGGGGCCGTCGTCGCCGCAGGCCAGGTCGACGATGGTGGGGGTGAGGCCGTAGCCGTGCAGCTGGCGGTCGGGCACCACGTACGACAGGCGCGCGCTGTTGGCGCCCAGCATCTGCAGGCCGCGCAGGGCCACGGCGCAGGCGGTGGCGCCGTCGCAGTCGTAGTCGGCCACCACCACGATGCGCTTGTTCTGCTCGATGGCGTCGGCCAGCAGGCGCGCGGCCTCTGCGCTGCCGCGCAACGTGGATGGTGGCAGCAGCTGCGCCATCGCGTCGTCGAGTTCCTCGACGCTGCGCACGCCGCGCGCGGCGAACAGGCGCGCCAGCAGCGGATGCACGCCGGCCTGCTCCAGCGCGAAGACGGTGCGCGGCGGAACGTCGCGGGTGTGGATGCGGGGGGAGTGGTTCACAGGGCCTCCAGCACGGCGTGCGACTCGGGGGCGCGGGCGCCGAACAGGCTCTTCCACCACGGGCGTTGCGCGGGTTGCCAGGTGCGCGCGAGGCGCTCGCCGCACAGCGTGAGGCGGACGTCGGCCGAACCCTCGGCCAGCGCGCGCAGCGGGCCGGCGTCGAGCGCATGCCAGGCCTCGGCCCAGGTGCTCCAGTCGTCGGCGAGCAGCGGCGCGCGCAGCCGGTCGTCGACCACCACGTCGGCGGGCAGCGCGCGTTCGGCCGGCTGCGCCGGGCCCGTGCCGCTGAGCCAGAACGAGTTGACGCTCATGGCGCCGCGCGCCTCGCGGGCGTCGTTGAGCGGATGCACGTACAGCAGCATCTGCACCTCGCTCTGCAGTCGGCGCACCAGCATCACGCCGGGATGGTCGTTGAGCCAGAGGTCGACGTTGCGGCCGATGACGCGGTCGATGGACGCGGTGGGCAGCTCGGCCAGCGACGGGTGGCTCACGTACCAGCGCGTGGGGCCGGCCCAATGCCAGGCCCAGCCCAGGTCCTCGAACAGCGGCGCCAGCGTGGCGTGCAGCGTGCGCGCCTCGGGCTCGTCAAGCTCCAGCAGCGCGGGGTCGACCAGGTTGACCTGGTCGTGGCCCACGTGCCAGTGCGCCGGCGTGAGCAGGCCCCATCCTGCGCCGGTGACGGGCGCGAGGCCGTCGGCGCGCGCGGCCTCGGCGGCGAAGGGCAGCAGGCCGTCCTGCACGGGCCAGCCGCGCAGGCGGGCCAGCAGGCGCTCGTGGGGAAGCGACAGCGCGTACTCGTCGAGCGGTTCGGATTCCGCGTCGCCGTCGACCACCGCCCAGCGGGCCAGCAGGCGTTCGAGGTTGGGCAGGCTCAGCGTGCCGAGGGCCTGCACGGCGGCATCGGACAGGGCCGATGCGAAGGGGATCACGAGATGCATCCCGTGATTATCCCGTGGGGCGACGGTCAGTCGCGCGCCCTGGCGTCGCGATGCTCCACCATCGCGTCGATGGCGCGGTCGAAGGTGTCGAACAGCCCGCTGCTGCGATTGCGCATGGCCATGCCCAGCGCGGCCGAGAGGTCGGCGCCCTGGACGCCTTGCTCCAGGCGGCGCAGCAGCGCCATGGCCTCGGCGGTGGTGCACTCCACGCCCAGCACCACGAAACGGTCGTCGTCGAGGCGGGCCAGGGTATCGGGCTTGCGCACCGTCTGGCGCAGCGCCTGCGCGGCGCGCACCAGCACGGCGTCGTGCGCGTCGCGGGCGGCCAACGACAGGCCCGGCGACTTCATGCCGTCGAGCTCGATGGCCACCACGCAGGCGGTGGCGCCGTAGCGGCGGCAGCGTTCTTCCTCGGCGGCCAGCGCCACTTCCCAGCCGCGGCGGTTGGCCAGGCCGGTGAGGGTGTCGGTGAGCGCCTCGGAGCGCGCCGTCTCGGCCTCGCGGGCCATGGCCGTGGTGTTGAGCTCCGCACTGAGCAGGCCGCTGAGCATGTCGGCGAACACCTCCACCATGGGCTGCTCCTGGATGAGGGCCGACGACATGGGCTGCGGGTTGATGCCGCACAGCGTGCCGAACAGCTCGCCGTTGGCGTCCACCAGCGGCGCGCCCACGTAGGCGCCGATGGGCAGCTGCTGCGCCAGCGGCATGGACGCGTAGGCAGGCACGTCGGCCGTGCTGGGCGCCACGCGCGGCCCGTCGCCGCGCACCATCCGCGAGCAGAACGTGTCGGCCCAGCGGAACACGTCGCCCTGCTGCACGCCGTAGCCGTGGTCTTCCGCCGTCAGGACGACCCAATCCTCGTTGTCGGCGCGGCTGACCATCCACAGGTCCATGCCGATGCGCTGGTGTAGAAAGGTGAGAACCTCCCTGGAGGCGCCGGCGAAGTCGGGTGCTTTCATTGATCCATTCTCTCTGGCGCTCAATCTGCGCCCCGTGTCTGGAGACCATCTTAGGGCCTGTGCGGGCGTTCAGCCAGCCGCGCCGCATGGTCGCGCCGTCGTCCCACGAGGGCACCCGACAGGCGCCGCCTAGAATGAACCCGGACCGGCGTGACCCCACGCGGGCGGGGAAATTCGTGCCTTTTGAGTGGTTGATTGGCTGGCGCTACACGCGCGCCGGTCGCGCCGGGCGGCGCAACGCGTTCATTTCGTTCATCTCCCTGGTGTCGATGCTGGGCATCGCGCTGGGCGTCGCGGCACTGATCATCGTGCTGTCGGTGATGAACGGCTTCCAGAAGGAGGTGAGCGACAGCATGCTCAAGGCCATCGCCCACGTGCAGTTGATGGACGAGAACGGCGATGCGGTGGCCGACTGGCAGGCCCTCGCCGCCAAGGCGAAGACGATCGAGCCGACCATCGTCGCCGCCGCGCCCTACACCGAGACCCAGTCGCTGCTGGCGCACGGCGACGGCATGCGCGGCGCGGTGGTGCGTGGCGTGGATCCGGCCGAGGAATCGAAGATCAACGACCTGGCCTCCAGCCTGCAGCACGACGGCATCCTGGCCAGGCTCACCCCGGGCAGCTGGAACATCGTGCTGGGCGCCGAGCTGGCGCGCGCGCTGGGCGTCACCGTGGGCGACCAGGTGACGGTCATCGCGCCGGGCGCGCAGGTGACGCCCGCGGGCGCGCTGCCGCGCCTGAAGTCGTTCAACGTGGTGGGCCTGTTCTCGGTGGGCCACTACGAGTACGACAGCGCCCTGGCGCTGGCCTCCATCGACGACACCGCCAGGCTGTACCGCACCGGCGGCCCCACCGGCGTGCAGTTGCGCCTGGCCGACGTGCACGACGCCCGCGCAGCCGCCGACCGGCTGGCCATCGGCCTGGGACAAGGCGTGCGCGTGCAGGACTGGACGCGCACCAACGCCGCCTGGTTCGACGCGGTGCAGATCGAGAAGACGATGATGTTCATCATCCTCACGCTGATCGTGGCGGTGGCGGCGTTCAACCTCGTCTCCACGCTGGTGATGACCGTCACCGACAAGCAGGCCGACATCGCCATCCTGCGCACGCTGGGCGCCAGCCCGCGCTCGATCATGCTGATCTTCATGGTGCAGGGCGCGTCGTCGGGCATCGCCGGCACCTTGGGCGGCGTGCTGTTCGGGCTGCTGGTGGCCTTCAACATCCCCAGCATCGTGCCCGCCATCGAGCAGCTGCTGCACACCACGTTCCTGCCGGCCAGCGTCTACCTGATCGACCACATGCCCAGCGATCCGCACCTGGCCGAGGTGCTGCACATCTCCTTCTGGTCGCTGCTGTTCGCGTTCGTGGCCACCGTCTATCCGAGCTGGCGCGCCAGCCGCGTGCGTCCTGCGGAGGCCCTGCGCTATGAATGACCTCAAGGCACCCGACGGCGTCGTGCTGCAGGCCACCGGCCTGGGCCGGCGCTTCACCGATGGCGTGCTCGACGTGCAGGTGCTGCACGACGTCGACCTGCAGGTGCGTGCCGGCGAGACGCTGGCCGTGGTCGGCGCCTCCGGCTCCGGCAAGAGCACGCTGCTTCACCTGCTGGGCGGGCTCGACGCCCCCACGGCCGGCCGCGTGACGCTGATGGGCCGGGACATCAACGAGATGGGCCTGGCGGAGCAGGGCCTGTTCCGCAACGAGCACCTCGGCTTCGTCTACCAGTTCCACCACCTGTTGCCCGAGTTCTCTGCGCTGGACAACGTGGCCATGCCGCTGCTGATCCGGCGCACGACGACGGCCGAGGCGCACCGCCAGGCGCAGGCCATGCTGGAGTCGGTGGGCCTGGGCCCGCGCGCGCAGCACCGCCCCGGCGAGCTGTCGGGTGGCGAGCGCCAGCGCGTGGCCATCGCGCGCGCGCTCGTCACGCGGCCCGCGTGCGTGCTCGCGGACGAGCCCACCGGCAACCTCGACCGCGACACCGCCAACGGCGTGTTCGAGCTGATGCTGGCGCTGGCGCGCGAGCGCGGCACCGCGTTCGTGCTGGTGACGCACGACGGCCGCATCGCCGCGCGCTGCCAGCGCCAGCTGCGGTTGGAGCGCGGCGTGCTGGTGCCGCCGGTGGTGGCCGAGGACGCGTGAGCATGCTGCAGTGGATCGACACCCACTCCCATCTCGACGCTCGCGAGTTCGACGCCGATCGCCCGGCCGTGGTGGCGCGCGCCAATGCGGCGGGCGTCACGATGCAGGTGGTCCCGGCGGTGGGCGTGTTCAACTTCGACACGGTTCGCACGCTGGCGCACGCCCACGGCCTGGCCTACGCGCTGGGCATCCATCCGCTGTGCGTGGGCGACGCGGCCGACGACGATCTCGACAGGCTGGAACAGGCGCTGCGCGACCACCGCGACGACCCACGCCTGGTGGCCGTCGGCGAGATCGGCGTCGACCTGTTCGTGCCGGGGCTGATCGCCATCCGTCCGCGCCAGGAACATTTCTACCGCGAGCAGCTGAAGATGGCGCGCCGCGCCGGCCTGCCGGTGCTGGTGCACGTGCGGCGCTCGTCGGACGCGGTGCTGGCCGGGCTGCGCCGCATCGAGGTGCCGGGCGGCATCGCGCACGCCTTCAACGGCAGCGACCAGCAGGCCGCGCACTTCGTGGAGCGCGGCTTCCGGCTGGGCTTCGGCGGCTCGGTCACCTTCGAGACGGCGCACCAGATCCGCCGCGTGGCCGTCGCCGTGCCGGTGTCGGTGCCGGTGCTGGAGACCGACTCGCCCGACATCCCGCCGCGTTGGCTCTATCGCACCGCGGCCGGGCGCGAGGCGGCGTCGCCGCCGTTGCCGCAGGCGCGCAACGAGCCGGCCGAGGTGGCGCGCATCGCCGAGAGCCTGGCGGCGTTGCGCAACGTGACGGTGGCAGAGCTCGCGGCGCAGACGCGGGCCAACGCGCTGGCGGTGATGCCCCGGCTGGCCCTCCTGCAAACGGACGGCGAGGCCGGTCGCGTTGCCGGAACGTAAAAACGGCAACGAAACCCCGGGCGGGATCAATTCATGTGTCAGTGATGACACAATGTGGGCGGTCGACTTGTCTAGACAGGCATCTCGGCCGTGAATCCGCCGGCGCGCCGCCCCGATCCCAACCCGCATTTCACGATGTCCCCTCCCTGGCTCAGCATCCTGGTGCCCGTCTACAACGTGGCGCCCTACATCGAGGCCTGCGTCGCCTCCATCCTCGACCAGGACGTGCCCGGTGTGGAGGTCATCTTCGTCGACGACGCGTCGCCGCACGGCGAAGGCGCGATCCTGGCGGCCGTGCAGGCGCGGCACCCGCAACGCGTGCGCGTCGTGACGCACCCCGTCAACCGCGGCATCGCGGTCGCGCGCAACACGCTGCTCGATCATGCGCGCGGAGAGTACCTGTGGTTCGTCGACTCCGACGACACCATGGCGCCCGGCGCGATCCTGGCCCTGCGCGAGGTGGTCGACAAGCACCGGCCGGACCTGGTGATGTGCGATTTCAAGGTCGTTCCTGAAATCGGCGCGGCCGACGTCGCGCCGCCGAAGCGCCGCTCCGGCAGCCAGGCCCGCCGGCTTGCGCGCAACGCGCACGTGCGCAGTTTCAACGGCCTGAGCAACGTGCTCTCGCGCGATCGCGACCAACTGATGCACGGCCTGTTCCATCGCGGCCAGATGCACGCCTGGTCGAAGATCGTGCGACGCGATGCCTGGTCGCCGTCGCTGCGCTTCGTGGAGCGGCGCGACTACGAAGACCTCGAGCTGATGCCGCGCGTGGCGCTGTCCACGCGCACGTTCATCCACGTGCCGCAGACGTGGATCCACTACCGGTTGCGGCCCGGCAGCATGATCAGCACGCCGTCGCCCGCCAAGATGCGCGACCGCATGCTCGCGTTGGCCGGCTCGGGGCCGCACCTGCGCGACTCCGACGCGGGCATCAGCCGGGCGACGCTGTTCGCCATGGCGCACTTCGCCACGCGCGATTGGCGCGACTGCAACCGGGTCCTGCGCTCGTTCCCGCCCTCGACCACCGACGGGACGACGCCAGCGACGCTGCGCGAGGCCTGGAAGGCCGCCTTGCCCCTGAGCGTGTCGGAGCTGACCTGGGCCTACCTCCGGCGCGGGCAGTTCCGGCGCTGCCTGCAGATGCACGCGCTGCTGCGCCAGGACTGAGGCATGTTCGGGTCATCCTGCGTTCAGTCGCAGGATCCACGCCCCGTGCCGGTCATCCTGCGACTGCGCGTGGAATGAGAGGTTATACCAAGGGTTTTCTCCGGATAGGCGCCCTCAAGCGACGGCGCCGGCGGCCGAAGAAGGAGATACGAAACTCCCGGATCCGCCGCCATGTCGACCCTGTCCTACCAGGCCCCGTTCCGGAGCGCCAATCCGCACGCGCTGGCCGCCATCCTGGAGGCGAGCGAGACCAAGCGGATCATCGCGGCGACGGACATCTTCGACATCTCCGGCATCAAGCTGTGGGCCAGCAACCAGCCGGTGTCGGCCGCGCTGCAGCGCAGGCTGCTCGATCGCCAGTTGCGCCAGCCGCTGGAGAGTTGCCTGGTGGCCCAGGACGGCGTCACCTCGATCACGCTGCTGGATTCGCTCAACGAACTGCTGCAAAGCGACACGCCCCTCGCGCCCGTTCTCCGCGCACATGGCGCGCGCCTGGCGCGCGAGGCCGCCTACCTGCCGCTGCACCCGGTGGTGCAACTGCTGCTCACCGCCGCCGAGACCTCGCGTCCGCAGGCCTACGACCATGCCGTGGCGGCGATGGCGCTCAACGGCGCGCTGATGGCGGCCAGCGGCGGCGACGTCGCGTCCATCCGCCTGGCCATGCTGTGCGGCCTCACGCACGACCTTGGCGAGATGTACATCGCGTCGGCCCACGGCGAGGCCGACGCCGACCGCGCGCTCGACTTCGTCAGCTACCAGCAGCTGGTGGTGCATCCGCACGTGGGCTCGCTGCTGATCTCGCAGCTCACCAACTACCCGGCGTCGATGGCGCGCGCCGTGACCGAACACCATGAGCGGCTCGACGGCACGGGCTACCCGCACGCCATCGAGGCCGACCGGCTCTCGCCGCTGGGCCGCCTGCTGGCCGTGACCGAGGCCACGCTGAGCGCCGTGCGCAGCCCCTACGACACGCTGCTGCGCGCCAGCGTGGCGCTGCGCGCCGTGCCGGGCGAGTTCGACCAGCACTGGATGGGCCGCGTCACGCAGGCCGCCAGCGCGCTGGCGCCGCAGAAGTCGGTGATGGAGCCGGCCGACGTCCAGGCCCGCCTGTTGGCGCTGGGCGACGTGTTGAGCGCGGCCGAAACCAACGTGGCGGCCGTCTCCGGCCGCTCGAAGCTGCTGGCGATGAAGAAGGCGATGGAGCTGGCGCAGTTCCTCATCGGCCGGCTGCGCGCCGGCTGGAACGAGAGCGGCCTGTGGAACCCCGAGGCCATGGTCGCGGCCGACGCCGCCGAGGTAGAGGCGCTCGAGGACGAGCTGTACTTCCGCCTGCGCGGCGTGCAGCGCGCCACGCTGCTGGCCGCCGGCAAGCTGCCGCCGGAAGAGGCGGCGGTGCTCGACGAGGTGTGCGACTCGCTCGCGATGGGCTGAGCGTCAGCGCGCGCCGACTCGCGCGCGAACGGTGAGGGCGGCCAGTCCGATGCCCAGCAGCAACGCCGACGACGGTTCGGGAATGGGTGGCGGCGGCGTCACGCCCGTGTCGAACGTGGCGGTGACCGAATACTTGCCGTCGGCGTACCCGACCGAGTCGACGATGCCGATGAAGCCGTCCGCGAGCGTGCCCACGCCGGTGTTCTCCGCGAACGACATGTTCTCCCACGCCCCGATCGCGACCCAATAGGAGCCTGCGGCGACCGGCGCCGACCAGACCACGTCGTCGACGGTGGACCCGACCAGGGTGGCGCTGAAGTCGTTGCCTGAAAACATGGTGATGTAAGGATCGAGGCCGCCGAGGCCATAGGTGGTGCTGCCCAGGGTGAACGTGCCGGCCTGCGCGAAGATGAACTGGTACAGCGCAACGTCGTTGCCGGGGTCGAAATCGGCGGGGAGCGGCGTGGGCAACGCCGTCAGGTCGGCGGCGTAGAGGTGGGGATCCGCGCTGTCGCCGAGACTGCCGGCCAGGACTTGCGTGCTGGCGTGGGCGGCGGCGCCGACCAGTGCCAGCAGGGCGGCGGCGAATGCCTGGGTGATCGTGTTCATCGAGTCGTCCTTCTTCTGGATGTCGGGGTCAGTTGACAACGCCGTTGACGTCGATCTCCACCGAGCCGCCGTGCAGCAGGGTGGTGACCTCGGCGGCGATGCAGGTGATGCTGGCGAAGGGATTGATCACCATGGGCGTGGGGTAGGTGAGGTGCAGCGTGGACTGCGGCTGCACGTACACGGTCATCTGCGGCTGGCTGCCCCCCACGATGTTGCTGCCGCCACTGCCACAGCCGCCACCCGAGAAGATGGGCACGAAGATGAACACCTGCTGCGGGCTGGTGTCGAAGTTGGTCAGCGTGATGCTGGTGACGCCGAGGATGCCGTTGCCGGGGCCCATCGAGGTCGTGGTGTTGAGCACCTGCATGCGGCCGGTGTAGGTCTTGGCCGGGATCACCTGCTCGACGTAGGCGGCCTTGATGCCGCCGGCTGCGAGCGCTGGCACGGCGGTGCCCGCCAGCGCGGCGAGGGCCAGCGCTGTGATGACGGCGCGGGGTGTGTGGATCATGAGGATATCTCCGTTGTTGTACGCCCCGGTGGGACTGGGCCCAGTCTTGGCGCGATCCGGGGCAGGGTCAACGCGTGGGCGGGCCGGACCTAGGGAGGGTCTCCCTAGGTTCACAAACCTTCACGCGCGTGAGCGAACGCAAAACCTGGCCGTTCACGGAACTCCCGCTGTCGAGTTCGATCAAGCAGGGGCGCCGCGCCGGCCGCCCCCTTCAGCGGCCGTACAGGCACGTGCCGTCAACGGACGAGCTCGGCCGCGCGTTGGACAAGCTGCTCGAGAACAAAAAACATGAGTCAACCTCCCGGACGTCCGTCGAAGGTCCCCGCCCGCCTCCACCGCGGCCTGGCGACGCTCGCCGTGGCGCTGGCCGGCGCGCTCGCGCTGGCGATGGATCCGGCCCAGGCCATCGTCGACGTCAGCGCCGTCACCCTCGTCGACCCGGACGCCAACCTGATGGCCCCGGCCACGCCGGCCTCCGGCGCGCCGCGCACGCCGGCCGGCGCGGCCTCCGACGCCCTGCTGGCCTCGTCGATGATGCGCGCCCGCACGAGCTCGGGCACGATGCCCGAGCGCGGCAGCCTGGCCACCGCCAGGCGGCGCCACATCAGCATCGGCGGGCTCGACCGCAGCTACCTGGTGCAGCCGGCGCCCGGCGTGCGGGGCGCGGGCCGCCTGCCGGTGGTGGTGCTCCTGCATGCGGGCTCGCAGTCGGCCGAGGACATCTGGCGCGAAACGAGCTTGCCCACGCTGGGCGCCCGCGAGGGCTTCCTGGTGGTGGCGCCCGACGCGCTCGACCGCCACTGGAACGACGTGCGCGGCACCTCCATCTCCGGCAGTCCCGCGTCCACCGTCGACGACGTGCGCTTCCTCAAGGCCGTCATCGCCGACGTGATCGCGCAGGACCACGGCGATCCGTCGGCCGTCTTCATGGTGGGCTCGGCCCACGGCGGCTTCATGACCATGCGCTTCGCCTGCGACGCCGGCGAGGCGCTGCGCGCCGCCGCCAGCCTGCTGTCGACGATGCCCGACGCCCTGGCGCGCAACTGCAAATCGCCGCGGCCCCTGCCGTGGCTGGCCGTCAACGGCACCGAGGATCCCGCGGTCCCGTTTCGCGGCCAGGTGGACGGCACGGTACGGCGCGGCGAGACCCAGGCCGCGCTGCGCTCCGCCGACGACACCTTCCGCTTCTGGGCCGACCGCGCCGGCTGCGCCGCGCCCACCGCGCGCGAGGCGCTCACCCAGCAGTCCGCCGACGACCGCCACCGCTGGGCCGAGCGCATCGTGCGCTCCAACTGCGTCAGCGGGCAGGTGTCGCAGCAGGTGGTGCTGCACGGCAGCGGCCACGTCATTCCCGGCCTGGCCACCGACAACCGCCTGGCCGAGCGCGCGGTGGGTCCGGCCGCGCCCGAGATCGACGGCGGCACGCTGGTGTGGATGCACTTCAAGGCCACGCTGCTGAAATAGGTCCGTCGATTGCCATTCAATCATCTGCTGTCGCGTTGCGCAGCGTCTTTTGTCCGCCGAGGTTTCCATGAACAAGCTCCAATCCGCCGTTGCCCTTTCCCTCGTCGCGTTGTCCGCAGGCGCCTTCGCCCAGGACGGCGAGTCCGACGTCGCGCGCCAGCAGCGCATGGACGCCGCCTATGCCAGCGCGCACGGATCGTCCGACACCCGCGTGGCCGGCAACAGCGTCCGCGAGGACACGCGCGAGGCCGGCCATGACATCCACAACGGCTTGCGCAGCACCGGCCACGCCGTCCACGGCGCCGTCCGCGCCACCGGGCACGCGGTGCACACCGGCGTGCGCGCCACGGGCCACGCCATCCACCGGGGCGTGCGCGCCACCGGCCATGCCATCCACCGCGGCGTGGACAAGCTCACCGGCAACTGATCCAAGGGGTCTGGCTCCCGCCCGAGCGACGCCGCCCCATCGGCTGACGGCGTTGCGGGCGGCTGCCTGACCCCAATACATGCTCCAAGGCCTCCCTCCCGTCATCGCGCCCGACGCGCGCCTGGTCGTCCTCGGAAGCTTTCCCGGCGTCGCCTCGCTGGCTGCCCAGCAGTACTACGGCCACCCGCGCAACAACTTGTGGCCGCTGCTGTCGGCGCTGTGGGACGAGGATCTCGTCGCCCTCGACTATCCGGCGCGTGTCGACGCGCTGCGCCGCCACCGCGTGGGCCTGTGGGATGTCTACCGCGCCTGCGAGCGCGAGGGCAGCCTCGACAGCGCGATCCGAAAGCCGGTGCCCAACGACCTCGCACAGTTGAGGGGCCTGGCCCCGGGCCTGCAGGCCGTGGTGCACAACGGCGCCGAGTCCGCGCGGTCGCGCCGGCTCGTGCAGGGGCTCGGCGTGGACGTGCATACCCTGCCGTCCACCAGCCCCGCCAATGCGGCATGGAGCTTCGAGCGCAAGCTGTCGGCGTGGCGCGAGGTGTTCTCGCGCTACGATCTGGCATGAGAAGAAGAACACAGCCGTTCGAACCCGCCACCATGTCCGAGCAGGACGGCGTGCGCTACCTGCATCTGGGCACGCCCTGGGTGCAAGGCGCCATGCGCGTCCGCAAGCCCCAGTCCCTCGAGCTGGAGTACGTGCAGCGCATGATGGCGTGGATGCTCTGGCGGCCGCAGGACGAGGTCGACCAGGGCCATGCGGTGCAGCTGGGGCTGGGCGCCGCGTCCATCACGCGCTTCACGTACAAGGTGCTGCGCATGCGCACCACGGCGGTGGAGCTCAACCCCACCGTGATCGGCGCGTGCCGCCTGTGGTTCCAGCTTCCCGCCGACGACGCCCGCCTGCAGGTGGTGGAGGCCGACGCCGGCGCCTGGGTGCAGGCCGCCGCCAACCTGCAGTCGGCCGACGTGCTCAGCGTCGACCTCTACGATCACGATGCCGCCGCTCCCGTGCTCGACTCGGACGCGTTCTACGCGGCCTGCCACGGCGTGCTGGCGCACGGCGGCCTGATGGCCGTCAACCTGTTCGGCCGCGACACCAGCTTCGCCGCCAGCGCCGCGCGCATCGCGTCGGCCTTCGGCCTCGACCAGGTGTGGAGCCTGCGGCCCACGCGCGAGGGCAACACCGTGGTCATCGCCGGCCGCGGCGTGGTGGTGCCCGATCGCGACACCCTGTCCGCCCGGGCGGATAACATCGAATCGCGCTTCGGCCTGCCGGCGCGCAAGTGGCTGCGCATGGTGCGGCCGCTATCCCTTTGAGAGGCACCATGGCCGATACCCCTTTCGTCAAGCCCGCGCCGATCCTGGTGCGCGCGCCCGCGAGCGCTCCCGGCCGTCGCCACACGCCGCCCACCGGCCGGCTGGAGCTGCGCCAGCTGCTCAAGTGGTTGCGCGACGACGGCGTGCTCGCGCCCGAGGAAGCCGACAAGCTGCTGCGCCGATTCGGCACCAGCGCGTCCGGCCTGCATCCGCTGCAGCGCCTGGGCGGCATCAGCCTGGTCGACATTCGCGACGGCCGCGTGCTCGACACAGACGCGCTGGCCCGCTGGCTGGCCGCGCGCTTCGATCTGCCGTATCAGCGCATCGATCCGCTGCGTGTGGACGTGGGCCGCGTGTCGGAGGTGATGTCGGTGGCGTACGCCGAGTCGCGCCGCGCGCTGCCCATCGGCGTGAACGCCACCGAGGTGACCGTGGCCACGTCGGAGCCGTTCGACATCGGATGGGTGCCCGAGATCGAGGCTTTCGTGAAGCGGCCGGTGCGACTGCATCTGGCGCATCCCGAGGACATCGCCCGCTACACGCCCGAGTTCTACTCGCTGGCCGCGTCGGTGCGTTTCGCCAACAAGACCACGGGGGCCTCGGCCGCCAACAGCTTCGAGCAACTGGTGGAGCTGGGCAAGACAAAGGGGCAGCTCGACGCCAACGACCAGGGCGTGGTGCAGGTGGTCGACTGGCTGTGGCAATACGCCTTCGAGCAGCGCGCCAGCGACATCCACCTGGAGCCGCGCCGCGACATGGCCGCCATCCGACTGCGCATCGACGGCGTGCTGCACACGGCGCACCAGGTGCCCGCGGCGGTGATGAACGCGATGACCGCACGCATCAAGCTGCTGGGACGCATGGACGTCATCGAGCGCCGCCGCCCGCAGGACGGCCGCATCAAGACCAAGCGCCCCGACGGCGCGGGCGGCATGCCCGGCGCCGAGGTGGAAATGCGGCTGTCCACGCTGCCCACCGCCTTCGGCGAGAAGGTGGTGATGCGGATCTTCGATCCGGGTACCGTCGACAAGCCCTTCGAGAGCCTGGGCTTCACCACCGCCGAGGCCGAGCGCTGGCAGGCGTTGATGAGCATGACCCACGGCATCATCCTGGTGACCGGGCCCACGGGCTCGGGCAAGACCACCACGCTCTATTCGACGCTGAAGAAGCTGGCCACCGAGCAGGTGAACGTCTGCACCGTCGAAGACCCGATCGAGATGATCGAGCCGGCGTTCAACCAGACGCAGGTGCAGCAGTCCATCGACCTCGACTTCGCCACCGGCCTGCGCTCGCTGATGCGCCAGGATCCGGACATCATCATGGTGGGCGAGATCCGCGACCTCGAGACCGCCGAGATGGCGATCCAGGCCGCGCTCACCGGCCACCTCGTGTTCTCCACGCTGCACACCAACGACGCGCCGTCGGCCATCACCCGCATGGTCGACCTGGGCGTGCCGCCGTACCTGATCTCGGCCACGGTCATCGGCGTGCTGGCGCAACGCCTGGCCCGCACGCTGTGCCCGCTGTGCAAGGTGCCCGACGACTCGGGCGACACCTCGAAGATGCTCGAGGAACTGGCCCAGCCCTGGAAGCTGGGCGGACGCCTGCGGCCGATGAAGGCGGTGGGCTGCGTGGCCTGCCGCAACACGGGCTACCGCGGTCGCGCCGCGCTGTATGAGCTGATGCCCATGACCGAGCCGCTGAAGGACGCGATCCATCCCAATCTCGACGTGGCCAGGCTCGCGCGCCAGGCCATGCTGGAAGGCATGCGCCCGCTGCGGCTCGCGGGCCTGATGAAGGTGGCCGAGGGACTCACCACCCTGGACGAGGTGTTGCGCTGCACGCCCCAGTGGCTGGCGAAATAGCGCGCCCCCTAGGTTGAGGCGGCTCGAAGCTCACCACTTCCGGTGAACTGGCGGGCTCGTCTACGGGTTTCCCGTATGCGGCTGATCGCTTGCATCTGGACACAATATTTTCGAGACAACCTTTTTACCAATGAGGGGTACGAAAATGAGATTCCGCATGCTTGCCGTCGCTGCCGCGATGGTTCTTTCCGCTTCGGCGCACGCCACCGCCTGGACGTGGTCGGACAACTTCAACAGCAACGCCGGTGGCCTGAACACGACGCCGAGCGGCTGGACGATCTCTGGCGAAAACGCCACGGTGGACATCATTCCGGACGGCGGCCAGTTCAACTTCCTGCCCGGCAACGGCGAGTTCATCGACCTCGACGGCTCGACCGGCCACGCCGCGACGCTGACGAAGACGTTCACCGGTCTCGCGGATGGCGAATACGCGTTGACGTTCGAGCTGGCGGGCAACCACCGCGACGGCAGCACCGAATACACCACGGTGTCCATCTCGGGCGGTGCCGATACCCACTACACGCCGGGCCAGAACGACGACGCGTACTACACCGTCTACGGCCATGCCTCCGGTGGCGTGCTGACGTTCAGCTTCTACGACGCCAGCAACGACAACGTCGGTGCCCTGTTGGACAACGTCAGCGTCACCGCCGTGCCGGAACCCGGCAGCCTGGCCCTGATGCTGGCCGGCCTGGGCGCCCTGGGCGCCGTCGCCCGTCGCCGCCGCGGCTGACAAGTCCCTCGCTCCGAGCGAAAAGCTCCGCACCCGCGGCGCTTTTTTTTGGTTCATCGCCGGATTGCGGGGTGCGTCGGATTGCGGGGGGTCGGTTTGCGGGGGTCGGTTTGCGGGGCGCGCTGGATCAGTCACGACTCACCGGGCAAGTCTCTTTTGTTCGTGTCCCCCGCCGGCCTGCGGCGCGGCTCCTCCTTGACCTCACAAAAGAGACTCGCCCGGTTCGTCGTTCCAACCCTGGGCGGCCCGCGGACAACATTCGCTGCGGGAGAAGTCCGCGAGTTTTTGAGGTGGTCTTGGCATCGTCGGGCCGTCGAGGCCGCGACGATGCCCGCGGCCAGCCGGCTCACACGCCGTCGGGCCGGACGCGAATTTCGCATCGCGACGCTGACGCTCCTTCTCGTGACCACGAAGGGGGAGATCACCTCGGAAACGGCGTCATCACCGTGCCAACTGCGTCAGCACCGCGCCAACAGCGTCCTCACCGTGCCAACAGCGTCATCCTGCGCGCAGTCGCAGGATCCACGCTGGCGAACAAAGGCGTCTCGGGACGGATTCCGCGACTACGCGCGCGGATGACGTGGTGGCGCCGGTCGTCCATCACGAAAAGTAGCGCCGGTATCCCGATCCGCGATTCGCGTCAGGCCCGATGGCGTGTGAGCCGGCAGGCCGCGGGCTTCGTCGCGGCCTCGACACCCCGACGAAGCCAAGACCACCTCACAAGTTCGCAGACTTCTTCCACCCGCGAATGTTGTCCGTTGGCACACCGCGCGTGGAACGACGAACCGGGCGAGTCTCTTTTGTGAGGTCAAGGAGGAGCCGCGCCGCAGGCCGGCGGGGGACACGAACAAAAGAGACTTGCCCGGTGAGTCGTGACTGACCCAACACGCCCCGCCATCCGAAACCCCCGCAAACCGAAACCCCGCAATCCGACGCCCCCCGCAATCCAGCGATGAACCAAAAAAAAGGGCCCGCAGGCCCTTTTCTCGTGGTGTCCGGAAGACCGGATCAGGCGCGGCGACGACGCGCCATCATGCCGACCATGCCGAGGCCGGCCAGCAGCAGGGCGACGTTGGCGGGCTCGGGAACCACGGAGACCTTGAAGTTCGAGGCTTCGAAGGCCGGTTGGCTGGCCGAGAAGGTCATCGACTTGATCCAGAGGCCGCCAGCGGCGCTCAAATCAACGTACGAGTAGCTGCTGCCCAGGCCGAGAGCGGTGGCGCTGAACGATTGCGAGGTACCGTCGGAGAGCGTGACCGTCAGCGTGTTCCAGCTGTCCGGGCTGCCCCAGTCGAAGCTGACCGACTCGGTGCCGGTCATGAACGAGACGGTGGCGGCGCCGCCGTTGGCGCCGTTCTCGCCGGCCACGAACCACGAACCAGCGTTCGTGCCGTCCGGCTTGGCGGCCACGTTGTCGATGCCGGACTGCAGCAGCAGGCCGCCGCTGACGTTGCTGTCGGACAGCAGGAACTCGGTAGCGCTCTGCGAGCCGACCGTGGCGTTGACGGTGGCGGCTTGGGCGCCGAGGGCGGCGAGGGCGATCAGGCCGGCGACGGCGACTTGCTTCATCTTCATGGAAATCCTCAGGAGTTGGCGCGGAGACGGCGAACGCAGCCCCGCGCAGGGAAACCGACCAACCCGGCGGAACAGGAAGACGGCGCCGAGAGAATGTATCAGTGTGTGACAGCGGATGGCCGGCGCGGAAGGCCCGAGTTGCGTGCAGAAAGTCACGCCCTCGCATCCGTCTCGCTCAAGTGCGCCCTGCTCCTGCCGATAGGCCGTCGATACGACACCCTGTATCCACCCCGGATACGGGTGCCCGGTTCACTTGCCGATGCAGAACCGCCCGAAGATCTCGCCCAGCAGATCATCCGCCGTGAACTGCCCCGTGATCTCGCCCAGGGCGCCGTGCGCGAGGCGAAGTTCCTCGGCGAACAGGTCGAGCGCGGCGTCTCGCTGGTCGGCGTGAAGCCGGGCGAGCTGCAGGTGCTCGCCGGTGCGCGCGAGCGCCTCCACGTGACGCGTGCGCGCGATGAACACGCCGTCGGGCACGTGGGTGGCGCCGGCGCGTTCGAGCAGGGCGTCGCGCAGGACGTCGAGACCGGCGCCCGTCTGGGCCGACAGCGCGAGCGCGCCCGGCGGCAGCGGGTGGTCGGGCGCGAGGTCGCGCTTGTTGAACACGTGCAGCGGCTCGGCCGCGTGGGCGTGCGCCAGGTCGGCGGCAATGGCCGCGTCGTCGGCCTGCGCCTGCGGGTCGTCGGCGCGGCTCAGGTCGTGCAGGAACAGCACCGCGTCGGCGTCGGCGATGGCCTGCCAGCTGCGCGCGATGCCCACTTTCTCCACCTCGTCGCTGGCCTCGCGCAGGCCCGCGGTGTCGATCACGTGCACGGGCACGCCGTGGATCTGGATGGTCTCGGTGATGCGATCGCGCGTCGTGCCGGCGATGGGCGTGACGATGGCCAGCTCGGCGCCGGCCAGCGCGTTGAGCAGGGAGCTCTTGCCGACGTTGGGCGCGCCCGCGAGCACCACGCGCAGGCCCTCGCGTAGCAGCGCGCCCTGGCGCGCGCGCGCCATGACGGCGTCGAGCTGCGTGCGGATGTCGGCGAGTTGCTGGCGCGCGCCGGCGCGCTCGAGGAAATCGATCTCTTCCTCGGGGAAGTCGAGCGTGGCCTCGACGAGCATGCGCAGGTGCACGATGCGTTCGCCCAGCGCCGTGATCTCCTTCGAGAACGCGCCCGCCAGCGAGCGCCCGGCGGAACGCGCCGCGGCCTCGGTGCTGGCGTCGATCAGGTCGGCCACGGCCTCGGCCTGGGCCAGGTCGAGCTTGTCGTTGAGGAACGCGCGGGCGGTGAACTCGCCCGGGTTGGCCACGCGCAGGCCGATGCTTCGGCCGGCCTCGAGACAGCGCGCGAGGATCAGTTGCAGCACCACCGGACCGCCGTGGGCCTGCAGCTCCAGCACGTCCTCGCCGGTGTAGGAGTTCGGCGCGGGGAAGTGGATGGCCAGGCCTTGGTCGAGCGGCTCGCCATGGGCGTCGCGGATCGGACCGTAGTGCGCCATGCGCGGCGTGAGCGGCTTCGCGCAGACGGCGGCGATCAACGTGGACAGGTCGCGGCCCGAGGCCCGCACGATGCCCACGGCGCCGCGGCCGGGGGCCGTGGCGATGGCGACGATCGGGTCGTTGTGCCGGGCGAGCGAGGTCATGGACCCCTCCGTTCAGCCCTTGACGATCTTCGCGTCGGTGGCCTTCAGGGCCTTGGGCTTGGCGCCGTTGATCTGGCGGTTGATGAGCCACTGCTGCACGATGGTCAGCGTGTTGTTGGTGACCCAGTACAGCGTCAGGCCGGCCGGGAACGAGAACAGCGCGGCGCTGAAGGCCAGCGGCATCAGCCACATCATCTTGGCCTGCATCGGGTCGGCCGGCGTGGGCTGCAGCGACACCTGCAGCAGCGACGTGGCCGTCATCAGGATCGGCAGGATCGCATACGGATCCATGATGGACAGGTCGTGGATCCAGCCCAGCCACGGCGCGCCGCGCATCTCGGCCGACGACGTGAGCACCGTGAACAGCGCGATGAAGATCGGCATCTGGATCAGGATCGGCAGGCAGCCACCCAGCGGGTTGACCTTCTCCTCGCGGTAGATCTTCATGATCTCCTGCTGCTTCTGCTGCGGGTTGTCCTTGTAGCGGACGTTCAGTTCCTGGATGCGCGGGTTGACCGCCTTCATCTTGGCCATCGAACGGTACGCGTTGGCGTTGAGGCCGTAGAACGCGATCTTCAGCAGGAACACCAGCGCCACGATGGACCAGCCCCAGTTGCCGATGACCAGGTGGATCTTGCTCAGGAGCCAGAACAGCGGCTGGGCGATGATCTTGAGCAGGCCGTAGTCCTTCACCTGCTCGAGATTGGGCGCCAGCGGGGCCAGCAGCTTCTCTTCCTGCGGGCCGGCGAACAGCGTGGCCTTGACCGTATTGCTGGAACCCGGGGCGATGGTGCCCACCGGCGTGTACATGGCGGTGAAGTACGTGGTCTGCGCGTGGACGCTGGCGTCGTAGCGGCCCACGCTGTAGCTGCGCGCGGTATCGGCCGGCAGGATCCAGGCCGACGAGAAGTAGTGCTGGATCATGGCGATCCAGCCGTTCTGCGACGTGGCCTTGGGGTCGATGACGCCCCTGTCCTTGCCCTTGTCGAGATCGGAGAACGAGATCTTGTGGAACGAGCCTTCGGTGTAGACCGACGGCCCGGTGTACGAGCTCGGGCCGTTGAAGTAGCCGCCCGGAGGCACCCGGCCGTCGCGAACCAGCTGCAGGTACAGGTCGGGCGCGATCGGCGCGGCCGAGTGGTTGATCACCTGGTGCGTGACGTCGATGGCGTAGCTGCCCCGATGGAACGTGTAGGTCTTGACCAGTTGCACGCCCTCGACCTCGGGCGACTCGAAGCGCACCGACAGCTCGTCCTTGCCGTCGGCCAGGGTGCGCTCGGTGCTCGCCAGGCGCATCACGCCGTGCTTCAGCGCGTCGCGGCCGGCCAGGCTCGTGAGCCCGGTCTGCGCGGCGTAGAACTGCGCGTTGTTGGTGTCGAACACCTTCACGTCGGCCTTGGGCGGGACCACGTCGTGGATGCCGACCAGGCCTTTGATCTGGCGCCACACTTCCGAGTGGTTGTCGACGTCCTGGTACTTGAGCAGGTCGAGGTCGACCATGTCGGCGCCCAGCGTGGTGAGCGTGGCCTTGACCACGTCGGTCTGGATGGTGACGTCCTCGATCGGCAGCGCCACGACGGCACCCGACGCGGCGCCAGAGGCCGCCGTGGCCGCGGCCACCGGCGGCGCGTTGTTGACCACCGCGGAGGCCGCCTGCGAAGCGCCGACGGCCTGGGCGGCCGGACGCGGCGACATCAGCGAGGGTTCGCCGTGATGGACGCGCCACTTGTCGAACAGCATCAGCAGCGACATCATCAGGACGACCAGCAGCAGGGTGCGGCGGACTTCGGTCATGTGGGGGGGTTCGAGAGGTTGTTTTTGTCGGTCGCGACCGGGGTCGGCATCGCGGCGGCCGGCGCGCGGCCGGAGTCAGCTTGCAGCAGGCCCGTGAACAGGCCGGCTGCGGAACGTGCTGGAGATGGGGACGCTTTCGCGCGATCCCAGGGCATATTGTCGGGGACTTCGTCGCAACCGCCGTGACACCACGGATTGCAGCGAAGGATGCGCCATGCCGCCAGCCCGGTGCCGACGAGCGCGCCGTGCTTCTGGAGCGCCTGGATGGCGTAGGCCGAGCAGGTGGGCGTGAAGCGGCAGCTCTGGCCCACCCAGGGGCTCAGCAGCAGCCGGTAGAGGCGCACCGCGCCGATGAGCACGCGGCGAGGCAGCTGCAGCAGCACGTTCAGGCCGCGCATGGCGGACTTTCCGGGGGCTTGGCCAGGCTCTTCGAGCTTTTGCCGTCGCCCTTGCCCTTGCCCTTGCCGTTGTACGGCGCTTCTCCGGGCGGACGCGGCCTGACCTTGTCGCGTTCGCCGCGCACCGCCCTGTCGAACAGCGCGCGCAGCTCGGCGCGCGCCGCCTCCTTCAAGGCGTCGGACGCGGCGCTGGGGTATTGCTTCGGATCGAACGGCGAGCGCTGGCGCACCACCCACAGGCCGGGCTCCAGCTGCGGCGCGCAGGCGGCCGCCACGTTGCGGATCTGTCGCTTGACCAGCGTGCGGGTGACCGCCCGCTTTGCATGGCGCTTGGGCACCACCAGCCCCAGCCAACGGTCGAACGGCCGGCCGGTGATCGGGGTTTCCACCAGCGCCGGGTTCAGGTCGTCCACAACTTTCGCCTCCTTGGAAACGAAGCCTGTGGATAACTCTGTAGACAAGCTGGGGTCGACCGGTGCATGGCCGCTCGAGTCGGGCTCGAGAACAGACGTCGACGATTCGGTGCTTGCCGCGGAACGCGCCATCGGACGCTTCAAAGGCAGCGGCCTGCCGCCCAGGTGATGGACGGCAAAATGAGGGCTGCGCAGACGCATGGGCGTCGCGAGCACGCGCACGTAGTCCGCCGGCCGGACAATGCGACCAAGCAGCGTGGAATCGAGGTCGCCTGCGGTCATGGCCGCCGGCCCGGTGTGCCGTGAGGCAAGAATTCAATGCGCGGCAACCACGCCCTCGACGAGGAGCGTGAGACAGACACAACGAGGGCGGCAGAAGCCGCCCTGGAATTCCTTACCGGCGAAGCGTTCAGTCCGACGTCTGGAATCAGACGGCGAGACGCTTGCGACCCTTGGCGCGGCGGGCCGCGATGACGGCACGGCCGCCATTGGTCTTCATGCGAACGAGGAAGCCGTGCGTTCGGGCGCGACGGACTTTGGAGGGCTGGTAGGTACGCTTCATGGATGAAAATCTCCGGGGAACCCTCGATTAGAGCAGAGAAAGGCATTGAGAGTCAACGACTTGCCACGAATCGCCGTGCGATCCGGGGGGATTGACCCCGGCTCGATTTCTGTGGATAACCGTGTCTTTGCCGATCCGGCGCGGGTAGAATCTGCCGGCTTGAGAAGAACTTGTCCACAATGTCCCTAGACCTTTGGCACCGGAGTTGCGAGCGTCTCGCCACCGAGCTGCCCGAACAGCAATTCAGCACCTGGATCCGGCCCCTGCCGCCCGCCGATTTCACCGACGTGGGCGACGGCGCGGTGGCGCTGGTGCGCGTGCCCAACCGCTTCAAGCTCGACTGGATCCGCTCGCAGTACGGCTCGCGCATCGAATCCGTGCTCACCGAGCTGGCCGGCAAGCCCGTACGCCTCGAGCTCGCGCTCGCGCCGCGCGAGACGCCGGCCCCGGGCCACGCGCACGTGCCCGCCGGCAGCGGCTTCATCACCAGCAATCCGCCGCAGCGCATCGGCGCCGTGTTCGAGCACGCGCTGGCCAACGCGCCGGCCAACGGCCACGCCGCCGCGGCCCCCGCGCAGGCGCGGCCGATGCACGCAGCGCCGGCCATGAACTCGCACCGACTCAACCCGGCGCTCACCTTCGACACGCTGGTGGCCGGCCGCGCCAACCAGATGGCCCGCACCGCGGCGCTGCACGTGGCCGGCGCGCCGGGGGCGATGTACAACCCGCTGGTCGTCTACGGCGGCGTCGGCCTGGGCAAGACCCACCTGGTGCACGCCGTGGGCAACCAGCTGCTGAAAGACAAGCCGGATGCCCGGGTGCTCTACCTGCACGCCGAGCAGTTCATCTCCGACGTCGTCAAGAACTACCAGCGCAAGACCTTCGACGAGCTCAAGGCCAAGTACCACTCGCTCGACCTGCTGCTGATCGACGACGTGCAGTTCTTCGCCGGCAAGGAGCGCACGCAGGAGGAGTTCTTCAACGCCTTCGAGGCGCTGCTCTCGCGCCGCGCGCACATCATCATGACGAGCGACACCTATCCCAAGGGTCTCGCCGACATCGACGAACGCCTTACCAGCCGCTTCGACTCCGGGCTCACCGTGGCCATCGAGCCGCCCGAGCTCGAGATGCGCGTGGCCATCCTGATCCGCAAGGCCGAGGCCGAGGCCACGCCGATGCCCGAGGAGGTGGCCTTCTTCATCGCCAAGAACGTGCGCGCCAACGTGCGCGAGCTCGAGGGCGCGCTGCGCAAGGTGCTGGCCTACTCGCGGTTCTCCCAGAAGGAGATCAACATCGCGCTGGCCCGCGAGGCGCTCAAGGACCTGCTGTCCATCCAGAACCGCCAGATCTCCGTCGAGAACATCCAGAAGACGGTGGCCGACTACTACAAGATCAAGATCGCCGACATGTACAGCAAGAAGCGCCCGGCGAGCATCGCCCGCCCGCGCCAGATCGCCATGTACCTGGCCAAGGAACTCACCCAGAAGAGCCTGCCCGAGATCGGCGAGCTCTTTGGCGGCCGCGACCACACCACCGTGCTGCACGCCGTGCGCAAGATCGGCGGCGAGCGGCAGAAGAACACCGAACTGAACCAGCAGTTGCACGTGCTGGAGCAAACTCTCAAAGGATGATGCCGCGAGCGTTCGAAACCTCCTTCACCGGAGGAAGGGACACTGTCAACTCACAACTCTGGGGACCGTTTCGGGACAACCAGGCAGTGGTCCACAGGACGAAGCGACACGCGAAAGTTGTTATCGATGAGTCCGACGGCAACCGGGGGTTCGACCCCCAGACTTGTGCGACCTCCAAGCCGTTGATATTTCAGGCGAAAATAGAGTTCTCCACAGTGCACGACGGGCACTACCAGCTACCACCAGGTTTAAAAAAGAGGAAGACAT
>JBBQYL010000039.1:0-31134 GCA_038208735.1 Burkholderiales bacterium
AGCTGCGCGCAGGATTTCGGATGATGGAGACGGTGGCGCCCGAGCACCGCGAGCGCGCTGCCGGCCGCGAGCTACCGATCCATCACCGCATCCAGATGGAGCAGCAGCTCTACGTCAGCGGCGCCGAGAAGATCCTCTTCACCGCCTCGCGCTGGTCGGACGACGGCGAGTTGCTCGAAGCGGTGCACTGCTGGTACTACCCCGACGAGACGCTGAGGGCCTGGATCCTGGCGGGTTGGGAGCAGTTCCGCCGCGACGTGGCCACCGACGTGGCCACCTTCACCGCGCCGGCGGCCGCGCCCGCCGTGGCCGGGTGGCTGTGGTCGAAGCAGCGGCAGAAGGTGCCCGAGGTCCTACCGGCGCTGCGCATCGAGATCAAGGGTGAGGTCACCGCGTCCAACCTGGCCGAGTTCAAGAAGACGGCGCTCACGGCCATCCGGCGCGTTAACCGCCAGCTGACCACGGACCAGGACTTCGCCGATGCCGAGGCCGCGGTGAAGTGGTGCGGTGACGTCGAGTCGCGGCTGGAGGCCGCCAAGCAACACGCGCTTTCGCAGATGTCGACCATCGACCAGCTGTTCCGGACCATCGACGAGATCTCCGCCGAGGCCCGGCGCGCGCGACTCGAGGTCGACAAGCTCGTGAAGTCGCGCAAGGAAACGATCCGCGAGGAGATCGTGCGCGAGGCGATGCACACGCTGCGCTCGCACTTCGAGCAGTTAGCCGTGTGCATCGCTCCGCACTGCGCAGCAGTGCCGGCTGACTTCGGTACAGCCGTGAAGGGCAAGCGCACCGTCGAGGGCCTGCGGAACGCTGTCGGCGTCGAGATGGCGCGCGCAAAGGCCGAGTCCTCAGCGCTGGCCGACCGAATCCGCGCGTCGATGAATATGCTGGCGTTCCACGTCGAGCATCGATTTCTCTTCAACGACGCTGCGTCACTCGTCACGAAGGCGCCCGACGATCTGGCTGCGATCATCACCAATCGCATCGAGGCGCACAAGCTGACCGAGGCGCGCCGCCTCGAAGCCGAGCGCGAGCGGATCCGTGTCGAGGAAGAGGCGCGCGCCGAGCAGCGCGCGGCAGCCGCGCGCGCCGAGGTGCAGCGCCAAGCCGACGCGAAGGCGCGTGAGGAAGCTGCCGAGGCCGATCGGCGCGCCCGCGCGATTGCCGCCGCCACCGCCGCACCGACGCCTGCAGCCGCTGCCGGTTCCCCTGCAGCCGCCCCGGCGGCGCCCGCGCCGATCGCCAACGAGGCGGCCACGCTCAATCTCGGCGCGATCGGCGCGCGGCTGGGCTTCACGCTCAACGCTGCATTCCTGGCCGACACGCTGCATATCCAGCCCGCCGCCACCGACAAAGCCGCGAAGCTGTATCGCGAAAGCCAATGGCCGCTGATCTGCGCCGCCATCGTTCGGCACGTCGAGTCGATGAAGCTTTCCGAGGGATGAACCAGTGACCGCCGCACAAGACCGCGAGCGAGACCGCCCTCAGCGCGCTGAGCACCTGTACGGGGTGTTCATGCAGATGAGCGAGCCGAACGAGCGCAACCGGCCGACCGAGGCCGACATCCAGTCTGCCCTGACCGAGGCCACGCGCGTCATCGATCGTGCCGAATCGATCCCATTCTGACCAACAAACCACGAAAGCACCCGACCATGGACACCATCCGCCGCCGCAACCTCCTGCTCGCGATCGACACCGAAACGACCGGTTTCCCGAACTTCAAGGACCCGAGCGACCACCCGGACCAGCCGCACATCGTGCAACTCGGGGCCATCCTGATCGACTTGGACACCCGCGAGGAACTCGACGTCCTCGATGTGATCTGCCGACCGACAGACTGGACCATCCCGGACGAAGCGGCCGCCGTGCACGGCATCACGACCCAGCGCGCGCTCGACGAGGGCATTCCGGAGGACGAGGCACTGTCGCGCCTGCTCGGCCTGTGGGGCGCGGCCGACGACGCGCGCGTGCCGCGCGTGGCGCACAACTGCAGCTTCGACGACCGGATCATCCGCATCGGCCTGAAGCGCTTCTTCGGCGAGGAGGCTGCCGAAACCTGGAAGGCTGCGCCGGCGCAGTGCACGGCAATCCTGTCGACGCCCATCGTCAAGTGCCCGCCCACGGCCAAGATGATCGCGGCCGGCCGCCGCCGCCACTACAAGACCGCCAACCTCACCGAGGCGCACCAGCACTTCTTCGGCGAGGGCTTCGACGGCGCGCACAGCGCGCTGGCGGACTGCCGCGCCTGCCTGCGCGTGTACCTGGCCATCCTCGACCAGCAGCCCGAGCGCGCGGCGGAGATCCGCAAGACCCGACTGCAGGCCACGTGATGCCCGCCAAAGGCTCCCCCGTTTGGTATCGCCAGCGCCGCGAGTGGGCAGACGAGCGCCTGCGCAATCCGCCTGCGCCGCCGCCCGCACCCGCACCGCAACCCCAAGAGCAGCCGGACGCGAGCACTGAGGACGGCCAAGCGGCCCCTGGCCTCCACTAACTTTTAAGGAACCACCATGCCCACCATGCCTAACATATTCGGAATCAAGCCCATCAAACTGCTGAAAGGCAGTCATTGCGACACTGGAATTACGGGCCAAGGATGCTTTCTAAACATCATTGCGTATCTTAACGGTGAGTCGCAGATAACCGATCAATCAACTTGCGTATGCGTGACTGTGCGACCGATGGCAATAGAACTAAATGACTTCGGCGACGACGAACAGCGGCAGAGACTGTTGCCATTTGTGATGCGAGCGATGGGAAGCGCAACAGAGGATGTTGCAGTCTGGGATGCACGAAAAAATCGTCTTCGACAATACGGCGATGAATGCCAGAAGATCATCAACGAGTGGCGATCTAAAATGAAAGCCTACGCCCACGCCTACGCCAACGCCGACGCCTACGCCAACGCCTACGCCTACGCCCACGCCTACGCCAACGCCTACGCCTACGCCTGCGCCCACGCCTGCGTCGACGCCGGTGATCTGAAAGAGACCCTGTTTGCAGCCGGCTTGCGTTATCTCGATGACGTTTTGCCGTTTGCCGAAGTGCCTACAAGTCCTGTCCTGGAACGTATTGCAAAGCTCGTCGAGATGGCGAGCGTTTAATGTGATCCCCCTGCTCGCCGAACGCGACACCGCCCGGCAGGAGCTACACGATCAGCGGCGCGCGGTCGCACCCGCTTCTCTTCTAACCCGGCCAGACGATCACCTTCGGTGGGGCGTCTGGCGCATCTGCAGGGTGCACGCTTGAACTTCTACAAACACCACCTCGGCGACTACGCCGCAGCCACATCACACCTTAGCTGGGATGAGGACTGCGCCTATCGCCGGCTGATCGATCAGTACTACAAGCGCGAGACCCCGATCCCGGTTGACGTGAAGGAGGCCTGCCGCCTGGTGCGTGCCGCGACGCCGAGCCAGCGCCGCGCGGTCGAAGCTGTGTTGCGCGAGTTCTTCAGGCTCAACCCGGACGGCTGGCACCAGAATCGATGCAACGAGGAGATCGGCTTCGCGAATGCCCAGGCCGAGACGAACCGCCGAATTGCGGAGGAGCGGGAATCCAAAAAGCGGGCACGAAAGGAGCACGAATCGTTGCACGCGCCGTTGAACGAACCGAGCACGAATCGTTCACCAGCACCCACGGAGAGCGTGAACCTAGCCAGACTCCAGACTCCAGACACCAGACTCCAGACTCCAGAAATACAGGGCGCGCAACCCGACGTCACCACCTCGCGCGCGCTCGTCGAAGGCGAAGTCGAACCCGAAAACCCGGCCGAGGGCGCTGGCACCCGGTACGGTCTGGCCGCCAAGGCGATGCGACAGCGCGGCTGCGCCGCCAACCCCGGAGACCCCCGCCTTAGAACCCTCGTCGACCAGGGCGCCAGCATCGAGGAGTTCGAAGCCCTCGGCGCCGAGGCGGCGGATAAGGGCAAGGGTCCGGCATGGGCACTGACTGCGCTCGTCAACCGCCGCCAGGAGGCCGCCGACACCCGGCTCGCTCCGCAGGCCGCCGCCCCCCCGTGGCACGAGTCGCGCGACGGCGTCAGCGCCAGGGCTCAGCAGCTGGGCATGCAGGCCTGGCCCGACTTCACGAACGACGCAATCCGCAAGGGCACAACGCCCTCGTGGAGCGCGTACCGCAACCAGGTCATCATGGCCGCCGCAGACAAGGGGACGACGCGATGAAAAAGGGATTCACGGAAGCAGTTCAGGTCGACATCCCCCTCGGCTGTCGCATGCCCGGCTGCCGCAACAGCTGGGCGGTCGACATCAGCCACGGCCGGGTGTGCGGCTACCACGACGAGCTACTCTCGCGCTCGCATGGCAACAATCCTCCAACCGCGGGGCCTCGCCATCAAGCGCCGCGCACGCTCATTCCGGCTGCGCAGTTCCAGCCGCATTGGCCGGACGTCGAGACCGAGCGGGAGGAGTTCTGATGCTGCGTATCGCCACCCACTACGAAGCCTCCGTTTCGATGCATCTGGCCGCCTGCATCCCGTCCGGAAAGTGCACCCAGGCCATCAACTGCGCGCGCTGCGACGCAGCTTGCTGCGACCCGCGCCAGTGCGTCATCGACGCGACGGTACTGCGCCACACCGGCGGCGCGTGGTGCCCGCTCTTTATCGACGTGCGCGGCGCTGCGCTGGAGGCGGCATGAGAACGATCCTGGCCCTCGACCCGGGCACCACGCAGACCGGCTGGGTGCTGTACCGCGCCGGCCAGGTCGTCGACTCCGGCGTGTCCGACAACCATGACGTCCTGCGCTGGGTTCAAGCCGGGCAGGGAGCTGACGAGCTCGCCATCGAGATGATCGCCAACATGGGCATGGCGGTCGGCGCTTCGACGTTCACGACGGTGCGCTGGATCGGTCGGTTTCAGCAGGCATGGCTCGACCCCGAAGCCGTGCAATTCGTCCTGCGCCACCAGGTCAAGCAGCACTTGTGCGGCACCCAGCGCGCCAAGGATCCGAACATTCGGCAGGCGCTGATCGATCGGCTGGGTGAGCAGGGCACGAAAAAGGCGCCTGGCCCAACTCATGGGGTCAAGTCGCACGCGTGGGCTGCGCTGGCTGTGGCGGTGACTGTTGCCGAGGCTCCACCCCCGCGCGCCTGCGCGCCTTCGGAGGCCGCATGAGTCAAGCCCACCACCTCGTCCCCACCGTCAAAGGCAACACCTTGACGGTGACGACCTTCGCCTGCGCCCGATGCTCAAGGGCCAGTGCGCAACTCGGAAGCGGCTGGCTGCGTCGTCGAGGCGTGCTCGTGCATGTCTGTGCCGACTGCAAAGCGCAGAAGAACTCTTCGCTGAAGGCAGGGGGTGCAGCATGACCTGCCACGCCTGCTCCGCAGCCGCGGTTCGAATCTCCCACGAGTTCATCGCAGGCTGTCGCGGCTGCTGCGCCCGCGCCGCGGCTCGCTCGCCGCAGTTCGCCGCCGTACGCAAGGCCGGCGTCCAGGATCACGCCTACCGCCGGCTGCTCGCGCAGTTCGGGCTCGACCACGAGGCCGTGAAGGCCGCCGCCGCAGCGGACAAGCAAAGCGCTTCGAGGTAATGCAGGCCGATGCTGCCCTCGACGACCTCCTGAGCCGCTGGCATCACTGGCAACTGCCCGACACGGTCGGCAAGGGTTTCAACGCCCGCAGTGCGGTGGCCGGCGACTTCCGTGTGAGCCGCCAGCACGATGACACAAACGGGGCGCTCTACGACGATGAGGAGAACGACCGGATGAGGGTTGTCGACTTCGCGGTGCGGCAGATGGACCCCGAGCACGCCGCGGCATTGCACCAGGTGGCCCGGGCGCTGATGCTCGGCATCGACGTTTTCCGGTCGCCCAGGCTGCCGTCTGACCCTGCCGAGCGTGCAAAGCTGGTGGACGCGGCCAGAGTCGTGCTGATCGCCCGCTTGATCGCTGCCGGGTTGTTGTGACACAATCGCGCCCATCGCCGCCGCCGCATGGCACGTCGATCCCGAGCCCGAGCCCGCCCTGAGCAAATCACGGCGGGCTTCGTCGTTTCTGGACTCCACCTTCGGGAAGTCACCGTGACCACCAGCCAAGACGCGCCGCCGAAGCGCCGGCCGCCCGCTGCGGGCATGGGCCGAAAGAAGGGCGTACCGAACAAGCTCACCGTGGAAGTTAAGGCCATGGTGTTGGAGGCATTGCAGCACGCCGGCGGCGCCGAGTACCTGTGCATGCAGGCCTTCGACAACCCGAGGGCGTTCCTGGCGTTGGTCGGCCGCGTGCTACCGCTGCAGGTGGCCGGTGACCTCAATCACACCGGCGGTATCACAGTGAACATTCGGCAGTTCTGAAACCATGGGAATCGAGGTCGACCTTCCGAACAGCTGGTCACCTCGGAGCTATCAGCTACCCGCTTGGCGCTATCTGCAGGGCGGCGGCCGGCACGCCGAGCTGATCTGGCACCGCCGCAGCGGCAAGGACGAGATCTGCCTGCACCGCGCCGCGTGCGCCGCTTTCGAGCGAGTCGCGGGCTACTGGCACATGCTGCCGCAGGCCAGCCAAGCACGAAAGGCCATCTGGGACGCTGTAAACCCACACAGTGGTCGCAAGCGCATCGACGAGGCATTCCCGCTGGCCCTGCGCAAGACGACGCGCAACAACGAGATGCAAATCGAGTTCGTCAACGCCTCGACCTGGCAAGTGGTCGGCTCCGACAACTTCAACAGCCTGGTGGGTTCGACGCCCGCCGGCATCGTCTACTCTGAGTGGGCGTTGAGCAATCCGTCGGCGCGTGCCTATCTGCGCCCGATCTTGGCGGAGAACAACGGCTGGCAGGTCGCGATCACGACGCCGCGCGGCAAGAACCATGCGTTCCAGACGCTGGAGGCGGCGAGGAAAGAGGACGGCGCGTTCGCACAGGTGCTTGACGCCTACAAAACGGGCGTCTTCACCCCGGAGCAGCTCGAGATAGAGCGCCTGGCCTACATCGCCGAGTTCGGCGAGGACATGGGCCAGGCGCTCTTCGATCAGGAGTACGGCTGCAGCTTCGATGCGGCGATCCTGGGCGCGGTGCTCGGGCGCTGGATGGGCAGGGCGCGCGTCGCGGGGCGCATCGTGGAGGATGGTGTCGGCGTTTATGACCCAGACGGGGGTCCCGTCTACGTCAGTTCCGACATCGGCTTTAACGACACCGCTAGCTGGTGGTTCTGGCAGCCACGCATGGACGGCTTCGGGCTCGTCGGCTACATGGGCCGCTCCGGGCTCGATGCGGACGACTGGATCGAGGAAATCAAGCAGTACGCGACGGAGCGCGGCTTCACGCTGGCGCAGATCTGGTTGCCCCACGACGCGCGCAACAAGACCTTCGCCACGAAGCACACGCCGCTCGAACAGTTTCTGCGCGGCTTCGGCGCTGACCATGTGCGCCTCGTTCCGAAGACGTCGATCCCCGACCGCATCAACGCCGCGCGCCGCGTCGTCCAGAAATGCTGGTTCGACGAGAAATCCTGCGACGATGGCGTGTCGGGCCTCACGAGCTGGCGATTCGACTACGACCCGGATACGCGAACGATGAGCCGGGAGCCTGTCCACGATTGGGCCAGCCACCCCGGGGACGCGTTTAGCTACGGCTGCCAGATGTTGGAGACGCTTCCGCCTCCCGCGCCGGTCCCGGCCAAGCCGCGTTTCCTGCAAGACATTACGGCCACTGAGTTGTTCTGGCCAGCCACCAACACCCCACGACGGGAACGCATATGAGCATTGGAAACTTGCCGGTCGGCAGCTACAAGGTCTACGCCGCGGGCGCCAACGCGAACGCCAAGGTGGGCCAGGGCGCCATGCTCGGCTTCTACGCCTCGGTGGCCGGCACCATGGCGGTCTACGACGACGCAGCCACCGGCACGACCACGCCGATTGGCACTGCCCTCGTGGTCAACACCGGTTGGAACCCGTTACCGGTGGCGTTCTCCGCGGGCCTCAACGTCGCGCTCACCACCGCGGCGGGCACGCTGGTCTTCGTCTGATGGTCAAGAAGATCGCGCCTGCTCCTGCCGCTGGAACGCCCGGCGTGGTGCAGCGTTGGGTGAAGGAAATCACACTCTACGAGAAGGACGCCGGCCCATGGCATGAGAAGGGCCGCAAGATCGTCAGGCGCTACAAGGACGAGCGATCGAGCGCGCAAGAGAACAGCGTTCGCTACAACGTCCTGTGGTCGAACATCAAGACAATGCTGCCGGCCTGCTATGGCCGCAACCCGAAGCCCGAGGTGGCGCGCCGCTTCAAGGACAAGGATCCGGTGGGCCGCGTGGCCTCGGACGTGCTGGAGCGCGCGCTGGAGCACTGCATCGCCTCGTGCGACTTCAAGCAGATCATCCGCTCGGCGCTGCTCGACCGCCTTCTGCCGGGCCGCGGCCTGATCTGGGCGCGCTACGTCCCGCACATGCGCGACATGGCAGTCCAGGGCAACGAAGAGGCGCGCGACGAGGGCGCGCAAGTCACAGACGACGTGACGGGCGAGGAGGGCGAGCGCGCCCCGGCCTCCAACGTGCAGCAGGTCGACGTCGCCCCGACGCAGGAGGTGTACTTCGAAGAGGTTGCCTTCGACTACGTGCACTGGGAGGACTTCGGTCACACCCCGGCGCGCACGATTGACGAGATGGGCGCGGCCTGGCGCAAGGTCTTCATGACGCGCGACGAGCTGATCGAGCGCTTCGGCGACGAGATCGGCAGCGCCGTTCCGCTGACGTACAGCCCGCCCGGGATGGATAAGGCCCAGGTCACCGACGACGTGAAGAAGGCCGTCGTCTACGAGATCTGGGACAAGCACGGCAAGCAGGCGCTGTGGATCTGCAAGGACTACGCCGCGCAACCTCTGGACACGCGCGCCGACCCGCTGCGGCTCTCGCGCTTCTTCCCGTTCGGTCGCCCGATGTACTCGACGCTCGGCAACGACAGCCTCATTCCGGTGCCCGACTACCGGCAATACCAGGATCAGGCATCCGAGCTGGACGCGCTGACCGGGCGCATCGCCTCGCTGACGAAGGCGATCAAGGTGGCCGGCGTGCGCGATGCCAGCGCGCCTGGCCTGGACCGGCTGCTGAGCGAGGGTTGCGAGAACACGCTGGTGCCCGTCGAGCAGTGGGCCGCGTTCGCCGAGAAGGGCGGATTGCAGGCATCCATTGGGTTCCTGCCGATGAAAGAGATCGCCGAGACGCTGCTATCGCTGTACGAGGCGCGCGAGAAGGTCAAGGCGGATCTCTACGAGATCACCGGCATGCCCGATATCATCCGCGGCGCAGACGATCCGCGTGCGACGGCCACGGCGCAGCGCATAAAGGGGCAGTTCGGCTCCATCCGCCTGCGCGACGTGCAGGATGACGTGCAGCGCTTCGTGCGTGACGTGCTCGTTATCGCGGGCGAGATCATGGCCGGTCACTTCGGCTGGCAGACGCTCGCGCAGATCAGCGGCATCAAGCTCCTGACCGCAGCCGAGAAGCAACAGCTTCAGCAGCTCGTGCAGCTTCACGAGCAGCAGGCGCAGCAGCAACAGGCCATGCAGGGCCAACAGCCCGCCCAGCCGCCGATGGCGCCGCCGCCGCAACTGCCCCCGATCGACCCGGAGAAGGAGCAGCTCCTGAAAGAGCCGGCGTGGGAAGACGTTGAGGCCCTGCTGCGCGACAACTACGCGCGCTCTTTCCGCATCGATATCGAGACGGACTCGACCATCGGCGAGGACGCCGAGCTCGAACAGGAGCAGCGCCTGAAGATGATCGAGACGCTGGGCGAGTTCATCGCCAAGGCCGTCCAGTCCGCCGAGAGCGCGCCGCAGCTCGCGCCGGTGGCCGCCGAGATGGTCATGTACGTGCTGCGCAGCTTCAAGAACGCCCGCAGCCTGGAGTCGGCGATGGAGGAGGCGATGGAGAAGCTGGTCGCGATGGCCGCCAATCCGCAGCCCAAGCCGAACCCGGACATGGCGAAGGTGCAGGGCCAACTGCAGATCGTGAAGACGCAGGCCGATGCCGACACGCAGCAGGCGCAGCAGAAGCAGCAGTTCGACATGCAGCTCCAGGCCAAGAAGGCCGACGACGCCCGGGCGCTGGAGATGTTCAAGGCGCAGTTGGCCGCCCAGGTCGACCAAGCCGCCCAGGACGCCCAGCAGAAGCAGGCAATGGCCCAGACGCAGATCGAGGCGCAGCGCGACCAGATCGCCGCCCAGAACGAAGCCGCGCTCGCGCAGATGCAAGCCGTTCTCGACCGCCAGGGCCAGGAGATGCAGTCCACGCTGCAGCTGATCCTCGCGCACATGAACAACGCCACGAAGTTGGAAGTCGCGGAGATCACAACCGACACGACGCTGGAAGCCGCGCAGACCAGCGCTGCGGCGGCGGCCAGCAAGGGGGACGACTGATGCCGATGTACCGCCTCATCTGCGACACGTGCCAGGCCGAGCAAGACGTCTATCGCCGCATCGCGCAGATGGATGACCTCCTGCCGAAGTGCTGCGATGTCGCGATGCGCCGCAAGGTCTGCGCACCGTTCGTGCTCGGCGACCAGCCGGCGTACCAGGCCGTTGCCATCGACGCGAAGACCGGCCGCGCGCCAGTCATCGAGGGCCGCGCCGAGCACCGCGAGTTCCTGCGCCGCAACGGCTACGTCGAGGCCGCCGACCTCAAGCCCCGCACCCGCACCGAAGTGCGCGGGGATTTCAACGTCCGCAAGGAACTGGTCGAGGCGACGCGCCAAGTGCTCGCAACGCCCGGCCACGTCAAGTAATAGGAGCCTCCATGGCAGAACTCGCACCCGTCGTCGACATCTACAAGCAGGTCGGCGTCGTCGGCCCCACGGGCGGCCAGGTCACGCAGGCGCAGCTCATCGCGCTCGCCGCGGCGGGGTCTCTGCTCGTGGGTGGCATGTACACCGTCCAGGGCGCCCCGTACCGCGCAATCACCGCGAACACCTACGTCTCGGTAGACGGCGAGGCGCTGACCGAGAGCGAAGAGACTGTCGTGATCATCGGCGCCAGCACCGAGGAGCGCGCCTGCTCCATACAGGCCATCTCGTCCTCGTCGATCGCGGTCAAGAACAACGTCGTCACGCTCGTCACGATGCAGGCGGTCACCTCGCACGTGGGCGACCTGATGCGCGTGGCGTCGAACAATTTCCCGCAGATCGAGTGCTTCGCGACCATCACGTTCATCGGCCCGGAAAGCACTGGCACGCGCATGACCGGCGCCGTGCTCTATGGCCTGCAACTGCCAGACACGCCCGCCGGCACCGTTACCGGCAACGCGAGCGCTTACGTGACGCTGCCGCAGCACAATTCGTGCACGGCGGGCTATCCAGGGCTGCTCACCAAGGCCATGGGCGGCCGGGTGCGGCCCATCATCATCGGCACGGGCGGCACGAACACCGCCGACTGGAACAACCCATACCGCCAGGCGCTTATCCAGGCCGTGGTGAACAGCCTCGGCGGGCGCGTGGGCGCCATCATCCTCGGGCCAGGCATCAGCGGCAACGAGATCAACGCCTTCGGCCAGTCCGCGGACACCGGCGTGGCCGACATGGAGACGCTCATCCAGTTCGTGCGGCCTTTCGCGCGTGTGGTCTACCTCTGCCAGCCGCCCGCGGCCACGAACGAGAACACGTCGAACCCGAAGGTCGCGGCCAACACATCCACGTTCGCCGCCGGCGTGCGCCTGTGCGCGGCCTATGACCAGCTGCCCAAGAAGTACCCGTTCCTGCGCGTCGTGCCGATCTTCGCCGCGGAGCTCCAGAACTACGGTGGGACGACGACTACCGATATCACCAACGCCTACGCGCCGTACCAGACCAAGGCCGACGACGGCGTTCACTGCGTCTGGGGCGCTGCCGAGGTCTGGGCCTGCGCGATCGCGCTCGTGATGCAGCAGGACTTCCCGTATCGCCTGACCGAAATGGGCGGCAAGCCGTTCTCGGTGCTCAACTCCGCTGCAGCCGACCCGGGCGGCAAGAAGATCTCGAACATTTTCGAAGGCTTCTACGGCACGGTCGCCAACACCGGGAACATCCCGAACAGCTGCAGCGCGTCCGTGACGGCCATCAACGGAATGACGTCCACGCAACAACTCGTCGTCAACGCGGACGGCGGTACCGACTGGCTCACGAAGGTGGTGTCGAACGGCAACACCGGCGCGACCAGCACGACGTTCAACCAGTTCTACACGGGAACGGCAACCAGCCTGGCGGCGCAGCTCAACCTGCCCGCCAACCAGGGCGTGCCGATCGATATCTGGTTCCACTGCGGCGTCTACGGGCAGAACGAGTTCGGGATCCAGTTCGTCGAGGCGGTCCTCGAGGGTGACTACGGCGACGGGAAGGGCCAGATCCCGATCGCGTCCGGCTTTTCGTTCATGGGACAGTTCCATATGCCTAGCATGACCTACGTGGACTCCAGCAAGGCCGGAATGGACTTCGGCTACTGGGGCGTCATCCGCTTCCCGCGCTTCACGATCCCGCTCGGCACCGTCCTCTCCAACGTCCGACTGCGCCAGAGCGCGAAGGTCAAGACGGGCGTAGACCCCGGCACCTTCTACATGCGCCTGGGCTCGGGGACGCTCATCTCGCCGATGAACTGAGGACACGGACATGACATTCAAACTCGGCTTGGCGAAGACGGCGGAAACCTTCTTCTACACGGAATACACGGACTTCATGGGCACGCTGGTCGTGCTGCGCACCGGCAAAGTCCGCATAGGCGCGGGCAAGACGACGACCGCGGTCAAGGGCACGTGCACGCTGGCGCAAGCCAACCTGCGGGCTGACCTGCTCGGAATTTCGGGCTGCGTGCTGACGATCACCGATGTGGGCCTGTTCGGCACGGACCACATCTCGGACGGCACCGTGTGGCGCCCGATGGTTCCCATCATCTGCACCGGCACGCCGCTGGGTGCTGTCATCGCGCCGGTCGGCTCGCTCGCAGTGCGCACTGATGGCGGCGCCGCCACGACCCTGTACCTCAAGGAATCCGGCGCGGGCGCAAGCACCGGCTGGGTCGCCAACGCCACCTAACCGACAAGGCCCACCACATGACGATCGAGACGACTGCACCCGCCGAAGTGGCGGAGAAGTCACTGCGCGAAGAGTTGCAGGAACAGTTCACCGCGGCTTCTGCTGCTGACGATGCAGCCACCGCTACGGGGCATGTCGAAGAGACGGCGACCGAGGCGCAGGCCCGCGCGCGCGATGCGCAAGGGCGCTTCGCCGGCAAGAGCAACGCCACGGATGCAACCATCGTCGACCCGGCGCAGCGCGCGCCCGCCGGCACCGTGGGCACCGCGCAGGCAACCGATGCAGCGCAGACTGCCGCTGCCGATTCCCAGGCCGCTGTCGCTGCCGCTGCCACTGCCATCCCGCCGCCGCAGAACCTCAAGCCCGAACTGCGCGCCGCTTGGGACGCTGCACCGCCCGAGCTGCGCAAATACATCGCCGACCGCGAGGCGGAAGTCCACAAGGGATTCACGCGCATGGACGAAGAACGCCAGTTCGGCAAGACGCTGCGCGACGTGATCCAGCCGTACATGCCGCTCATCACGTCTCAGGGTGGCGACCCGGCGAGCGCCGTCAAGTCGCTCCTGAACACCGCCTACATCTTCACCGCCGGCACGCCCGCTCAGAAGATCCAGGCCCTGCAATCGGTCGCGCAGCAATACGGCATCCCGCTCGACCAGGCCACCCAATTCCAGCCGCAGCAGCGCATCGACCCGACCGTCGCCGCGTTGCAGCAGCAAGTCCAGCAGCTCACGCAGTCCCGCCAGCAGGAAGAGCAGGCGCGCGAGCAGCAGGCGCAACACGAGATCCACACCACGATCAGCGCGTTCGCTGCATCTCCCGGCCACGAGTTCTTTGAACAGGTGAAGCCGCACATGGCTGCCCTCCTGAACGCAGAACTCGCCAAGGACATGCAAGACGCATACGAACAGGCCGTGTGGGCACGCCCCGATCTCCGGCAAACGGTTCTGGCTGCACAGCAGCAAACCGCGGCCCAGACGGTGGCCCAACAGGCAGCGGCGCGATCCGAAGCCGCCAAGAAAGCAGCGGGCAGCGTCCGCGGTGCGCCGGGGGCCGTCGTGCCCGTGGGTGCCCCCGAACGCAGCCTGCGGGAAGAGCTGCGCGCAAACCTGCGCTCGGCTTCGCACTGATCACCACCATTCAGGAGCCCAGAAATGGCACTCGTCAATCCCAGCACCACGCTGACGGAAATCGTCACGACCACGCTGCGCAATCGCTCCGGCAAGCTTGCCGATAACGTCACCAAGAACAACGCCCTCCTGGGGCGCCTTCGCAAGAAGGGCAAGGTCAAGCCCGTCTCCGGTGGGCGCACGATCGTGCAGGAACTCCAGTACGCGGAGAACGGCACCTACAAGCGCTACAGCGGCTACGAGGCGCTCAACATCAGCCCCTCCGATGTCTTCACCGGCGCCGAGTTCAACTACGCGCAGGCAGCGGTCGCGGTGTCGATCTCGGGCCTGGAGATGCTGCAGAACGCGGGCGAGGAACAGATCATCGATCTGCTCGAATCTCGCATCGAGAATGCCGAGCTGACGCTGACCAACAACATCGCGCTCGACTGCTACTCGGACGGCACGGCTGACGGCGGCCGCCAGATCGGTGGCCTCGCGCTGCTGATCTCCAAGACGCCGTCGACCGGCACCGTGGGCGGCATCGATGCCTCCACGACCATAGGCTCGTTCTGGAGAAACATCGCCTTCTCCGCGCTGACCAACGGCGGTGCAGTTGCGACCTCCGCGAACATCGCGTCGTACATGAACCAGGTCTACCTGCAGTTGACTCGCGGCACCGACAAGGCCGATCTCATCATCGCGGACAACAACTATTTCCGGCTGTACCTGGAATCGCTGCAGTCGATCCAGCGGATCCAGTCGTCGGAAATGGCCGACGCCGGATTCGACACGCTGAAGTACATGGGCTCCGACGTGGTGCTGGACGGCGGCGTGGGCGGCGGCGCACCGACCAACACGATGTACTTCTGCAACACGAACTACGTTTTCTTCCGTCCGCACACCGAACGGAACTTCACCCCCCTCGGCGACGACCGCTTCGCAGTCAATCAAGACGCGATGGTCAAGCTGATCGGGTTCGCCGGAAACATGACCACGTCGAATCGCCGCCTGCAGGGCGTCCTCGGCGCTTAAGGAGAAAACCATGCCCGCATGGATTGCAAAAGACACGTTCCTCGGTGAAGCCGACCTCTCGACGGTCGACCCCACGGGAGCCGGTTTCTACAACCTGGTCGCGGGGACTGGCTCTGGCCGTTCCGCGTTCCCCGGCGCCGTCGTGCGCGGGTACAACTCGGACTTCGGCGAAGGTGAATTCATCTTCCTGAAGGGCGTCGCGTCGCTCGCGGTGGGGGACGTTGTCTCCTACAACGCGCTGACGGGTGCCACCACGCGCTGGGCTGGCACGGCCAACTCGGGCGCGCCGCTGGCGATTGCCATCAGCACCCCGAGCGCCACGCAGTGGGGCTGGTTCCAGATCGGCGGCAACGCGATGGCAACCGTCACCGGCACCGTCTCTGCGGGGGATCCGGCGAACTTCTCCGCGACCGCCTCGCTCAAGACCGCCGCCGCGGCGGGCAAGCAAGCGCTCAACGCTGTGGCGGCCTCGGCCAATACGGCGCTCGTGGGCACCACGCAGTTGCTCTCGACGCAAGCGGTCTACACCATCCAGCGCCCCTTCTGCCAGGGCGCGATCACCTGACGCAGGTTGTCTCCGGCTGCCTCGCGGTGGCCTTGCCCGGGGCTTCGGCCCTGGGCTCTTTCCCTCCTCACGAAAGGAAATCATGTTCGCCACCGCCCAATCCAATCTCTCTCCCGGCCAACTCGTTGGCATGGCCACGCACGGCAGCGATGCCGGCCTCTACGTCGAGTTCTCGATGCGCCCCGTCCACATGCCGTTCAAGAGCGAACAGGCCGGACGCCCGATCTTCGAAGACCAGGCCTACATCACGATCCGATTCCCCGGCGACAAGACCAAGACGGTCGAGCGCCCGGTGATCCTGGAAGATACCGATCGCGCCCCGAGTGACCCGGCCCGCTTCCCGCGCCACTGGGCTGCCTTCCAGGCGCAGGAGTCGCAGGTCAGCGAAGGGATGCCCATCACCGAGTGGCCGCCCCTGACGAAGTCGCAGGCTCAGGAGCTCAAGGCCATCAACATCCACACGGTGGAGCAGCTGGCCCACATGCCCGACAGCGGCTGCAACTGGATGGGCGCACGCGAACTGCGCAAGAAGGCCATCGCATGGCTCGACTTCGCCGCCGGCCACTCCAAGGAGTCCGCGCTGCAGGCCGTCATCGACAGCCAGCAGGCCCAGATCGAGGCACTGCGCAAGCAGGTCGAAGACATTGCAGCCAAGGCCGCGGCCAAGGCCGCGGCCAAGGACGACACCGCCCCCAAGACGCGCCGCACCGCGGCAACCACCGAAGGCTGAACCACCATGACCGCTCTCCGAAAACTCACCGGCTCCGGCCTCGCGCCGCTGCAAGCGCTGAACATCAACAACGACTTCGACGGCGGCGCAGCCAATGCCGGCGCGGTCGCAACAGGCAGCACGCAGGCCACCGCCTACCCGCTCTCGGCCTGTCTCACGAGGTTCGGCACTGTCGCTGCATCCACGGGGGCCGTGCTCCCGGCTGCCGCGCCTGCGGACGACTACATCGTCATCAACTTCGGCGTGAACTCGCTGACGGTCTACCCGCCTCTCGGTGGCTCGATGAACAACGGCACGGTGAACGCCGGGGTCGCGCTGGCCGCCAACGGATCGGCGTTCTGCGTCTGCGTCGATGGCGCGGGCCTGAACTACGTTTCGAAGTAAGCGCGCATGGCTGACCGGCTGATCGCGCAAGGGCAGCAGATCGTCCAATCGGACGGGACTGCGATCGTCCTACGGGGCATGAACGAAGGCACCTGGGGAACGATGGTCGAGGCGGATGCCGCCTTGATGAGATCGTGGGGTGTCACCGTCTGCCGCGTGCTGCTGCGCTGGTGGGGTGTCTACAGCGATTCCGCCACCGATTGCCGCGACGACAGCCAGCCGGGATTCATCAATCCCGCCAGCCTCGCGCGCTTCAAGCTGGAATTGTCCTGGCTGCGCGCGCAAGGTATCTGGCCGGTCATCGCCTTCGATTCGAACTGCGGCCAGAGCGGCACGCAGGATGCTGCAACGATTGCCTACGGCGAAGATCCTGTCTTGTGGCCGTACGACCCGCGCTACCCCGGGCCGTGGCCGGATGGGCGCAACTTCTTCACCGACCCGTCGCAGGCGGCGAAGTTCAACGTGATGCAGCAATACGTGCTGAGCGACCCGGAGATTTCGAGCGGCGCAATCGGCTTCATCGAGATCCTTCCCGAGCCGCTGCAGGGCCGCGACCAGACATGGGCCGCGACGCTGCTGGCCTTCTACCGCACGTCGATCGCTGCGATCCGCGCCGTCGAGCAGGGCGGCGTGTTCATCGTCGGCGGGCGAGGCGCGTACAACTGTAGATTCGCCAACGAAGTGCTCATGACCGAGCGGGATGACGTTGCCTACACCGGGAACCTGTTCGTCTACACGAGCGGCGACCAAGCCTCGAACATCGCGTCGATTTCGACGCGTGGCGATGCCCTGGTCACTCTGCGCCATGAGAAAAACGTTCCGGTCTTCATTCAGCAGCTCGGGGTCAAGAGCGGCGATGACCCCGCATTGGTGTATCAGGACGTGCTCCTGACATACATGGACAAGAACAATCTGCCGGGCACGTTATGGCAGATGCGGCAGAACACGAGCCAGCCTGACCAGTACGCGTTCATCTACCAGAACCCGGTCGGCAGCGCGGACATTCTGAAGACGCTAGTTATCGCGCGTGCCATCAAATGGTTCACCGCAGCCCAGCCCACGTCGCCGGATCCCGGCAAGGTCAAGACCGGGCACACGCTGCTCCAGATGATCCAGCAGGTTTGCGGCGAGATGGGGCTGCTCCAGCCGGACAAGATCATCGGCAATACCGACCAGCAGGTAGTCCAGCTGCTCTCGCTGATGACGCGCGAGGCGCGCGAGCTGTCGAAGATGGAGACGCCGGTGGGCGGGTGGCAGGCGCTGCGGCAGGAATACGTCTTCTCGACGATATCCGGCACGGACACCTACGACTTCCCGGATGACTTCGACCACACGCTGGCGCAGACGGCGTGGGATCGCAGCGCGCGTTGGCAGCTTCTCGGCCCGTTGAGCCCGCAGGAGTGGCAGGTCATCAAGTCTGGGATCTCACCCACGGGGCCGCGTGCCAGGTATCGCTACATCGGCAACCGCGTCGTGCTCGATCCGGTGCCGTCCTCGGCGAGCACGCTGGTCTTCGAATACACGTCGACCTTCTGGGCACTCACCGCGACCGGCGACCCGCTGCCGGGTTTCACTTCGGACGACAACTTCTTCAGCCTCGACGATGACGCACTGATGCTCGGCACGCTCTGGCGATTCCGCCGCGCCAAGGGCCTGGACTACGACGAGGAAAAGTCGATGTACCAGGATCGCATCGAGACGCTGCGGTCACGCGAGGCCGGCACTCGGGTGCTCCCGATGAACGCCAACCCGCTGCGCAACACCGTCCTCCTGGGCAGTGCCAACGTGCCGGATACCGGCTTCGGGGCCTGACGTGCTCGTCCAGAAGCCCCGCCGGCCGCGCCCGAAGCGCACGCAGATCACCGACGTGAAGAGCGTCTCTGCACCCGTGGGCGGGATCAACGCGCGTGACTCGATTGCGGAGATGCCTCCGACCGACGCGATCGTGATGGAGAACTGGTTTCCGGGCACGACCAACATCGCGGTGCGAAACGGCTCGCAGGCCTGGACGCAGGCGATTCCTGGCCTCGTCGAGTCGCTGATGGCCTACAGCGCGCAGGACGGCACGCGCACGCTGTTCGCTGCGGCCGGCGCGGGGATCTACGACGCGAAGCAGAAGAACCACGTCAACACGGCGGTCGTCACCGGCTTGACCTCGGCGCAGTGGCAGCACACCAACTTCGGCACGCCCGGAGGCGAGTTCCTGGTCTGCGTGAATGGCGCGGATCCGCTGCAGTTGTTCGACGGATCCAACTGGCAGGCCGTCACCGCGCTCAGCACGCCCATCGCGATCACCGGCATCGACACGTCCAGCCTGATCGCCGTTGCGCCGTACAAGTCGCGCCTGATCTTCCTGGAGAAGAACAGCCTGCGGTTCTGGTACCTGCCCGTCCTGCAATTGGGCGGCGCCGCGGCGAGCTTTGACCTGGGCAGCCAGTTCCGGCTCGGCGGCTACCTCATGGCCTTCGCAAGCTGGAACATGGACACCGTCCAGGGGCCGCAGGACTACGCCGCGTTCATTTCGAGCGAGGGCGAAGTCGCGATCTACCAGGGCTACGACCCGTCAATCCCCGGGGCCTGGTCGCTGACCGGCGTGTTCCGGATCGGCCGGCCGATCGGCCGGCGCTGCTGCCAGAAGGTGGGCTCCGACGTCTACGTGATCTCGGTGGACGGGCTCTATCCGCTGTCGGCCGCGCTGCTGGCCGACCGATCGCAGAACAGCAAGGCCCTGTCGAACAAGATCACGAACCTCATCAACCTGGACGTGCAGCTGTACGGCGGGAATCTCGGGTGGCAGGTCGTCCTCTACCCGACCGGGAACAAGCTGATCATCAACGTCCCGCAGATCGCCGGCCAGGTGCAGTACCAGTACGTGATGAACACCATCACGGGGGCCTGGACGAAGTTCACCGGCTGGCAGGCGGCGTGCTGGGAAGTGATGGGCGACCAGCTCTTCTTCGGGACGCTCAACCGCGTTGTGCTCGCGGACGTGGGCGTCAACGACTCGCACAAGCAGATCTCGACCGACCTGAAGGTTGCGTTCAGCGACTTCGGCGCAAGCGGCCAGCAGAAGCAGTGGACGATGGTTCGGCCAGTCTTCAGCAGCGACGACGACTTCAGCGTCAACGCCATCATGAATATGGACTTTGCCGACAACGCGGCGAACGCGGCCCTGACGTTACCCAAGAGCATCGGCGCGTCGTCGTGGAACTTCGCGATCTGGGACTCCGCGCCGTGGGCTCAGGGCATGCGCACGCGCTTGACGTGGGAGACGGTCGGCGGTATTGGCTTCTACGCGAGCCTGCGCCTGCAGACGCTCAGCAAGGCCGCGCAGGTTTCGCTGCAGTCGATCGACTACGCCTTCCTGGCCGGGGGTGTCCTGTGATGCGCCTCGTCTATGGCGAAGACTGGCGCGTGGGGCCGTGGGTGTGCCACCGCACCGGCGGCGCCTGGTCGCCGGTCGACTCCAAAACCATCGGCATGGAGAAGGACGGCGATCTGATCGCGGGCGTCCTCTTCGACCACTACAACCACCGCTCGATTGCCATGCACGTGGCCGGCGAAGGCTCGCGCTGGATGACACGGAGCTATCTCCGCGCCGCCTTCGGCTACGCCTTCCTGCAGATGAAGGTCGCCAAGGTGCTCGGCCTGGTCGACGAGTCCAACGAGCGCGCGCGCCGGCTCGACGAACACCTGGGTTTCCAACTCGAAGCGCGCATCGCTGATGCAGCCCCGGGCGGCGACCTGCTCCTCTACACGATGACCCCGGCGCAGTGCCGGTTTTTGGAGATCTGACCATGGGTGGAAAAAGCAGCGCGCCAGCTCCTCCGGATCCGTACGCCGTTTCGAATGCGCAGACGCAGACGAACCAGCAGACGGCGCAGTACAACGCGAACCTCAATCGCTACAACCAGTACACCCCGTACGGAAGCGAGACGTGGTCGCAGAGCGGAACAAACCCGGACGGCTCGCCGAAGTGGTCGTCGAACATCAGCCTCACGCCGACGGCGCAACGCACCCTCGACAGCAACATGCAGTCGAGCCTCGGCATGTCGCAGCTGATGAACCAGTTTCAGGGCGCTGCCGGCTCCCAACTCGGCGCGCCGCTGAACACGTCGAGCATCGGCAACTCGAACCACGAGGCGCAGCAGGCCGTCTACCAGCGCGCGACCTCGATGCTGGATCCGCAGTACGAGCAGCAGCAGAAGCAGCTTTCGTCGCAGCTTGCGCAGCAGGGCATCACGCAGGGCTCGGACGCCTACAACCTGGCGCAGACGAACTTCGCGCGCCAGCGAGACAGCGCCTACGAGAACGCGCGCAACGACTCGATCACCCAAGGCGATCAGTACGGGCAGCAACAACTCCAGCAACTCCTCGCGATCCGCAATCAGCCGCTCGACGAGCTGAACGCGCTGAGAAGCGGCTCGCAAGTGCAGACGCCGTCCTTTCAGTCCGCAGGCACCGTCAGTGCGCCGGCCTCGAACCTGTCGGGCGACATCTACAACAGCTACCAGGGCCAGCTTGACCGCGCCAGCTCGGCCAACGCCGGCAGCAATGCGTTCATGGGCGGCCTGTTCCAGCTCGGCGGCTCCGCGCTCAGCAGCGGCATGTTCAACGGGCTGTTCTCGGCCAGTGACCGGCGCGTGAAGAAGGACGTCGAGCGCATCGGAACGCGACACGGCCTGCCGCTTTACCGATTCCGCTACGTCTGGGAGGACGCCGCGAACGACCCGCATGTGGGACACATGGCCGACGAAGTGCGCGCGCGCGTGCCGGACGCCGTCGTGCGTGGCCCCGAGGGCTTCGACCTCGTCAACTACGCCCGGGTGGAGGCAGCGTGTCTTTCCTGAGCGACACCCTCGGCTTTGAGGGCTTCCACCTCAAGCGCATCGCCAAGCAACTGATGGACGATCCGTCGCGACTCGTCACCGGGGTTGACCCGCTCTCGACGGGCGTCTGGAACACGATCCTGGGGACGCACAAGCACGCGATCGTCGACCAGATGGGCGGCGCGACGGGCGAGGACTACAAGGCAGCCGAGGCCGCAGGCATCAACACGACTGCCGGGCACGACATGCAGGATCTCGCGCACGTCATCGCCGCAGCCTACGCCGTGGGCGGCCTGGCGGGCGCGGGCGGCGCCGACGGCGCATCGATCGATCCCGCGCTGGCCGGCGACAACATCGACGCTGGCGGCGGATGGAGCCCTGCGTCGAACGGGTCTCCCGCGCTGGCCGGCGACAACATCGACGCTGGCGGCGGATGGAGCCCTGCGTCGAGGAGCCCTGCGTCGAACGGGTCGGGCGGCTTCGACTACCAAAAGATGCTCGGCAAGGCACTCGGCCAGATGGGGCAATCCAAGCAGCAGGCAGCAGCCGGCGGATCGACACACCCCGTCAACGTCCAACCCGGCAACGTGCCGTGGAACTTCATGCAAGGTGGGGGAGGGTACTGATGGCAACCGCGCCGACCGTTTCGTTCATGCAGCCGACTGATCCCGGCTCGTATGTAGCGCAGTTCCAACTCCAGCGCCAGCAGGCCATTGCAGACGCGCTCCTGCAGCAATCGCAGCAGCCGCTCAGCGCCGACCTCCCGCAGAACCTACGCGTCGTCCCGCGCATGGGCGTGGCCGGCGGAATGCTGAAGCTGGCGCAGGCGCTGATGGCGAACAAATTGGAGACGAACGTCACCGACAAGCGCGCGGCGCTCGCGCAGCAGCAGATGGCGCAGATGGCAGGCATGTTCGGCGGTGGGGCGCAGACCGCTCCCCCCCAGGCAGCGCCTTTCCAGCAGGCGCAGGCCGCGATGGCGCAACCGGGGCAGGGAATGGCGCTCGGCCCGACCAACGCAGCCGCGGCGATGGTTCCCCCGCCGGCACCGCAGCAGGCCCCCGCCGCGCCCCCGGCCGCGCCGATGCAGATCCCAGGCATGGACCCGCAAGCCGCCATGCGCTATTGGATGAGCGATCCCGGCGGCTACATGAAGCAGCTCGCCGAGTCGCGTATGCCAACGAACGAGCAAAAGAACTGGAACGCGCAGGGCGTCGACCCTCGCGCGCTCGGTGCCGGCGTGACGATGGCCGGCCAGCGCCAGGGCATGACCGACTTGGAGAGGCTGCAGGATGCACGCTCGCGCGTTCCATCAGGCACACCCCAAGCTGCGCAGCTCGACGACGCGATCTCGAAGGCGAATTACATCGCACCCATCGATGCCAGGGCGGGAACTTCGGTGCTCGACCCGTACTCCCTGCAGCCGCGATTCTTCGCGCCGTCTTCGGCGCGCGGAATCGGCATGTCATTCGGCAGCGACCCGTTACACCCAACTGCCTTTGCGCTGCCCGGGTATGCCGCGGCGAATGCGGGGATCGCGAGCGCCGAGCAGGGCGCCCGCACCGATCAGCAGATCTCGACGGTTCCAGGCCCCAACGGCGCGCAGATCAGCGGCCGCAACGGCCAGTTGTTCCCGAACGGTCAAGCGGCTGGCGTACCGCCGATCACGCCCGCGCAACAGGCGAGCAACGGCAGCGAGCGCCTATCCATCCTGCGCACCGAGCGCGCGAAGCCCGACAACTCGGCTGACGACAACGCCGCTCTCGACCGGGAAATCCAACGGGCAGGCGGGGGGCGCCAGGTGGGAACGATCAGCGGGCAGAGCACAACGGATGCCGAGATCAACAAGGGCGCGGCCGAGGCCATCACGTCAGCGCCCCAGCAGGTGCAGACCTCGAAGGCAGCCATCACCGGGCTTGAGTCGGCGCTCAACATCCTGCAGAAGGTGCGCGCGACGGGTCCGGGCACTGCAAAAACAACCGAAATCCTCGCCGCTATCCGCAATGCGGGCGTGCCGATCCCCGATGACGGCGTGAACAGCTACCAGACTATGACGAAGTTCCTGCAGAACTCGCTCAACGCCGCGGCCAACAGCTCAAGCGCGGGCGGATCGGATGCGCGCTTCGAATCGTTCATGCACGGCCAGCCGAACGCCGACACCATGAACAAGGCTGCGCTTGAGAATGCGCTGCGCTACGTGATCTCGCAGCATGACGCGGCGCGCGCGCGCGGCGAGTTCCTGCCCAAGGCCTACAACACCGCCAAGGCGGCCGGCGACCCGAACCCGGCTCTCACCGCGCAGCAGCAGTGGGCGCAGATCTACAACCCGCAGATGTTCGTGTTCTCCCGAATGGCGCCTGCCGAGCGTGTGGCCTTCAAGGCCTCGCTCTCGCCTCAGCAGCAGCAGCAGTTCGGGCAGGCCTACAACACGATGCACGAACACGGATGGGTGCAGTGATGCCGTCAGCCTGGGACGCAACCCCTGTTGCAGCGGGCGCTGCGCCGGCCGGCGGCTCGGCGTGGGACAGCACTCCGCTGCCAGGCGCCGCCTTGCCCACGTCTGGCGCCCAGCCAATGGGGTGGGGCGCTCGCTTCATGCAGGGCCTCAACGACGTGTCGGCGGCCGGTGCGCAGATGCTCGTGCACGCGCTGCCTGAGGGCGTCGTTGACACGGTCAACAAGGCGACCGAGTACGTGAATCACGCGCCCTACCTCGGCGCAGCGACGCAGATGCTGGGCATGGTGCCGGCGAGTCCGGCCAGCTTAGATGCGGATATCGCCAGCAATGAGCGTCAGTATCAGGCCAGCCGTCAGGCAGGCATGGACTGGCCGCGCATGCTCGGTAACGCGCTCGGCACGGCGCCTGCCGCGGTAGTCGGCGGACCGGCGGCCGGGATCGGAAAGATCGCGACGCTAGGCGCCGCGCAGGGCCTCGTCGGCCAACCGGTGATCGACACCAGCAAGAACGATTTCTGGTCGCAGAAGACGCAGCAGGCAGCCATCGGCGCGGGAACGAACCTCGCTGCCATCGGAGTCCTCAAGGGAATCGCCGCGGCACTCTCGCCTCAGGTGCGCCCGGCAGTGCAGACGCTGCTCGACGCCGGCGTGACGCCCACGCCTGGCCAGATCCTGGGCGGCGGCGCCAACCGCATCGAGCAGGCCGCCACGAGCATCCCGGTCGTCGGCGACACAATCAAGAACGCGCAGAGGCGCGCCGTGCAGCAACTCAACACCGCCGCCATCAACCGATCTCTCACGCCGATCGGCGAGCAGCTGCCGGCGGGCGTCACCGGACGCGATGCCATCGAGCATGCCGTGGGAAAACTGAGCGGCGCCTACGACGACATCGTCACGAAGATCGGAGCCGTCCAGCCCGACAACAAGTTCCTCACCGACCTGTCGAGCCTGCAAGGCCTCGCGACCGGCTTGCCGAAAGAGCAGAGCGACCAGTTCGGCCGCATCCTCGATCACGAGATCCTCGCGCGCTTCAAGGGCGCGAACGGGGTGATCACCGGGGAGGACCTGAAGGCCGCGGAGAGCAACCTGGGCACGCTGGCCCGGGGATACGGGCGCTCGGGCGACTTCGACAAGATGCGGCTCGGGACAGCGATCCAGGAGGCGCAGTCCACGCTGCGTCAGCTGATCGAGCGCCAAGCACCCGCACATGCCGACAAGCTCGCCAGCATCAATACCGGCTACGCCAACCTGATGCGCGTGCAGCGCGCAGCGTCCTCACTCGCCGCAGACAAAGGGACGTTCACCGCGGCGCAGCTCCAGAACGCCGTCAAGGCGCTCGACCCATCGAAGAACAAGCGCCAGTTCGCCACGGGGAACGCGCTCATGCAGGACTTGTCGGATGCCGGCAAGTCCGTGCTCGGTCCGACCCTGCCTGATTCTGGGACGCCGTTCCGCCACGCCGTGCAGGCGGGCGTGGCCGGCGCCGTGGGCCACGGGATGCTGCCCGAGTGGGCCTCAGGCGCCGTAGTTCCGGCGGCGGTCGGCCTCGGTGCGCTCAGCCTTCCGTACACGGTATATGGCCAGAAAGCGGCGTCGTCCCTGCTGGCTGGCGAGCGCCCGGAGGCACTCAAGCAGATCGCTGCGGCGCTTCGGGGCGTTGCCCCGTTCGCGCCACTTGTCGCGCAGCCGCTGAGCAATGGTTCGCAGAAGTGAGCGGTTCGCGATGAGCGAAAAAATCACCCCGTTGACGAGCGCGCGCCCGAGCTGTTCTTCATTCATATGACTGCCTTTCGGAAACCGGAGCTTATCGCATGCCACTGAGCGGCAACGTATTCAATCGCCTCTATTCGTGGGTCGCCGACGCCTCGGCCGGCATCAAGATTCGATCCGATCGCATGGACGCCGATGCCAACGACCTGGCGGGCGGGATCTCCGCGGTCGCCGCTCGCGTAGGGGCCGTCGAGCCGCTCCAGGGCGACCTGGCAGACTTCACGGATCCAAACCTCGGCTCCGGGATGATCGGCTACTCCGGCGCGCTGACCTACCCGGCCAAGACGGTCGGCAAGTTCCTCAACGTGTGGGCCTACGACTTGAACGGAGCCAGTCCGCGGGTGGGTCTCGGCACCGCGGCGGACACGAAGGCGCAGTTCGCCGTCGAGAGCGACACGACGCGCGACGGGTGGGGTTTCGGCAGCCCATGGCTGTTCCAGGGCGTGCGCACGGTGCAGACAAACCCTGTCCCTACCAACCCCCTGAACTACGGGATCCTGTCGACCACGACGATCACCGGGGCGGTCAATCAGGCCTGCTCGGAGACTGCAATCGCTGGGGTCGCGACAGACGCGAGCAACGTGGCCACCTACGTTACCGGCGTGTCCGGGCAGGGGACGCGCGGCGCGGGCACCGCGGGCGCGCGCGGGGGCTTCTTCAGCGTCACCGACAACGCAACCGGCGCAAGCCTCAGCGGCGCGACGAAGGACGCATTCGCGATCCACGCCGACACGAAGGGCAACGGGGACGACACCGGCCTCTCGCGCATCGGGCTGCAGCTCACAGCGAACAACCTGAGCGGGACATGGGTTGGCCCGGTCGGGACGAATCGGCATGGTGTCGGCATCAGCGTCTCCGCGCAGTCTGCTGACCTGAAGTACGGCTATCGCGTGCTCGATATCGGATCGGCGAAGATCGACATTGGCGTGTCGGTGCAGACGGACGGTTCCACCGGGATCGAAACGGTCGGGACGCTGGCGACCGCCGGGCATTCCGACAACGCGACGGTGCCGGTGGGATTCAAGGCGACCGGCACCTACTCGATCGCCGCGTTTTCCATGGCCCAGAACAACTGGTTCGACCTGGGCGTCGACACCGGGGGCGCAAGTGCCATGGTCGCGATGCGCTTCAGCAGCGCGACTCGCAAGATCGAGTTCTACCTGGGTGCGGTGCGGATCGGATACATCGACATCACGACTGCAGATCACGCGCTGTAATGGTCGCACCCGTTCCCTTTGACAGCCGATGGCACCTCGACAAGAAGGTGCCGGTCAGCATCATCATTGCCCTGTTCGCGCAGTTCGCGGGCGGCCTGACCTTCGTCTCGCGCCTCGACTCGCGCATCGCTGCGCTGGAGTCCCTGAGCTTCGATAAGGCGACGGTTCAGCGTGACCGCGATCAGCAGCAGGACAAGAACGTCACGGACGCAATCCAGCTCTTTCGCTCGCAGCTCGATCGGATGGACGACAAGCTGGACAGGATCATCGAGAGGCCGCGCAAGCCATGACTCCCGACCGCGCGCTGCTCGAACGTGAATGCCAGCTGCGCCTGGTGGAGCACATCGAGGCCAACCTGCCAACCAGCGAGCCACTCGATCTTTGGATCGACGGATTCTGGGCGGCGGTCGAAGCGATCAGGAAGCCACGGTTGATCGAAGACGTCGAAGCCGCCATCAACATGCGCCGCAGTCTGCAGGCGCGTCAGCAGGAGCAGCGCCATGCGAACTACCGACCCCGATCCAGTGCCTCAGCGGCCACTCGGCGAAAAAACGACGCCGCGGCCGCCGAGCTCACCGCCTACCTCTCCGAAGCCCACAGGCCCCAGCGGGATCGTGGTGGGGCCTGACGGCCGGATCCGCACGACAACGCACCCGAGGTGAACCCATGCAACTGACCGGCCACTTCAGCCTCGATGAGCTGACCTTCTCCAGCACTGCGCAGCGCATGGGCATCGCCAACGCCCCGAATCTCGACACCGTCATGCACTTGACGATCCTCGCGAGCGGGCTGGAGAGGATCCGCGCGCTGCTCGGTCATCCCCTGCGCATCGATTCAGGCTACCGCTGCCCGGCTCTGAACAGGGCCGTGGGCGGCGTCCCGAGCTCGGCGCATATCGACGGGTATGCGGCCGACTTCATCTGCCCGGAATTCGGCTCGCCGCTGCTCATCGCGCGGACGATCCAGGCGAGCGGGATCCAGGTTGACCAGTGCATCCAGGAGGGGACATGGGTGCACGTATCATTTGCGCCTGCGCTGCGGCAGCAGTACCTCACGGCAGCGTTCGGCCCGAGCGGCGCGATCTACTCGAAAGGCGTTTGAGATGCGGCTCATTCCCAACTGGCAGCGGGCACATCGCTTCATCAGCGTGCAGCTGATGGCGATCGTCGCTGGCATTCAGGGCCTCTGGCCGAACATCCCCCCGGACCTTAAATCGGCGCTCCCGGCGGGCGTCGTCAACTGGGTCTCCATCGCGCTGCTCGTCGCTGCTGTCGCCGCGCGCCTCATCGATCAAGGCAGCGTCACCGAAACCCAACCCCCACCCCCGAAGGAAACCAACCCATGAAGCAGCTGATCGGCGGGGCGCTGCCCATCGCCGCTTTCGGGTTCATATGCGTCGGTGTCCTCGCCGGCATGGATCCGGAGGGGCGCGGCGGAAAGCGCGCCGTCTGGCTTTTCGCCACCGCCACCGGCTTCGCGCTCCTGGCCGCCGGCTCCTGGCTCTACTGATCCTTCACCACCGGAGAAATCATGCCCCAAACCATCCTCATCGCGGCCATCGCCGCCGCCGCCGCGCTGCTGATCGGCCTCGCGATCGCCCGCTACTTCCAGCGCGCGCCCGTGTCGCAGATCGAAACCAGCATCGAGCATGAAACGTTCAAGGTGCTCGCCGACTGTCTCGCGTATTTCGCCGACACCTCAGGCGAGATGAAAGCGATTGCCGCGGCGAATCAGCGGATCGCTCTCAAGCAGATGCTGCTCGCTCAGGCGCTCGCCGCCCGGCCTGCGCCGTGAATCCGCTCGGCACCGTCAGCCTTGAGTCAAAGCTGATCGCCGGCGCGCTGGCGTTGTTGGCGTTGCTTGCCGGTGTGCTGTGGGTGGTCCACGACCTGGAATCCGCTGGCGCCGCGAAAGAACACAGCGCGCGCGTCGAAGAGCAAGCCCGCGCCGCCGCCCTGGCTGCGTCAGCCGCCGCCTCGAATGCCGCCGAAACCGCGCGCCGTCTGAGTGCGCAACAGGAGAATCTCGATGCAGCCAACCAACTGGCAGCGCGTCGCCTGGCCGACGCTCGTGGCCTGGACGCTACTGTGCAGCGCCTGCGCAACCAGTACGCCGCCGGTCGTCGTGGCGCCGCCGCAGATTCCGGCACTCCCGGAGCAAGCGCGCCCGCCGCAGCCGCCGATGCTGTGCGCGATCGGCTGCTCGGCGGGACTCTCGACGCTGCTCGACAGCTTGCTGAGTACGCCGACGACCTGCACGAGCGGCTCGGCCTGTGCAGCGCCGATTACGACGCCCTGACGTCCAGGTGAGGCATGGGACGCAAGCGAGACCCCGCAGCGCAAGCGCGGCGTGAGGCCGCGGCGCGGCTGTGGCTCGTGACGTAGGCGGACAAGCCGAGCCTTGAAGAGGAAGAGGCGCGTCGGCAGTTCGAGTTGAAGATGGCGGCGCTTGAGTAGCGCATCAGGGCCTTTTCGCAAGCGTCTGTATGGTGGCGCGGCGCAAGTTCTAGGCATAGGCCGCGCAAGCATGACGACGTGTTCACAATCGATCGCTAAGCCACTGATTCATAACGCAACGAATCGCCGAAAAACGCCATTCGCCGAAGCGGGCCGATCGGGGTAGTTTTACCTATGAAAACGAACGCGTTTTAGGCGCCGAAGGACAACAACAACGTCTCGCAGTTGTTGCATTGCCTGGGGTGTCTTACTGCGACAGAACCAGATGCGCTGCCCCGAGGGTCTGGTCGTGTCCGACGCCGACCGCTTCTACAGCCTCGCCGCGCTCTGATCGCGAACCAAGCCGCCTTCCGCTCGCGCCGAGTCGCTTAATGCGACAGAACCCCTGGCAATCTCCAGACGATGGTCGTTGCTGTCCACTCCGATCACAGTGGTGGCACCAAGCAGGCGTGCGCCGGCCGTGGCGCACAGGCCGATTGGCCCCTGCGCGAAAACCACCACGGTGTCACCCAGCTTGATGTTCGCGTTTTCAGCGCCCTTGAAACCGGTGGACATGATGTCAGGGCACATCAGCACCTGCTCGTCCGTCAGGCCGTCGGGGATGGGCGCCAGATTGGCCTGCGCATCGGGCACCAGCACGTATTCGGCCTGGGTGCCGTCGATCAGGTTGCCGAAGCGCCAGCCTGCCGTGGCCTTGAAGCCGTGGCAACCGCACAGGCCCTGTGGCACGAGGTAACTCCCGTCCTGGCTCGGGAAGCCGTCCATTGCGGCATAGCTGTTGAAGTTCGGGCAGATCGCGCCCGCAATGACGCGCTGCCCCTCCTGGTAGCCGACCACTGCCGAGCCCAGCTTCTCGATCACGCCCACCGGCTCGTGGCCCACGGTCAAGCCCTTGGCCACCGGATACTCGGCCTTGAGGATGTGGACATCGGTGCCGCAGATCGTGGTGGTCGTGATGCGCACGAGCGCATCGTTGGGGCCGACGTTCGGAATGGGCTTGTCGGCGATCTCAATGCGGCCCTTCTCGACGAAGATCGCGGCTCTCATCATCTTGCTCATGAGGGTTCCTTTCGGCGTGAAGTGTAGTGAAGTTGGAACATGGCCACCGACGGGCACCACCTCGTAGAGCGAGGGCGCGGCAGGCCAAAATGTCACAACATTACTACGAATTTATTCGTAGTAATGTTGTGACAAGAGCAGCAAGCGAAGTAAAGATATGACACAGCACGTGGGGAACTTTCGGTTTCCGCAGTCTGCCTACCTATGAGAACCTCAGCGACTTCCGGCCAATCTTTATACCCGTATATGTATAAGTTGTCGGCACAGCTGGTAGCTGACTGCTTGCTTTCCACGCTGCATGTAATAACTTTACTTCGTTTACCTATGAAGAGTGTGGAGCGATTTCCGACCTAATACCCCCCGGTCAGGCTGAAATGAAGCCACAATGTCAACTTTACTTCTATTTTGTAACGACATTACTACACTCCACGATCGAGTACTCGCTGGGCCTTCCCATGAGCGAGTCGCTTGGGTGGTTGGCCGCGGCCCCCCACCCATCTCGCACGCTCGAAGCATTGTAC
>JBBQYL010000040.1:0-31059 GCA_038208735.1 Burkholderiales bacterium
GCGGCCTTCATGACAACCAACCGGGAGCCTTCAGACCAGCCAAATTGCTCTCGAATCTACAATCTTCCTCACGCAATTCCAGCACCGGCTCCAAACCGGTCACGTTCCCGAAATCGTCGGTCACGTTCGCCGAAATACGCAGGTTGACCAGTGGCTGCATCTCAGCAAGCGAGTCACTCATGTCCGGAATGGGTCGTAGCCAGGTCCTCGTGAAAACGTCGCGCGCCGGCCTGGGAATGTCTTCTGCGGGGTAGTGCAGCCCGATCCAGGGGGCGAGGTCAGATCGCTTGCTTTCGGCGAAGACCTCGCCGTGGCCGTCCTCGTGAAATTTGTAGACCATGACTCGATCCATGCTGGTCAAGTCGCGGATCTCCGCTGCTGCCAGATCGCAGAAGTGCCGCAGGGAATCGGCCGACTGAAGAACGGCCACCGTCTTCTTGACCGCGGCGTAGTAGTCGAAGTCCACCGCGCTCGACGCAGCGCGCGGCTCGAACTCCAGGATCACCACGCCATCGACCGTGTGGACCGTGATGTCCAGCGCTTTATCCAGGCTGCCATCACAAGGATTGGCCGGAATCGTGGACAGGTAGATAGGGCTCCGCTCGACGGATTGCCTGGTCAGCAGCGCTCGCAACTGCATAGAGCGTTCGGCGCCGATCACTGCCGCGACAGGAGCGTTCAGGATGGACTTTACGGGGTGTCCCGTGACCGCTTGCAGGTTCTCGCTGGCTTGCAGGATGCGAAGATCGGCCAGGCGCAGCACAAGCAGCGCTCCATGCGCCTGAACGCAGCCGGGTGTGCGAACCGGCTCGCTGTCGCAGTTCGTGATGTCCAGTCCGTGTCGCTTGGTGCTATAGGGCTCTTCGCCGCGCAGGGCGGCCGGGCTGTTGGTTGCCAACGGGCTACCGATCGAGGTCATGGGGCGGGCCGAGCTTTACCCGGTAGCGTGAAGTAAAACGTAGCGCCTTTTCCTGCCAAGGAGTCAACCCAGATCTGTCCGCCTTGCTGTTCGACGAGTTTGCGGACGATGGTCAGGCCGGCACCGGCGCCGCCACCATAGCTCTCCTGTACGTGCAGTCGCTTGAACAGCTTGAAGACCTGTTCGAAGTGCTTGGCCTGGATGCCGATGCCGTTGTCAGCGACGTAGTAAATCGCTTGTGCTTCGGCGCCGGGCGGGCAACGCGGCCGATCGTGCAATTCCGTGGGCAGGATGGTGCCGACCTCGACGCGCTTTGTTGACGCATCGGTGTATTTGAGAGCGTTCGACAGCAGGTTGACCAATATCTGTCGACACCGGATCCGGTCGCATTCGACGGTCGGTAGCCGGCGGGGCACCACTACTTCCGATTTGACGTCGGTCGTGCGAGAGCCGATAAAGTCGACGGCCTCTGCCAGCAACTCATTGAGATCGACGAGCTCGATCGACAGGTCATCGCCGCCGGCGCGCGAAAAATGCAGCAGGGAGTCGAGCAGGCTATCCATGCGCAGCGTCAGGCGCACCAAGCTATCGAGCTTGTGGCGGTTGTCGCCTTCCACCGGCGTCGCATCTTCGAGCAGTTGATGCGCATATTGATGGATGCTCCGCAAGGGCTCTTTCAAGTCGTGGCTGGCGACATAGGCGAAGGCATCGAGCTCCTCATTGCTGCGAACAAGGTCGCCGTGAGACGTGACGCGCTTGGCAACACGCCCGTCCACCAGCTCCGCGGCCAACAATCGCAGTTCTGCAGCGGCTTCCAGCTCCACAGGCCTCCAGGGCAGGGACTGTTGCTTCACCGATTCGGTGAACAGCTCGAAGCTGCGCCTGGGAGTCAGGCGAGGACCGTTGGGGCCCAGCACGCGGGGCTTGTCGTTCGGGTCACCCCCCCAATTGACTGTATGAATGGTTTCGGGCCGGAACCAGAGTATCAATTCGCGGCCATGGAGTGCCACCGGCACGGCGAGCATGCCGCTTGCAATGTTGGCGAAGGCCGCTGCTGTTGCATGCTCGTTCGCCAGTCGGTCGGTCGCGTACAGCGGACGAGCACGAGTCGGGAAAACCTCGTTGCGGAGCCAGTCGCCTAGACCATCGAGCTGGTCCTCGGTCGGCGTGTCTCCGATTCGCCACCAACGGTCGAAATAGAACAAGGCAACGCCGCCGGCCTCGATGCCTTGCAGCAGCGACGGCTTGCCGTTGACCAGGCTAACCAGACCGCCTTCTCGAGCGGCAGCGGCCAGGAGCGCACGGTGCACATTGTCGATCTCGAGCCTGTATGCGAGGTGCTCCTTGTTCTCAGCCGCCCGATGTTGAAGCGACACGACCTGCGCCAGGAGTTCACAGGCGGCGCGCACCTTGTGGAACACCGGGTGCGCTCCGGCATAGTGATGGCATGCAATGAGGCCCCAGAGCTGATCGTCGTAGCGTATGGCCATGGTCAGTGCCGCGCCGACACCCATGTTGCGTAGGTACTCCGTGTACATGATCGACACACCACGCAAGGCGCAGTGCGTCATGTCGAGTGGCTTGCCGGTATCGGGATTGAGCAGCGGGACGAGTTCCGCTAGTTCGGCTGAGACGTCAGGAACGGGGCGTATCCACGTCTTTGTGAAGATCTCACGTGCAGGCTTGGGGATGTCCTCCGCCGGGTAGTGCAAGCCGAGCCAGGACGACAGATCCGCACGGCGGCTTTCTGCCAGGACTTCGCCGTGCCCATCGGCGTGAAACTTATAGACCATGACCCGATCCAGGCCGGTGAGGTCGCGGACATCCTTGGCAACGTTGTCGCAAAGCTGGCGCAGGGAGCCCGCAGTCTGCAACTTGTCGACCGTCTTCTTCACGAGTGCGTAATAGTCCGGCTGGTCACCGTTGTCGCGCCCAGTCGGTTCGAACTCCAAGATGATGACATCATCGACGGTGTGCACTGTGACCGCGAGCACCGACGAAGCGTCTACAAGTGTCGGCAAGGTCAGGAGATGGAGCGGGTTGCAATGCGTCGGCTCACTGGCCAACATGGCCAGCAACCGACGTTGCCCCGGCTCGCCGATGACCACGCTGATCAGCTGCCCCAGGAGCTCGTCGACAGGCTGCCCAAGCAAGGCTCGCACGTTGTCGCTTACTTGCAGGATGCGAAGATCGGCCGTTCGCAGAACCAGCAGCGCTCCATGCGCCTGGATACACCCAGGCGTCTTCACTGGCTCGCTGTCACAGTTGGTCATCGTCAGGCCATGACGTATGGTGCTGTACGGCTGCAGCGTGTCATCAAACTCGGGGGCAGTGGTCGAGAGAGTAATCATGGGGTGCGCTTTGCCTTACACCAGGTATTCAACGTCTCGAAGGTCGCCCGCGCGGCAGCGACGACGGCGTCGTGCTGATCGGAAGCGAAAGAAAACTGAGTGATGGCGGCCCTAAATTCTTGCCACATCGCGCCGGTTCGTTCGCCATAGCCGTGGAAGAACTTCCCACCGGACTTTGCGGTGATGCCCAGCCGGGCTTGAACGTGCCGGCTGATGACGACGCCGCCGAGCGACGCCCCTTCCAACACGTACAGACAACCAAAATAGTCGGCTGCAGATTCAAGCTGCGGAAATTCAACGCAAACAGGAAGCGGCCGGTCGACCTGCTGGCCCAGTGCTTCGAGATCAGCTTTCAGCAGGGCCGTCTTGCGGCGCGCCTGCATCGGCAGCCAAGTTTCGAGAGGGTTGTCGGCAGCGAAAAGTTGATCTTCAACCGGCTCGTAGAAGCCATAGAAGTTTTCGATACGGTGCCGATAAGTTGCGAGAGACAGATCGTCATCCATCATTTGCAGCGTCTGCTCGACCGCATCATGCTGAACACGTGTATCGCTTCGCAACCGGGCCAAGAGCGGTGGCGGAAAGGTCAGAGCCAGATCGTTCATACGCAGCCCTATAAGCGTGGTGAGAGCCATCGATGAACAATCGGCAAGGAACGCATCAGCAGGTTATCGGCGCTGCTCCAAACCGCGTAGCCGACTGTTCACTCGTCTATTATGCGCCTCCGGCCTCCTGATAGGGAAAGTCCCGGAGCGACTCCAGGCGCCCGCCGCGGCTCCGGCGCGTGCGGGAAAACGCCCTGCCAATACACGTACTCGTCGTCGCCGTCGTTGAGGTCGCGCGTGAATCGCGCCTACGGAGTTACTGCGAGCTACTCCACTTGAGCCTCGGCGAGGCACGCGTGTCCGCCTGCAAGGTGGTGAAGACTGCCTCGCAGTCTTGCGACCATGCTCGCATGCTCACGCACCGGCCCGGTTCGGATCAACGCTCTGGTGGGGATCCGTCCATTGGTCGGCTTCGACCACCAGGCCACATTTCCTGTGCCAGCGACGGCACGCCCCCCCTCCTGCTGTGACGTCGACGTCCCTCGAGGCGGAGATCTCGCCAGCAACTCGGCGCTTCTGAACCTCGATGTCAAAGAGCTCTCTGAGCGGCTGGCGAGAGGCCTCTGGCACCTGCCTGGCTCCATCGCCAATTCGAATTCGCGCCGTCACTCCAAGGACCGGATGACATGGTCATGGTGTCGGTCGACCGCCTGCAGGTAGCTAGTGTCTGCTCCCCGGCCCTCGGCAAGCGATCTCACGATCTGCCATGAAGCCGCCACTTCACCGAGTCGGTCGTCCGAGATCGACTGGCCACGCCGCAGCGCGTCAATGGCCGAGTCCTCATGCACCGATGCCTCGCTGTCGAAGCACAGGTGGCCACCGCGGCTGATGACGCGTACGCGATCAAACTGTCCCGCAACATTGGCCACCGTCCCCCCCGGCGGCTGCAAGCCCAGCGCGCTGGTGAACAGCACTTCGATTCCAACATTCACAGCTCGGCTCCTCTGCCATCTGGTTGCGGCCCCGTGGACATGTGGACAGCCCCAAAGGGCGGCCTGCCCTCATGCCCACCGGGCTCGACTACGACCAGCTATTGTGAATGCTGGTTTCCACACGAAACGACGAGGGGCCTACGAGTGCCACTCATCCAGTGCGAATATCAATGGTAGGGCGCTTGATCCAATCTCAGGCAGAAGTGCTGCACATCGCCACCTCGCGTTCTGAGCGCGGCCCGTTTCTAAACGATGCAGTTAGAGAATGCTTTCCAAGCAAGTGGTTGGCTGACGCATTCCCGGCGAGTCGAGACCGAACGAGTGGCTGCGCGTCTTGGATTGACGGTGCAAGTGATCCCCATGGCCAGTGGGTTGGATCGTTTCCGTTGTCAGTCGCAAGCTCGCTTCTGTGGGACGATCCGGACGAAGCAGTCCGCTGATTGCTACAGAGCGAGACGCCAGAAGCCGGCACGATCAGGTCAAAGGCCAAGGTCAAGGTCAAGGTCAAGAAATTTATGCCGCCATCAGTACGACAGAAAGCATCCTTTAGTCTTCTCGCGCTCGCCAACGTGAGACCTCAAGCAGCAATGCAGATGCTCAGGAAGAATTCTCCTACCGATTCCGTTCGCGACGCAGCTCTTTCACTGCTCAATATGAGTGGCGTATAGGATGCGGACCTTCTTGCCGAGGCTGTAGCCAGTGCGCTGACGGTCCGTATCCACTGAACACGTCCACGAATTTTTTGTGACGACGACCAACCGCTCCAGAAAAGACCACGGTCGATTTACGTCTTTACAGTTGAAACGACGAGTTCGACGTATGGCACGGCCAGCGATTCTGATGTCAAGATTTACGACTTTGTTATCGCTAAACATTGCTGTTCAGTGCCAATAATGAATCGGCCCGGGATTTGTGGAGGCTCCAACCTTTGAGAAGATGGGGCCATGAACAAGCCGAACGAGTTCTCACCTGAGGCCCGCGAGCGCGCAGTGCGCATGGTGCAAGAGCACCGAGGAGCGTACCCGGCGCCCCTCTACGAGACGATGATGGCGATGCTGTTATTCGGCCTGCTGTGGGCCATGCGCCGTCATCCGTTCGCAAAGGGTCGCTCGCGTTCGGCGAAACTTGGGTCAGTTGCTGACCAACAGTTGAATCGTCGCGACTTGACTGGGATCACTCTGGGAGGTGACCGTGATTGACACCGGGATCCTGGAGCCGGCCGGCGCGCTCGAACTCACGGCCATCACGAGATGCGAGTCCCCGACAGACGTCTCGTTGATCGCCGCGCCCGCATAGAAGAAGTTGCTACCTGCGACTGCTGCTACCTCCGCGCTGCCGCCCGCCGAAAAGTCCCAGTACACCGGTCCACTGGAGTCGAGTTCGAAGGCGTCGCCTGCGACAACGGAAATGGTTTGGGCCTCCCCGGGGAACACGTCCACGCCGGTAAGCCGCTGACCATCGATCATCGCGACGAGGTCGAAGTCTGGTCCTGTGTCCACAGGAGGCACCACGACGCCGACGTCTACGCCACCGCCACAAGCTGTCAACCCGAGCACGAGCGAGCAGAGCAAGGCGCTTCGAATCCAGCCACTTCCTGTAGACAAGTTCACGAGATCTCTCCGAGGGATTTAAAGGGTCGAGAATGAGGCTCGCGCGTATCGTCCGCCTCTATTCAGCGGGCTCGCGGATACCAGGCTTGCGTGTTAAACGCTGAGCGATAGGGGTCGGTTTACGTGAAGCAAGGTAAACGATGCCTCGCTCGTGTGCACCTGCCAAGAAGCTGCTGGCCAGCGAGCGAACACGCTTCTCGGCCGTCGCGTCGCCCGACACGAGCTCGCCGCCTGCGAAGCCACTGCGCATGCACATGCGCCTGCAGCCGGGTTTCGGCAAGCTGACATGGGATGCCGATGCGGCGTTGTCTGACATCCCTTTTGCGGGTCGCGGCGTTGGATGGGAACGATTGGCGCGAAGCTCAGCCGATGGCCTGCTTGGCCAACTCGACAACTGCGTCATTCGACAAACCAGCCTGTTGGAAGAGTACCTGACATGACAAATCATCGGTATCAAGACCTTTACCGCCCCGCCCGCGCGGCAATGGCAGTGGCCATCACCACGCTGCTAGCCGCCCTGGCGAGCGTCCCGGCCCAAGCCCAATATGTGGACGACGCCTCAGTCGAGAGCAACGACAGCGGTTGGCTCTACGACTCGGGTTCGGTCATCAGCATCTTCATCGATGCGCCATTGGAGGAGCCGGAGCCTGTGGCGATCGGCTGGGCGCCGCCGCCCATGCTCGTCGAGGAAATTCCTCCGCCGCCAGACCGCGACGCAGTATGGACCGGCGGCTACTGGACCTGGCAAGGCGATTGGGTCTGGTGTGCAGGCCGTTGGATGATGCCCCCTCGGCCGCAATACGTCTGGGTTCAGCCGTACTACGAGCACCGCGATGAACGCGTCATCTTCTTGCCCAGCTACTGGTCGCGACCAGACGTCGAGTTCGTCGCGCCTTCGTACGAGCGGCCGATTGCATGGGCTTACGTCGGCGCGAATGTCGTGGTGGGGCCGCCCCCGATGGGGCCGTCCGGAATTTTCATTCCGCCGCCACCCGGCTCGCGTCCAGGCATCATCATTCCCGCACCTGTAGGAACGCCTCCGGCAGTGGTCGTCAGTGCGCCGCCCGTGATGAACGTCGGCATGAGCGTTCATGGCAACGTGAACATCAATAGCCACAACACGGTCGTCAACGACAACCGCGTCACGAACTACAACGTCACGAACGTGCGCAACGTGACCAACGTCGTGATTCAGGCTCCTGCCGGCGCCATGGCCAACGGACGCGCCTTCGAGGCGACGGTTCCCCACCAGGCCCATCTCGCAGCAGCGCAGAAGCCCGTGGTCTCCGTGCGTGCGCCGGCTCCGGTGTCGCGCACTGCGGTGCAAGCGTATGTGCCTGGCCGCACCGTCGCTGCGCTGCCGCCGCCGCAGCATGTGCAAGGCTTGCCGACGGTGCCGTCGCATCCGGTCGCCGTGCTGACGCAAGCACAGCGGGGACAGATGGCGCATGCGCCAATCGTGCCTCTTCCTCACGGCGTTTCCCTTGCGCCAGAACAGGGTCTGAAGCCCACGTCCACCGCCGGTCCGGTGCCAATTCGCCCGGAGCAAGGCAAACCCGGCGACATCGCCCGGGCCCGCGTGCCACAGGCTGGCCAACCGCAACCTCCCGATTTGCAAATTGCTGAGCAACAGCGTCAGCACGCGCAACAGGCGGAGGTTCAACGGCGGGCGCAGGAGGACGAGCAAGCACGCCAACATGCGCAGCAGCAGGCCGAACAACAACGCGTCCAGGCGGCGGCGCGTGCCCATCAGACCCAGCAACCGCAGCGCGCACCGGCGGAAGAGGCGCGGCAACGCGAGCCACAACAAGCACAGCCGACGCGTGCACTAGTCGAAGCGCGTATGCAACAAGCTCAGCAACAGCAGCGCGCCCAGGAGGAAGCGCAGGCGCAGCAGCGCGAACAGCAACAGGCACAGGCACAGCAACAACGTGCCCAGGCTCAGGCGCGTGCGCAGCAAGCCCAACAACAGCAGCGTGCCCAGGTAGAAGAGCAGGCGCGGCTACGCGCGCAGCAGACGCCGCAAATGCCGAGGCCAGCGGAACCCGAGGTACGCGGCCGGGTCATTCCGCATGCAAGCGCCCCCGCGAACGGCCGCCAGGCCACAGAGGAAGAGCGCATTCGCCAAGGTCAAGATAGCCGATGACCTGAGGAGAGGCATCCAACGACAAGAGTGGTGATTGGGCCGATGCAGCCCTTGACTCGGCACGGCTGCCGGCTCACGCCGCATCGTCATCACTGTCTTGGCCTTCCCAAAGTTCCCAGCCCTCGTGAACGACGAAGATCCCGATGATGACGCCCGCGATCAGATCGATGATGCGGTAGCCGCTGATCGCGACCAGGGCACCCGCGACAAGCACGCCCATATTGACTAGGACGTCTGCGCGAGTGTCCACCCAAGTAGCTCGAAGGTGGGGCTCGGAAGCGTGGCGATACTTGCTCAGCAAGCGCAGGACGGACCCGTTGGCGAGTAGGGAAATGCAGGCGAAGGCCATGATCAAACGGCCGCTGGGCTCGTAGCCGTTGAGCCACCGATCAACTACCTCGCCAAAGACGCCCAGTCCGAGTACCACAAGCATGGCACCGTTCCATCGCGCGGCAGCGCGCTGAACCCTTGCACTTGCACCCACCGCGAGATATGCGACCGCATAGCCCCGACGCATCGGCCAACATGTCGAGTGCATCTGCGAGCAGCGTCGCTGACTTTGCTACCTGCCAGCCTATCAATCCAATGCCGAACATCAGGACGTTGACCGCTAACGCCACCGCAAGTGTCCGCCGGTCTGCGTTCTTCCTAGAAGAAGCTGCGGCGGCATTTGCCTCCTCGTCCATACGGGCCTTTCTTAGATATGTCATTGTCTCAGGACGCTCATGCGAGCGCAGCGTTGCGACCAATGCCGGCGGTGTCTGACATGGCGGGGGCGTGCTGGCCGAGACCGGCAGCTCACCGGAATCGCAACCGACACGCGCGAAGAGCGAGCCCGATGACGGGCGCATCGGGATTTGTGGCACTCCGGGCGGCCCGGCGGCGTAGGGGCCATCGCGGATTGCGCGACGGGCATTTCATGCTTACCGTGCGCCGGGATGGCAGGGCCTTTGGCCCGCGGCCATCCCTCCGGTGCATGCCACCAACACCTCTGTCCGCCATATCGGTCCTCACGCTCATGAAATCCCGTCGTCAATTCCTCATGAAAGCACCCCTTGGCTTGGTCGGAGCCGCGGCCACTCTTCGCGCGCAGGAGGACATCGGCGAAGCGCCGCAGCCCGGGGCGCCACCCACGTTTGGCAGCATGCCATCCTCCGGCCCGGCCGTCTCGGCTCGGACTTTTGCGGAAAGCGAGAAGCTGATGCAGGTCTCGCTCACCCCTGCTCAGCGTGAGGTGGCGGCCGCGACGTGGCCATCGTCGATGGCCGGTTTGGCGGCGCGTCGTGTGGGATCGCGAGCATTGGCCCTTGCGGATACGTTGGCCCCCGCCATGCTGTGGGTCCCGGCGCAGGCAGCCCTATCCTCGGCTCCCAAGCGCGATCGCTTCATTCGATCGCGCGCCTCGGCCGGTGCGCTGCCCGCGCACGACGACGACATCGCCTATGCACCGGTCAGCGTCCTCTCGCGCTGGGTCGAGCACCGCCTGCTTTCCTCGGAGCGCCTGACGCGGATCTACCTCGCTCGCATCGAGCGCTTCGATGGCCGGCTTCGTGCGTTCATCACCATCACGGCCGATCATGCGATCGCGCAAGCCCGCCAGGCCGATGCCGAGATCGCCAGCGGCCACTACCGCGGTCCACTGCACGGGCTGCCGTATGGCGTGAAGGACTTGCTCGACACGGCGGGCATTCCAACGACGTGGGGCGCAGAGCCGTTGCGCGGGCGGGTACCAACAGCGGACGCCGCGGTGGTGTCGCGCCTCAACGCCGCGGGCGCCGTTCTCCTGGGCAAGCTCAGCCTTGGCGCGCTTGCGCTCAACGACATCTGGTTCGGTGGGCAGACGATGAACCCGTGGCTGCCGCAGGAGGGTGCATCCGGCTCCAGCGCTGGCCCGGGCGCCGCGACGGCCGCTGCATTGGTCGCGTTCTCGATTGGCAGCGAGACGGGAGGCAGCATCGTGAGCCCCAGCATGCGCTGCGGCGTCACCGGGCTTCGGCCTACCTACGGGCGCGTGGCGCGCACCGGAGCGATGACGCTGTGCTGGTCGCTGGACAAGCTCGGCCCGATGACGCGCAGCGTCGAGGACGCGATGCTGGTGCTCGCAGCCATCTCAGGTCCGGACGCAGGCGATGTCGCCAGCGTGACATCGCGGCTCGACTTCTCCGCCGAAGCGTCCGTGAAAGGCTTGCGCATCGGCTACGTTCCCGCCTGGATGGACGAAGACCCGGCCACCGATGTCGATCGCGCCGCGCTGACCTTGGCGAAGTCCCTGGGAATGCAGCCCACGCCGATCTCGTTGCCGGACTGGCCTTACGAGTCGCTCAACGTGATCCTTTTCGCGGAGAGTGCCGCGGCGTTCGAGGCATGGGCCACCGACGGGCGGCTTGACCAGTTGAAGATGCAGGTCCCGGATGCCTGGCCCAACACCTTCCGCCAATCGCGCTTCCTGTCGGCTGTCGACCTCGTGCAGGCTGACCGCCTGCGCCGGCTTGTCGCGCTCGAGATGGCGCGCGTGATGACGGAGGTCGACCTGCTGCTGGTGCCTTCGCTGCGCGACGAGATGCTGACGATTTCCAATCAGACGGGCCATCCGTCCCTCACGTTACGCACCGGAACCGTGACGGTGGATCAGGTACGAAGCGACTGGGCACCGGATCCTTCGCACCCTCCCCTTCGCTTGTCGCCGCCGCGGCAGGTCCCACACGGCGTCACGCTGATCGGCCGGCTGTTCGACGAGGGAACGATAGGCCGCGTCGGCATCGCGCTCGAGCGTGCGGCCGGCGTCGCCTCAAAGCGTCCGCCGGAGTTCTGACGGAATGCACCAATAAATTGCGCTCCTCGGCACGAAAAACGTGCGAATCGCGGGACAAGCCTCCTCGAGCCCCTTGCGCAGGACGGCAACTCCGACGACGTCGATGCGCGGCTATTCGGTGGGTTGGAAACGATCTTGAACGTAGGCTCGATGCGCTCGGCGGTCTCGCGGCGGCGGCATTATCCAAGCCGGCACGGACTTCCGGTTTAAGCGTAGCTTGCGTGAATCTGGCGGCACTCCTCAGTGCTGCATTCCAACAACAACTTGACTAGGGGAAAACGTTCGATACGCCCTTCTGCTGTGGGTCGCAGTAGCACCTCGGTGCAAAAGTTGACACGCTGTATCGGGTCGCTCATCAGCCGTTCACAAACCGGCCTGCGACTTGCTTTTCAGCTGCGTCTACCGACCAACCTCTGCACCCCAGAAGGGATTTCCATGTTCCAAGGTACGAAGATCCAATCCGGTCTTCTTGTGGCATTTGGCAGTGACGCCGAGTACTCGAAACTGTCGGGCGCGCCCCGACGCACGGGACCGCGTCGCGCGATGCGACTGTCGGTGCCCGCTCTCGGGGCGGCCATGTTCAGCCTGGGCGCGTTCGCGCAATCTGTCCCCGCCGGGAGCGGTGCCGCAAGCGCTCCCTCTGCAGAAGCACCGCAGCGCGTCGAAGTCACGGGCAGCATGCTCTCCAGGACCAACGCCGAGACTGCGGAGGCGATCACCGTAATCTCGCTGGACAGCCTCAAGAGCGCCGGCGTCACGACGATCGAGCAGGCGCTCCAGCGCGTCTCGGCCAATCAGACCAATCAAGTGACGGCGACTTCGGTCGGCACGTTCGACGGAGGTGCCTCCCTGGCCGGCCTGCGTGGCCTGGACGCAGGCAAGACCCTGGTTCTGCTGGATGGCCAACGCCTCGCGAACAACGTCTATTCAGGCGACGCTGTCGACCTGAGTCTTATCCCGTTCGCGGCCATCGACCGGATCGAGGTGCTTCGCGAAGGCGCATCGTCGATCTACGGCGCGGATGCAATTGCAGGCGTGATCAACTTCATCACGAAGAAGGAATACCGAGGTGGCGAGCTCGACCTGTCGGCGTCACGCTCGCAACTCCACGGTGGCAACACCCACTCGGCGAGCCTGACCTACGGCAAGGGGTCGCTGTCGGCAGACGGCTACAACGTCATGGCGGCCGCGAACTTCAACAACACCGGCGAACTTCGCGGCTACGAGCGCTCGTATGCATCGGGCTACAACCCGGCGATCGGGCTGGCGTTCAGCAACTCGCCTGGGACGTGGCCGGGCAACTACCTGGACGCAAACGGCAACTCGTTCCAGGTCAACGGGGCGGGCTGCCCAGGCAATCCTTTCCCGAATACCTACCTCGGCAAGTGCGACTACCTGTATGCGCAAGCCGTCGACCTGATCCCCAAGTCGAGTCAGTACTCAGGCCTGGTTTCCGCGTCGAAGGCCTTGCCGGGCGGCAACACGCTGTCTGCGCAGTACTACATCGCCAAGTCCAAGATCACGGCGTGGGGCGGCCCGATGTTCTACCAGTACGCCATGTCTCCGACGCAGGATCCGACGTATTTTCCGACTGCTGCCAATTCGACCCTCATCGGAGGCGGTACGGCCGCACCGGACCTCGCGAACGACATCAAGGCCATCTGGACCGACCCGCTCAACAACCGATTCAACACCCTCGATAACGCCGAGCAGCGCCTCCTGCTGACGCTCACCGGCGAGAGGTCGGGCTGGAACTATGCGGCGAACGCCAGCTACAGCAGCAACAGGAACACCCAGTCAGGCACCGGCTATCCCGACGAAACCATCCAGGAGACCGCGGACGGCAACTACCTGAACGACCTGATCAACCCGTTCGGGCCTCAATCCGCCGCGGGGCAGGCCCTGATCGACAGTTCCTACAAGCCTGGAAAATGGGCCACCGGCAAGCTGTCCAACTGGGATGTCAACGCCCAGGTCAGCCACGACCTGATCGACTTCTTCAACGCGGGCGCGCCGGCGAGCGTCGCGGTGGGCATGGATGTGCGGGGCGAACGCATCTCGTACAAGACGACGCCGCTCGCAGCCGTCCTGACGAACGTGACGGGCTTCCCGCCCACGGACGTCGCCGGATCGCGCACCGAGCAGGCGGTCTATGCCGAAATGTCGCTGCCGGTGACCAGGCAACTCGAGCTGACCCTGTCGGATCGCGAGGACCGCTACAGCGATTTCGGCCACAGCAACAACGGCAAGGTCTCGTTCCGCTTCCAGCCCGCCCACTGGGTCACGTTCCGCGGCGCGGCCTCGACCGGCTTCCGCGCCCCCACGCTGGTCAACCTCTTCTCGCCCACCACTCTGGGCGCCGCGGCGGGTGACATGCTGGGCCCGGGATGCCCTGCCGGCAACGACCCGAACTACGGCTCGATCTTCACCCCGACGACCTGCAGTTCACAGGGCCTCGTCCTCTCGGGTGGCAATCCCAAGCTGAAGCCCGAACTCTCCGAGAACTTCGACCTGGGCATCGTCCTCGAGCCGGTCAAGAATTGGGGCGTGACCGTCGACTGGTATCGCATCATCGTGTCCAAGGACATCAGCACGGTGCCGACGTCCACCATCTATGCCAATCCGGGCGTGTTCAAGAACCTCTACCATCTGAACAATGCGGGGACGCTGACGCCCACGATCGCCCAGGCGAACGACTGTCCTACCCTCCAGGCGGCGACATGCGGCTACATCGAGACCAACCTGGCCAACGTCGGTGGACGAATCACCAACGGGATCGACGTGAGTTCCACCTACCTGCTCCAGACCGGCAGCGGCGAGTTCCGGTTCGGCCTGGAAGGCACGCTCGTGACGGAATTCCGTCGGCAGTCGTACACCGGCGCACCCTGGGTCAGCGTCCTGGGCAACTACAGCGGCACCAACCAGGTCGTCGTGCCCTGGCAGTCGAATCTGAGCGTCGACTGGGACAAGGACATCTGGGCCGCCGGCATCTCCGAGCACTTCGACTCACAATACGTCGACCAGCAGCAACTCGCGGACGGAAGCCTGCACAGGGTGAAACCGTACTCCGTCTACAACGTCTATGGATCGATGAAGCCGGTGCCCCACGTCACCATCCTGCTGGGTGTCCACAACCTGTTCAACCGCAATCCGCCAGCCACGAACCAGTACGTGTCCAACTTCCAACTGGGCTACAACCCGCTGACGGCCGATCCGACGGGGCGCGCCATCTACGCGACGCTGAAGGCGGACTTCTGATTCGACGCGAGCCAACAATCAAGTGTCTGCGGGGGCGACAGGCCGGTGCCATCGGGCGCGCCTGTTCCTCCCTGCTCAGGCCGCCCACGGGTGGCCTTTTCCTTGGTCGAACGTGAATCGATGTCCGAGGATTCCCCGATCCGCTCGGCCGGCCCGTGTTGGCTCGTATCGCATCCCGACAACCTGCAGGAGCTCCATGTCTTTCGTCTTTCGTACGGCGCCAATCGCACCGTCCACCCTCATCGTCGCGGTGATCGCCTTCGCTGGCAGCGCGTCCGTCTGCGTTGCCTCCGCGGCCTCTGCTGCACCGCAGGACGTGCCCTATCCCGGGTTGCTGACACTTTCTGTCGACGCCACGGACATCGACCATCGCATCTTCGTCGTTCACGAGACGATCCCCGTCACCCCCGGCCCACTGACGCTGTTGTTTCCGCGCTGGCTGCCTGGCTACCACGGGCCCGCGGGCCAGCCGAATCGCCTCGCGGGGTTGGTGATCAAGGCCGGAGAGCGGCAGCTTGCCTGGAAGCGCGATCCGGTCGACCCTTCGCAGTTCCACATCGACGTGCCTGCCGGCGCGACGCAGCTCGATCTTGACTTCCAGCATTTGAATCCACTCGAAGGCAGCCGCAACAGCATCACGGCGACGCGCACCATAGTCGACCTCCAATGGGAGGGTACGCTGCTATATCCCGCCGGGTACTACGCCTCGCGCATCCCGATGCAGGTCAAATTGCGCCTGCCCATTGGCTGGGATGCGGCAACCGCATTGAGGGATCAGGCCGACAAACTCGCCGCTGCCGACGCGCAAGGGTGGCGCGAGTTCGGCACACTGTCGCTCGAGCATCTCGTCGATTCGCCGGTGGTCGCCGGATTGCACTTCAAACGCATCGAACTCGATACGCCGGGCACCGCGCGCCCCGTGACGCTGAACCTCTTCGGCGACGACGCGAGCGCGTTGAAAGCCACGCCGGAGCAGATTTCAGCACACCGTGCCCTGGTCCACCAAGCCGACCTGCTGTTTGCCTCCCGTCACTTTCGCCACTACGACCTGATGCTATGGCAAAGCAATGAAAAGAGCGATGAAGGCCTGGAGCACCACGAGTCGAGTGAAAACGGCACGGCGACGGGCTATTTCGAAGATTGGGACAAGGCGATCCAGGAGCGCGAGTTGCTGCCGCACGAGTACACCCACTCATGGAACGGAAAGTTCCGTCGACCAGCCGACCTGTGGACACCCAACTTCAACGTGCCGATGCAGGACTCCTTGCTGTGGGTATACGAAGGCCAGACGCAGTACTGGGGCCGAGTCCTCAGTTCGCGCAGCGGCCTGATCAACGCGCAGCAGGCTCGCGACGAATGGGCGGAGGTCGCCGCCTGGGCCGAGAACCGCGCGGGCCGTCGCTGGCGTCCGCTTCAGGACACCACCAATGACGCGGCGATCGGTGACGACGCGCAGAAGGACTGGCAGAGCTGGCAGCGCGATGTGGACTACTATGACGAGACCTCGCTCATCTGGCTCGAGGCAGATGTGCTTATCCGCAAGGAGAGCCACGGACAGCGCTCGCTGGATGATTTCGCCAAACGATTCTTCGGCATCGAGGACGAGCGCATGGAGCCGCTCACCTACCGATTCGAGGACGTCGTGGCCGTGCTAAACCAGGTTCAGCCCTACGACTGGTCGACGTTCCTGCGGAATCGGCTGGATGCCGTGGGCATCGGTGCTGCGGCGCCGCTGGACGGCCTGAGTCGCGCAGGGTGGCGCCTGGTCTACGGGGAAAAGGAAAGCGAGAACGCCAGCAACTCATCGCGCCGCGGCGAGAAGGTCAGCGACTTCTCCTACTCGATCGGGCTTACCGTTTCCGACAAGGAAGCTCATGTTGACCAGGTGGCCTGGAATGGTCCCGCCTTCAAGGCGGGTCTTGCGGGGGGCGCGAAACTGTTAGCCGTCAACATGCAGGAATACAAACCCGAACGCCTCGCTGCGGCCATCACTGCCAACAAGGACGGCAGCCATCCGATCGAATTGCTGATCAAGGACGGCGAGCACTATCGCGCGGTGAGCATCGACTGGCGTGGCGGTTTGCGCTACCCTTCCTTGGAGCGGATCCCGGGGCAGCCTGACCTGCTGTCGTCAGTGCTCGCACCACGCTGATCACGATCACGATCGCGGACGCATGGCCATAGCCACGAGCCTTCGCGCCACGCTCATGCGCACGTTCCAGACGAACACCACACGCATCGCCACTGAGGCCTGGGTCAGGCGTGCGTCATCAACGGATGCACGACCAGTCCCACGAGGGCTGCAGCCGCGACGATCACGGGCTCCGGAAGCTTCTTGAATTTCCAAAGCACGGCCGCCGTGATCACCGCGAGCCCAGCGGTGACGGCGTCCGTGATCGAGCGCTGGCCGATGACGACCACGGCCCCGGCAATGGCACCGATGGCCGCCGCTGTCACTCCGTCTACGAACGCCACGACTGCCGGCCGCTTGCCGTGCTTCTTGAAGTACGGCGCCGGCAGGATCGTGAACAGATAGCAAGGCACGAAGGTGCCGAGCGCTGCGACGACGGCGCCCCAGAAGCCCTGCACGAGATAGCCGATGAAGCCCGTCGTGATGACGACCGGCCCCGGAGTGATCATCGCGACCGCCACCGCGTCGACGAACTGGCGGTCCGTGAGCCACGCGTACTCCTTCACGACGCCGCCGTACAGAAACGGCACGATGGCCAGGCCACTGCCGAACACGAAGCTCCCCGCGTAGGCGAAGTAGCGCGCAATTTGGCCGAGCTTGTGCCAGTCCAGTCCGTCGGTCGCGAAGTAGGCGGCGAGCGGCCCGGCGAACGAGTACAGCTTCGCTGTGCCGCCCGGCTTGGGGCGCGCGCGTACAAACCAGACGAGCAGGCCCGAGCCGAGGAACAGGAAGACGTTCTCCGACTGCGTCGCGACGGTGAGCATCATGCTCACGACGAAGATGGCCCACAGCAGCTTGTCCCGGCCGATGTTCTTCGAGGTCAGCTTCCAGGCGCTCATGGCGATGATGCCGATGACCGCAGCGCCCACTCCGTAGAACACCGACTGCATCCAGCCGATGCCTCCGTAGGCGACGTATGCGGTGCCGATGGCCACGACCATGAAAAACGACGGCAGCACGAATGCGAGCCCCACCAGCGTCGCGCCCAGGATACGGTGGTGCACGTAGCCGAGGTAGATCGCCAGCTGCGCCGCCAGCGGCCCGGGCATGAGCTGTGCAAGCGCCATGCCTTCCTTGTAGTCGCTCTCGCTGATCCAGGCGCGTTTCTCGACCAGGTCGCGGTACATGTACCCGACCAGCGCCACCGGGCCGCCGAAGCCCCAGGTGCCCAGGCCCAGCATGTACGCCACCAGCTGCCACAGCGAGTAGCGAGGTGCGGTTTGATCAGGCTCGCTCATTCGCTGCCATCCTTCGCTCGAAGCGGCTTGCCGGCGGCTGCCCAGGCGTCGATGCCGCCCGGCAGGAAGCGGGCCTTGATGCCTTGCGCGCGCAGTTTCAGCGCGGTGGAACGGCCCACCTCGTGACCGTAGATGCAATAGACGAGGACTTCGCTGTCCGCAGGCAGCTCTGCCGCCCAGTCCTGCACGGTGGCCGGGTCGCGCCAGCGCGCGCCTGGCAGCAGGGTGTTGGACTGCTCGAACATGACGTCGCGCCGAACGTCGACAACGACCTGCGTCGCCAGATCCAGCCCGTCGAGATCCGCTGCAGCGCCATCACTGGCCGCATGCACGGCCTGCTGGTAGCGCTCGTAGACCTTGGCCCAGTCGATATGGCCCATGAAAGCGTCGACATACGCTCCGGCCGCAGCGCCATGGTCGAGGTGATAGGCGTGCTCGTACATGTCGAGCGCCTGGATCGGTACGCCCCCCGCCAGTGCGTGGGTGTGATCGGCCGACCACTGATTGACGAGGGTGCCCTCACGCGGCTGGAAGCTGAGCAGCACCCAACCCGAACCGCCGCCCTGTGCCTTGCCCATCGCCACGAACTCATCACGCCAGCGCTCGACGCTGCCGAAGCTGCCGACCAGCGCGAGAGCCATGGCTGGCACCATGGCCGTCGGTTCAGGCGTCAGCCCGTCGAAATACAGCTCGTGCAGCAGCATCGAGTTGGTCGCGATCAACTCCTCGCGCTTCAGGCTGTTGAGTTCGAAGCCGGACATGCTCCCGAAACCTGCCTGCCCCAATGCGGCACGGATCGCATTGAGGCGCTTCACCGCACCGCCGTAGTTGTTCTGGTGGTGGCTTCGCAGCAGCTTCTCGGAAAGCCCCCGGAACATGCGAGGGTCGAACGGCAGGGTCTTCGGGATCGCGTTCATGGCTTGTCGGTCTCGTGTTGAAAGGCGGTTAGCAGGCCCTCGAAGACGCCGGCGGCGACCTGCATGAGCTGGTCGTCATCGGTGATCGCCTGGCGCATGCCGGCCAGCACGCGCTCGACGCCGGCGGCCTCGGGCGGTTGCACGCCGCCCGCGTCCAGGCCGTGCACCAGCAGGGCCAGGCGCAACAGCGCGGGCGTCTCCAGGCCGAAACTGGCCAACAGGGTCTCGAAGGTCACGCGCGGGCCTACGTGCGTGAAGGTCGCGCCGTCGAAGTCGAAGCCAAGCGCCGCCTTGGGGCAGTCGGCGGGCGTATCGAGCCAGAGGAATTTGGCAGCCGGGTCGATGAAGCGACGGATCAGCCAGGCACTGGCGAGGCGATCCACCCAGGGCCGGCGCCGCGTCGCCCACACGCGACCGCGGTAGTCGGCGACATCGAGGCTGGAGATGCCCTGTTGAACCGCGTGGGGCTCGTTGGGCGAGAGCACGCGGTTGGCGTCAAGCTCAAGCGACTGCAGCGACGCTTCCGTCTGGCGCTGTGCCTCCCCCGGAAAGAAGTCGATGGTGGCCAGCTGATCCAGGCTCTTGCGCAGCTTGCGGCACTGCTTGAGCACCTCCAGCGCGCTGTCCTCGCGCAGATCGGCACGGGCTGTGGCGACGGAGGCGAAGAGTTCGCCGAACTCCGCCGTCCGATCAAAGAGCGCCGGGAAATCTCCGGCATCGCTCTGCGTAGGCAGCAGGTGAGCTGTCCCTGCGTTCGCTCGCAGGTCCTCCGCAATGGTCTGCAACATTGCGGCGTTCTCGCCCAGGTCGGGCAGCAGATAGACCCCGTCCCTCAGCACCACGGCGCCGCAGGACTTGAGCGCTCGCCAGCAACGCATGCGGGCGGTCGCGTTCTCGGTAGGAAGCGAGAGGATCAGCAGGAGCCATTTCATTCGGTAGAGCTTAATACAAATCGCAGATACCGCTACATATTTCTTGGGCCGCTCTCCGAGCCTGGCTGGCCGGCCGGCCGCTGGGCAGCATCATCTGCCACTCACGAGCGTGTCCGCAAACAGCTATTTCGATTCCGACTCGGCTGTGCTGGCGCAGCGCCGGCGCAGGAACTGGCCGGCCACGAAAAGGTCGCGTTCGATCGCGCGCCGTGCGCCGGCACTGTCGCCCGCGTCGAGTGCCCGCATCAGGTCATGATGCGCATCGTTGAGGACAGCCGGTGCCTTGGCGTCCATGAACAACTGGTTCGACAGCGGCCCGATGCGCAGCCATACCGTCTCGATCAGCGTCATCAGCATCGGCGACCCGGCCGCGCGATAGAGGCGAACATGGAAGTTCTCGTTTGCCGCCAGGTAGGCCTCTGCGTCGTGGCGGCTCAGCGCAGCCTCCATCAGGTGCACGTCCTTGCGAAGCTCCTCGCGATCGGCCACCGACAGGCGAAGGGCGCCGCGTTCGGCCGCCTCGCCCTCGAGCAACAAGCGCGTCTGCAGGACGTCGTCGAATTCGGCCGGCGACAGTCGCGGCACCGCCACGCCGCGGTTCGGGCTGTACGACAGCGCGCCCTCGGCAGCCAGGCGTTGCAGCGCCGCACGAACCGGCATCAGTCCGACGCCAAGCTCTGCTGCCACGTCGCGTAGCTTCAGCCGCTCACCTGGCAGGAATCGTCCGACGGTGATCCACTGACGCAGGGTTTCGTAGGTCTGCTGTTCGAGGGTCATGCCCGCAATCCGGCGAGAACGTCGTCGAAAGCGACGAGCAGGCGCGCGACGTCGTCGTCGCTGGTAACGGGGCTGGCGAGCAGCATGTTGTGGAAGGGGGTGATCAACACCCCACGATTGAGCAACGCCAGGTGCAGCAACTGCTCCAGCACCGGCTGAGCGAGCGCAGAGGCCTCGCTGCCGTTGCGCGGCGCGCGAGCGCTGAACTGGAACTCGCAGCGCGCACCCACTTGCGTCACGCACCAGGCCAGGCCATTGCGGGCGATCACCCTGCGCAGGCCATCGGCCACCTGCGTGCAACAGGCGGTCATCCGCTCATGCGCCGCCGCGGTGGCCACCTCGGCCAGCGTGGCACGCAGCGCCGCCATCGCCAGCATGTTGGCCGTCAACGTGGTGCCGATGCCCGAATGGCCCGACGGCGCGGAGCGCTTGGCCGCCTCGGCGCGCCGAGCCAGCTCGGCGCTGAAGCCGTACACCGCGCAAGGCACGCCGCCGCCGATGGGCTTGCCCAACACCAGCGCGTCGGGGCTGAGGCCATTCGCGCGCGCATAGCCGCCGACGCCGCTGCTGAGTGTGTGCGTCTCGTCGAGGATGAGCAGCGCGCCGTAGGCGAGGATCAGGGCCTGTGCCTGCATCCAGAAACCCGGTTCCGGCAGCACCATGCCGATATTGGTCATCACCGGCTCGGCAAGCACGCAGGCGATGTCGCCTTCGGCCAGCGCCGCCTCCAGCGCGGCGAGGTCATTGAACTCCACGACCACCGTGTGTCGGGTCAGATCCTGCACCTGACCCAGCAGGCTGTCACGCATTCGCGGCCGGCCGTCGACGAGGTCGACGAACACGTCGTCGACGGTGCCGTGGTAACAGCCATTGAACACGAGCACGCGCCTGCGGCCGGTGGCCGCCCGCACCCAGCGCAGCAGGAAGCGATTGGCGTCGCTGGCCGTCATCGCACTCTGCCAGTAGGGCAGGCCGAAGCGGCGAGCCAACTCCTCGCCCACCCAGGCCGAATCCGCGCTGGGCAGCATCGTGGTGCAGCCGCGTGCCATCTGCGCACGCACGGCCTCGACCACCGGCGGGCTCGCGTGGCCGAACATGGCGCCGGTGTCGCCCAGGCAGAAGTCGACGCGCTCATGGCCATCGACGTCCGTCACGTGCGCGCCACTCGCCTCGGCCACGTGCAGGGCGAAGGGTGTCGACCAGTCGTTCATCCAGTGCAGCGGCGCACCCATAAGCCAGTGCTGTGCGCTGCGGTCGGCCAGCGCCCGCGAGCGCGGATTGGCGGCGATGAAGCGCTCGCGCTCGCCGGCGGCGAAGCGCGCGAGATGATCCGGGTGCAGCCCCGTGGCGGAAAGCGGGATCGCGCTCATACCAGCAGCAACAGGTGCTCGCGTTCCCACGAGCTGATGACGCGGTTGTAGGTGGCGTACTCGAGCTCCTTGACCGCGCAGAAAGCCTTGACGAACAAGGGCCCCAGAAGGTCGGACATCGCCTCGCAGGCCCGCATGCGTGCGATGGCGTCCTCCAGGTGACGAGGCAGCTCGTGGTCGAGATCCCAAGCGCTGTTGCTCATCGGATCCGACGGCTCGAGCCGCTCCTTCATGCCCAGGTAGCCGCAAGCCAGAGTGGCGGCCATGGCGAGATACGGGTTGACGTCGACGCCGGGCACGCGGTTTTCGACACGGCGCGCCTCGGGGTGCGAGTTCGGCACCCGGATGCCGCAAGTGCGGTTGTCGTGGCCCCAGCGCACGTTGATCGGTGCGGACATGAAGCGCGACAGGCGACGGTAGGAGTTGACGTAGGGCGCGAACATCGGCATCACAAGAGGAACGTATTTCTGCAGCCCACCCAGGTAGTGCGCGAAGTGCTCGCTGGCGCTTCCGTCGGCCTTGGAAAAGATGTTCGAGCCGGTGCCGGCGTCGACGATGCTCTGGTGGATGTGCATCGCGCTGCCCGGTTCAAGCTCCATCGGCTTGGCCATGAAGGTGGCGAAGATCCCGTGGCGCAGCGCCGTCTCGCGCACGGTGCGCTTGAACAGGAATACGCGGTCCGCGAGGTCCATCGGATCGCCGTGCGAGAAGTTGATCTCCATCTGCCCGGCGCCCGCCTCGTGGATCAGCGTCTCGACGCCCAGCCGATGCACCCCGCAGAACTGCGACAGCTCCATGAAGAACGGGTCGAAGTCGTTGACAGCGTCGATCGAGTACGACTGCCGCCCCGCCTCCGGCTTGCCGCTGCGCCCCAGCGGCGGCTGCAAGGGCTCGTGCGGATTCTGCTGGCGCGCGACGAGGTAGAACTCCATCTCGGGCGCGACGACGGGACGCCAGCCCTTGGCCGAGTAGAGCGCCATCACGCGGCGCAGCACGCTGCGCGGCGAGAGCTCCACCGGCGAGCCGTCGAACTCGTGGCAATCGTGGATCACGACGGCCACGGGTTCGGCCGCCCAGGGCACCAGGCGCAGGGTGTCCACATCGGGCAGGCACACCATGTCAGGGTCTGTCTCGCCGACATAGGGGCCGTTGGCTGGCTGCTGGCCATTGACTGTGTTGAGCAGAACGCTCTTGGGAATGCGCATCTCGCCGGCGGCGAGGAACAGATCCTTCGGCAGGATCTTGCCGCGCGCGATCCCCGTCATGTCGGAGATCACGCACTCGACCTCCCGGATGCGGTGCTCGGTCAGGAAGGCATGCAAGGGAGTGGACATGGGGCAGGTTCCAACACTGTGATGTGATCACAAGTATCGACTCTTACTGGATATCCTGCGAGCAAATTATCAAATAATCTCGAACATTGTGATCACATTACTTCAGTGCCGGCACCTGTCCATGCTTTCCGGCCCCGACTCGGGCTACCTCGATCGATGCACAGACTTGGCACCGACTAGGCCAGACCGTCTGCGAAATGCGCGATCACGTAGTCAACGAAAGCGCGCACCTTCGGCGACATCTGCTTGCTGGTGGGCCAGAGAATCCGAAATGTATTCGAGCGCGTCATGTGGCCATCGAGCACGACCTGAAGATCGCCGCTGCTCAACGCATCCTTGACCGCGAAGTCGGGGACACAGGCTATCCCGCGGTGCGCGTTCACCAGGAGCGGCCATGGCTGCAATTTGCCAGAACTGGGGTAGCGGTAGTGCAGGCAGTCGTGCCCTGCAAGATCCTCAGGCTTGGCCGGTCGCCCGCGCCGTGTCAGATAGCTCGGGGAAGCCACCAGGAGGATGCGGAAGGCGCCGAGGCGTCTCGACACCAGGCGGGAATCGCTTGGCTCCCCGCTGAAGTCCAGGTCCAGCTCGATCTCCGGATATTGCTCCATGAAACCGGCAAGGACCGGTAGCGCAAGACCTGCCGCGTAGGGCAACCCGACTCTCAAGCGACCGCGCGGGAGCTGGGTCATCGACGACATCTCATGCTCCGCCGCCTCCAGCTCGACGAGGATGCGCTGGCATCGCTCGAGTAACACGCTTCCTTCCGTCGTCAGGCGGACGGATCGCGTGCTGCGCTGAAACAGCCGCACGCCGAGGCGTGCCTCCAGGCGCGAAATGCTCTTGCTGACCGCAGAGGCGGAGATTCCCAAAGCTCGCCCGGCTGCCACGAAGCTCTGCGTTCGGGCGGCGATGGCCTGCGTCGATCACTCTGGACGCCGGGCCTTTGAACGCGAGAAAGCCCGCATGCCGCTCCGCCCGGATCGTCAGCACGCCCGTCTCAGACCGCGCGTTGGTTAACGCGCCTTGCCACGGCTTCCGCATCTTCCTTGCGCTCGCTGTAGCGATCCACCAGATACGGGCTGACGTCGCGCGTCAGCAGCGTGAACTTGAACAGTTCCTCCATCACGTCGACGACGCGATCGTAGAACGCCGACGGCTTCATGCGCCCGTCCTCGGTGAACTCGTTGAACGCCTTGGCCACCGAGGATTGATTGGGGATGGTGATCATGCGCATCCAGCGTCCGAGCACGCGCATCTGGTTGACGGCATTGAAGGACTGCGAGCCGCCCGAGACCTCCATCACGGCCAGGGTCTTGCCTTGCGTCGGCCGCACCGCGCCGAGTGCCAGCGGAATCCAGTCGATCTGGGCCTTCAGGATGCCCGTCATCGCGCCATGCCGCTCCGGGGAGCACCACACCATGCCTTCCGACCATGCGGCCAGACTGCGAAGCTCCTGCACCTTGGGGTGCGTGTCCGGCTCACCATCCGGCATCGGCAGGCCGGCCGGATCGAAGATCCGGACCTCGCCGCCCATGGCCGTCAGCAGTCGTGCGGCCTCGAACGTCAGCAGCCGGCTGTACGAACGCTCGCGCAGCGAGCCGTACAGCAGCAGGAAGCGGGGGGCATGCCGCGAGGGCTCGCGCACTGCCAGGCCCGCTTGTGTGGGCACCTTGAACAGCGCGGTTTCGAGCGCCGGAAACGTCGGGTCAAGCTCCACGGCGAACTCCGGTGTCGTGAACGACTTCGCCGTCCTCCTTGGTGAACGGCGGCAGTGGCCCGACGGGCAGCAGTTCCAGCACGTCTTCGGACGGCCTGCACAGCTTCACGCCGAGCGGCGTCTTGACGATGGGCCGGTTCATGAGGATCGGGTTCTGCGCGATGAAATCAAGCAGTTGGCCGTCCGTCCACTTCGGGTCGCGCAGTCCAAGCTCCGCGTAAGGCATGCTCTTCTGGCGCAGCACCTGGCGCACCGTCATCGACATCGCGCCAAGGAGAGACCGGATCTCGTCCTTCGATGGCGGCGTCTTCAGGTACTCGATGACGTCGGGCTCGATGCCCGCGTGGCGGATGAGGCCCAGCACGTTGCGCGACGTGCCGCAGGCGGGGTTGTGGAAGATGGTGACGTTCGACATGGGCTCAGACGTTGGAAGCGGCAGCGCCGGCCTCGTACCAGCGCTGCGAACGGTTGACGATCGCCACGACGGCCAGCATCACGGGCACCTCGATGAGGACGCCCACGACGGTGGCCAGCGCGGCGCCCGACTGGAATCCGAACAGGCTGATGGCTGTCGCCACCGCGAGTTCGAAGAAGTTGCTGGCGCCGATCAGGGCCGACGGGCCCGCGACGCAATGCTGCACGCCGAGGCGGCGATTCAGCAGGTAGGCCAGGCTCGAGTTGAAGACCACCTGGACGAAGATGGGCACCGCCAGCATCGCGATGACCAGCGGCTGGTGCAGGATGGCCTCGCCCTGGAAGGCGAACAGCAGCACGAGCGTCAGCAACAACGCGGCGATCGAGAGCGGCCCGAGCCGGGCAGCAACCGCCTGGAAATGCGCGATGCCCTTCGCCAACAGCGACTTTCGCCAGGCCTGCGAGAGCAGCACCGGCACGACGATGTACAGGCCGACCGACGTCAGCAAGGTGTCCCAGGGAACGGTGATGGACGACAGGCCCAGCAGGAGCGCGACGATGGGCGCGAAGGCGACCACCATGATCGCGTCGTTGAGAGCCACCTGCGACAGCGTGAAGTACGGGTCGCCCTTGCACAGCTCGCTCCAGACGAAGACCATGGCCGTGCATGGCGCGGCAGCGAGCAAGATGAGTCCTGCGACGTAGCTGTCGAGCTGGGCGTGCGGCAACCAGGCGGCGAAGACGTGCCGGATGAAGATCCAGCCCAGCAATGCCATCGAGAACGGCTTGACGGCCCAGTTGATGAACAGCGTGACGCCGATGCCCCGGACATGCGACTTCACCTGGCCCAGCGCCGCGAAATCAATCTTCAGCAGCATCGGAACGATCATCACCCAGATGAGGACACCAACTGGCAGGTTGACCTTGGCGAACTCCAGCGAGGCGATGGAATGGAAGGCACCGGGCATCAGCCGGCCGAGCGTGACGCCGGCGACGATGCACAGCGCGACCCAGACGCTCAGGGTGCGCTCGAAGAAGCCGATGGGGGACATCGTCTCGATCAGCCGCGGCAGGCCGCGGGAGTCGCTCCAACGGCGCACTCGACGCCGGCACAGCAGTTCTCGGTGAGGAATGACAGCAGCCCGTTCATGCGGTCGTAGGCCGCGCGGTAGACGAGATTGCGGCCTTCCCGCTGCTGCGTCACCAAGCCCGCATGCGCCAGTTCCTTCAGGTGGAATGACAGGCTGGTGGCGGTCGTGGCCAGGGCCTCGGCCATGACGCCGGGGGTCAGCCCTTCATGGCCCACGACAACGAGGGCGCGAAACACCCTGAGTCGCATCGGGTGGGCGAGAGCGGCCAATGCGATGACGACGATGCTTTCTTCCATATTTCAATAATACTTGAAGTATTGACTTGATGCACCGATTTCGATGCGCCGGGCCCTCCAGTTCACCGTGATCTGGAAAATTGCCAGCGTGCTCATCTGCCAGCTTCTCGCCGAGCCACCGGCGCGGGGTCTCCCTGTTCATCAGCTATCCCCCGCAAGGCCGGCGTCGACTCGCCAGGCTTCCTGTGCTTCGCCCGCCAGTACGATGGGCTACCCCCGCTACCATGGAGCCCATGGTCACCTCATCGAGTGAGCTCACCGAAATGACGGCCCCGTCGCGCCTGCCCCATCCCGTCATCGACTGCCACGTGCACGTCTTCGATCCGGTGCGCTTTCCTTGTACCGAGGGCGTCTGGTATCGACCGAGCGGCGCGGAGATCGGGACGGCCGATCAGCTGGAACGCCTGTGCGACCTCCACATGTGGGCTCAGATGCAGGTGCAGCACGACGAGCTGTGCCCGCTGAAGGAGATGCTGGTGGACAGCGGCGTCCGGCTCCAGTTCGACCACTGCGATCGCTTCGTGGACGCGTTGGTGGAGACGTACACGCCGAAATCCCTGGTATGGGCCTCCGACTGGCCATTCATTCGAGCGCCGGCGCGCATCGACTACGGGCCGCTGCCGGACTTGACCAGGCCATGGCGGCCCGACCCGGCGGCGCGCCAGGCCGTGCTGTGGGACACGCCGCGCCGCCTGTTCGGCTTCGACTGACCGATGGACACGCCCACCGCCCGGTCACCGCACACGATCCCCTTGATCGTCGCCGCGGCGTTCTTCATGGAGACGCTGGACGGCACCGTCGTCAACACCGCCCTGCCCGCCATGGCGGCGGGATTCGCAACGACGGCGCTGTCTCTCAGCGTCGGCATCACCGCCTACCTGGTGGCGATGGCCGTGTTCGTTCCGGCCGCCGGCTGGGCCGCCGACCGATTCGGCGCCCGCACCGTGTTCGCGACCGCCGTCGGCATCTTCACGCTGGCGTCGTTGCTCTGCGGCCTGGCCACCAGCGTGCCGATGTTCGTCGCGGCGCGCATCCTGCAAGGCATCGCGGCCGCCTTCATGTCGCCGGTCGGGCGCCTGGTGGTGCTGCACGAGACACCCACCAACCGCCTGATCGAGGCGATCGGCACGATCACCTGGCCCGGTCTCATCGCGCCCGTCATCGGCCCGGTGATCGGCGGCGCGCTGGTGGCGGTGCTGTCGTGGCGGTGGATCTTCTTTCTCAACATCCCGCTCGGGCTGGCGGGCGTGGCGTTGGTGCTGCGTTTCATCCCCGTACGGCCGCTGCCGGCGCGCAGGCCCTTCGACTTGCTCGGATTCGCGCTGACCGGCCTGGCGCTGGCGGCCCTCGTCGAAGGCCTGACGCGGCTCGGCGAGCGCGCCGGCTCGCCGGTCGAGGCGTGCGTGCTGGTGGCGATCGGCGCGGCGCTCGGCGTCGCCGCGGTCCGGCACGCGCGTCGCGCCGCGGCGCCCATGCTGTCGCTCGCGTCGCTGGGCGTGCGCACGTTCTCGTACGCCACCGTGGGCGCCGGGTTCGCGTCGCGCATCGCCATCAACGCTTCGCCCTTCCTGCTGCCGCTGATGTTCCAGATCGGCTTCGGCATGACGGCGCTGCAGGCCGGCGTGATGGTGCTGGTCTACATGGGCGGCAACCTGGCGATGAAGAGCCTGACCACCGCCACCCTCCGCCGCTTCGGCTTTCGCGACGTGCTGTTCTTCAACGGGCTGCTGTGCGCCGCCACCCTGTTCGCGTGCGGCCTGCTGGCCCCAGGCGACGCGCTGCCCGTGGTCTGCGCCGTCCTGTTCGTGGCCGGCATGACGCGGTCGATGAACTTCACGGCGATCACCACGATCGCGTTCGTCGACGTGGCGGCAGACCACCGGGCCAGTGCCAGCGCCCTGGCCACGATGCTGCAGCAGGTGGCGATGGTGCTCGGCGTGGCGCTCGCCGCCTCCGCGTTGTCGCTCGCGCAATCGTTCCATCCCGGCAGCGGGCTGCTGCTGGCCGACTTCCATTGCGTCTGGTTCGGGGTCGCCGCGCTCATGGCGCTGGCGGCCGTCGACGCGTTGAGGCTACCTCGCGGTGCGGGGTCGGCGATGTCGGCGCCGCGCTGAACGCAGCGCCGACAAACCCTGCGAACGCAATTTCGCCTGGGCCGCGATGCGGTCGATCGACCCGACCTGTCCAGAATTCCCCACACCCGCCGAGCATCGAATTCGTGCAATCGATCACGCGGAGTGCGGAAAATAACGGCATGAAAGAGGCCATCACCAGCACGCAGCTGTCCATCCTTCACATGCTGAGGGACGGCGACGACCCGATGCGAACCGCCACCGACGAAGAACGGATCTTCGTGGAGATCGAACTGGCGCAGCTCGTGGCGTGGGGCATGATCGAGCGCCACGGCAGCATCAGCGCGCTGACCATCGCCGGACTGGACATGCTGTCCGAGCCCGGCAACTCGCAGCCGATGTCGCTGGACGACATGGAGCGATACTCGCGCCCCTCGCGGCATTGAGGGTTCGAGGCGCCGGGCGCCTGGAACGCGCGCCTACTTGGAGAACATGCCCGAGATGCGCTGCCAGATGCGCTGGAGGAACCCGGCGCGCTCCACCGCGGCGAGCGCGACGATCGACGCCTCGCCCAGCGGCTTGCCGCCGGCCGTGGCCATCACCTTGCCGATGACCGCGCCCTTGGCGATGGGCGCCTCGATGTCGGGGTTGAGCGCGACCGTGGTCTGCACCGTGCCCCCCTGCCCCTTGGGCACCACCAGCGTCCACGCCTGCGCGACGCCGGCCGTGACGGTAGGCACCACGCCGTACTTCACCTTGGCGGTGGCCAACGTGGCGCCGGCCTGCACCGGGGTGGCCTCCTCGAAGTTGCCGTAGCCCCAGTTGAACAGCACGCGCGTCTGGTCGGCCCGCGCCTGGGCGCTGCTCGCGTTCATGATCACCGAGATCAGGCGCATGCCGTTGCGCCTGGCCGACGCCGTCAGGCAGAAGCCGGCCTCGTCGGTGTGGCCGGTCTTCAGGCCGTCGACGGTGGGGTCGGTGTAGAGCAGCGCGTTGCGGTTGCCCTGCTTGATGCCGTTGTACGTGAACTCGTGTTCCGAGTAGATGGGGTAGTACTCGGCGCTGTTGGTGATGATGGCCTTGGCCAGCACGGCCAGGTCGCGCGCGGAGGCCTTGTGGTTGGGGTCGGGCAGGCCGGCCGAGTTCTCGAAGTGGGTCTTCGTCATCCCCAGCTTCGCGGCTTCGGCGTTCATCATGGCCGCGAAGCCCGATTCGGAGCCGCCCACGTGCTCGGCCAGCGCCTTCGAGGCGTCGTTGCCGCTGTCGATGATGACGCCGCGCAGCATGTCCATCAGCGGCACCTGGGCGTTGAGCGGCACGAACATGCAGCTGTCGCCGTCCTTGCCGCCCTTGCACCAGGCGCTCAGCGACATCGTGACGGGCTCGGTGGGCTTCAGCTTGCCCGACTTCAGGCCCTGCTCCACCAGGTAGCTGGTCATCATCTTCGTGAGCGAGGCCGGCGGCAGCGGCTCGTCGGGGTTGGACGACGCCAGGATCTGCCCGGTGTTGAAGTCCATCAGAACCCAGGCCTTGTTCTCGAGGACGGGCACGGAGCGGCCGTTGGCGTCGGTGGTGGTCGCTGTTTCGGCGGCGGCCTTGGACGCTGCCTTGTGCGCGGCCGCGTGCGGCTTGGGCTTGGGCTTGGGCTTGGGATGCGGCGCGGCGGCGGCCGTCGCGGCCAGGGCGGCGAGCGACGCGGCGGCGACGAGGGAGGGAAGCAGGCGGGCGGTGCGGAGGCGGAGGGTCATGGAGGGTGCTTCGGCAAGAAGCCGGCAGGCGGCTCGCGGCGAGGCCGCAGCGCAGGGAATTGGAGTGGCGACCCTGGGACTGCTCGACAGAGAGAAGGTTCCAGGCGCCATGCCGATTGTGACGGATTCGACGGGCCGGACCGAGGCCGACATCGCCGGCCCGCGCGGCGCGGGCTACCGCCGGATCCGGGCGTCCACTGTCCGGGATGCGGAATTGCCAATCACCGAGATGACCAGAGTTCTCGTCACTGATGACAACCACGACCACGCCGACAGCCTCGCGTCCCTGCTCACCATGATGGGCCACGAGACGGCTACGGCCGACAGGCCGC
>JBBQYL010000041.1:0-30342 GCA_038208735.1 Burkholderiales bacterium
ATGGCATCCTCATCAAGGACGCGGATGCGCTGGAGATCGCGCACGACGTCACGGTGGTCGCGTTCGACAAGACGGGCACGCTCACCGAGGGCCGGCCGATGCTGGTGGCGTGCGTGGCCGTCGACGGCGATGCCGCGCGGCTGCTCGCCCTCACGGCCGCGGTGCAGTCGGGCAGCACGCACCCGCTGGCGCGCGCGGTCCTCGACATGGCGCGTTCCACCCAGGCGCGTGTTCCTTCCGCGAGCGCGCAGCGCGCGGTGGCGGGCAAGGGCGTTGCGGCGCTCGTGCGCCTGCCCGTCGACACGCGCGTCACCGCCGAGGCGCGTCTGGCCGAGGCCATCGCGGCGAGCGTGATCATGAGCGCGCGCCAGAGCGCGGGCCTGTCTCCGGGCACCGGCCTGGCGCCCGAGGTCGATGCCAGCCTGGAGTCGTCGGGCCGCGAGCTCGACCTGCGCCTGGGCAGCGCCCGCTGGATGGCCGAACTGGGGGTGGAGATGGCGCCCCTGTCGGCGCGCGCCACCGAGCTGCAGGCACTGGGGCGCACGGTGTCGTGGCTTGCCGACGTGTCCGGCGCCGCGCCCCGCCTTCTGGGCCTGGTGGCCTTTGGGGACCGCCTGCGCGACGGCGCCATCGAGGCCGTGCAGCAGCTTCGGGCCGACGGCGTGCGCACGGTGATGGTGAGCGGCGACGGCCGCGCCAGCGCCGAGGGCGTGGCCCACCTGCTGGGCATCGACGAGGTGCACGCCGAGGTGCTGCCGGGCGAGAAGGCGTCGCTGCTGGCCTCGCTGCGCTCGCTTTCCGGCACCGGCACTGGTACTGGCACCGGCCACGGGCGGGGTCGCAGGCCCGTGCGCGTGGCGATGGTGGGCGACGGCCTCAACGACGCGCCGGCGCTGGCCGCGGCCGACGTGGGCATTGCCATGGCCTCCGGCACCGACGTGGCGATGGAGGCGGCCGGCATCACGCTGATGCGGTCCGACCCGCGCCTGGTGGCCGACGCGCTCGACATCTCGCGCCGCTGCGTGGCCAAGATCCGCCAGAACCTGTTCTGGGCCTTTGCCTACAACGTGGCGGGCATCGGGCTGGCCGCCGCGGGCCTGCTCAGCCCGATGCTGGCGGGCGCGGCCATGGCGTTCAGCAGCGTGAGCGTGGTCACCAACGCGCTGACGCTGCGGCGCTGGAAGCCGACGCCGACACGGCGCGCCTGACCGCCGTCACTGCTGCCGCGTGGCGGCTTCTGCCTTGGTGAAGAACTCGTAGATGCCGTCGTCGCTCATGCCGCGCGCGTCGGCCAGCTCGCCGGCCTTGGTGATGAACAGGATCTTGTTGTCGGGGGACACGATCACCGCCGACGGGATCCCCTTCGTCGTGGCATTGCCGTACGCCGTGCTCACGTCGACGTTGTGGTCGAAGTGACCCACGTCCACCTTCACCACCTTGAACCGGCCCATCAGCTCGGCGTTGCGGCCGGTCTTCAGCGCATGGTCGAGCGCGCGGCAGTCGGGACACCAGTTGGCGCCGAAGATCAGCAGCACCGGCTCCCTCGCCGCGGCGGCGTCGTGCAGCGCGGTGGCGATCTGCGCCTTGGCGTCCGCCGATTCGTCGTACGGACGGTCGGCCGCGACGGCCAGCGTGGTGGCAAGCGCGATCGCGAGAGGCAGGAGAAATTTCTTCATGCCGGCATGATGCCAGCCGCCGTCCGGCAACACGCGTGTCAGGTCTTGAGTCTTGCAGGCGACCTGCAAGACTCAAGACCTGACACTGCAAGATTCAAGACCTGACACCGGAGGGGTTCAGGCGTTGACGCGGTGGCCGATCACGATCACCTGCTGGATGGCGACGTTCGTCTGGCCTTCGGCGGCCAGGGCCAGGGCGTCGGCGGCGGCGTACTTGCTGGTGGCGATGCCGTTCATGCCGGCGACGACGCCCAGGGTCATGAGGGCGGAGAGGGCGAGGGCGGCGAACTGGGCGGTGGCGTTGGTCATGGTGAGCTCCTGGGATCGGTTGGGTGGGTTCGGAGTCGTTTCCGGATCCGATGAATGAACTTTAGGAGCGTGCCGGGGCCGCGCAAACCGGGTTGCGACGAGTCGCGCCGTCTCCGGCGCGAGATGCCGATTTCGCCGACGGACCGTCAGCCGGCGGACGCCTGCGGCATGAACGCCCGGGCCGCGTTCGCGCGGATGACGTCCAGGAAGCGGCGCAGCCGTGCCGGCTGGAAGCGGGCCTGCGGATACACGAGGTGCACCGGCAACGGCGCGGCGCGCCAGCGTGGCGCGATGTGCACCAGCCGGCCGCTGGCGATCTCGTCGGCCACCAGCCAGGCCGACGCGATGGCGGCCCCGACGCCGGCCACGGCCGCCGTGCGCAACGCGTACAGGCTGTCGGTGACCAGGCGCGGGGCGATCGCCACGCGGGCCTCGCGGGCGTCGTCGAGCGACGTCAGCGCCACCTCGTTGCGATAGTACGGACGCAGCGCGAGCCAGGGGAGCGCGGCGAGGTCCTCCGCCGACTGCGCGGCCGGCAACCGCGCCGCCAGCGCCGGCGCGGCCACGACGATGCGCGGCACCTCGGCCAGCTTCACGGCGATCACGCCCTGGTCGTCGATCTGGCCCACCTGGATGGCGCAGTCGATGCCCTCGGCGACGAAGTCGGGACGCCGGTCGTGCAGCAGCCACTCGACGTTGACGTGCGGGAAGCGCGCCAAGTACTCGGCCAGCGGCGCCACGAGCTGCTGCTGCCCGAACGCGTGCGGCGCGATCACGCGCAACGTGCCTTCCGGCTCGTCGCCGGCGCCGCGCAGGTCGGCCTCGAACGCGTGCCAGCTGGCCAGCAGCTCGCGGGCGCGCTCGAGGCAGCGCTGGCCGTCCTCGGTGAGTGTCATCGAGTGGGTGGAGCGGCGCAGCAGCCGCACTCCCAGCGAGCGCTCCAACGCCTGCAGGCGGCGGCTGACGGTGGGCTGGGTGGTGCCCAGCTGGGCGGCGGCGGCCGACAGCGTGCCGGCATCGACGATGCGCACGAAGGTCTCCATCAGCTCGAAACGGTCGGCGGAGGTGGCGACGATGGGGTTTGTCATGCGCCGAGCGTATAGCAGTTGTTCGTATGCCGGGACTACCGGGGGGCTGCCTCGCTCGCCACAATCGCGCCATCGCCATGCAGTTCGGGCAAACTTCCATGTCAGACATTCACGCCATGCATACTTCACCTGCCGCTCCTCTCCCCGCACTGACGTTGCCCCTGGTGGGACTGCTCGCGGCCGGTGCCGGCCTGTCGGTGGCCGCGCTGTACTACAGCCAGCCGATGCTGGCCGAACTGGGTTCCGACATCGGCGCCTCGGCGCGCGAGATCGGCCTGGTGCCCACGCTCACCCAGCTGGGCTACGCCGCGGGCATCTTCTTCCTGGCGCCGCTGGGCGACCGCTACGACCGCCGCCGCATCATCCTCGTGAAGGCCGCCGCTCTGGTGGTGGCGCTGCTGGCCGCGGGCGCCTCGTCGGCGATCGGGCTGCTGCTGGTGGCCAGCCTCGCGGTGGGCCTGGCTGCCACCCTGGCGCAGGACATCGTGCCCGCCGCCGCCACGCTGGCGCCCGAGGCGCAGCGCGGCAAGATCGTGGGCACCGTGATGACGGGCCTGCTGCTGGGCATCCTGCTGTCACGCGTGGTGAGCGGCTTCGTGGCCGCGCACTTCGGCTGGCGCGCGATGTTCGTGGGCGCCGCCGTGAGCATCGCCGTGTTCGCCGTCGTCGCGGCTCGAGCGCTGCCGCGCTTCAAGCCCACCACGCACCTGCACTACACCGCGCTGCTGGCCTCGTCGGCACAGCTGTGGAAGCGTCACGGCGCCCTGCGCCGCGCCACGCTCGCGCAGGGCTTGCTCGCCGTGGGCTTCAGCGCGTTCTGGTCGACGCTCGCGGTGATGCTGCACGCGTCCCGCTGGCACCTGGGCAGCGCCGCGGCGGGTGCGTTCGGCCTGGCCGGCGCGGCCGGCGCCCTCGCCGCGCCCATCGCCGGGCGGCTGGCTGACAGCCGGGGTCCCGAGCTCGTCACCCGCCTGGGCACCAGCCTGGCAGCCGTCTCGTTCCTGGTGATGGCCGCCGGCGGTTTGCTGCCGCTGGAATGGCAGCTGTGGGTGATCGGCATCGGCGCCGTGGGCTTCGACCTCGGCGTGCAGGCCACGCTCATCTCGCACCAGACCATCGTCTACGGCATCGACCCGGGCGCGCGCAGCCGCCTCAACGCGCTGCTGTTCACGGGCATGTTCATCGGCATGTCCAGCGGCGCCGCACTCGGCAGCCTGGCGCTGGCGCAGTGGGGCTGGCCGGGCGTGATGCTGTTGGCGGCCGGCGGCGCGATCTCGGCGCTCGTCGTGCGGCTGTGGCCTTCCAACCGGCCGGCGTGACCGAGCCTGGACGGGGACGCGAAAGGGGTCTCGCCCCCGCGGGGGCCAGACCCCTCTTCAGGCCGGGCCGTCACGATGGCAGGCCGTCATCCTGCGCGAAGTCGGGGGACGCGGGTCAGCCGACCTCGAAGCCCAGCGCCTTGAGCGCGATCTCGGTCGCCTGCTGATCCTGCACGGCGTTGCCGCCCGAGATGCCGATGCCGCCCACCCGCTTGCCGGCGGCGGCGATCAACGCCTGGGCGGCGTCGCGGGTGATGGAAGCGGTGGCGAAAGTCGTGTTGTCCATGAGTTGTCTTTCGAGCGTTGCGATGGATTTCAGAACCCTTCGAGCACGACCTTGCCCTGGGCCTTGCCGCTCTCGATGAACGCATGCGCCTTCAACAGGTTGGCCGCGTTGATGGCGCCGAAGTGCGCGCCGGCCGTGGTGCGGATGCGGCCGGCGTCCACCAGACGCGCCACCTCCGCGAGCAACTCGCCCTGTTCGGCCATGTCGGGCGTGCCGTACATCGATCGCGTGAACATCAGCTCCCAGTGCAGCGACAGCGCCTTCGACTTGAGCTTCATCGCGTCAAGCACCGGCATGTCGTCGATGATGCCCAGCGCCCCCTGCGGCTTCAGGCTCTCGATGATCTGCGCGTAGTGCTGGCCGGTCTGCGTGAGCGCGGCGACGAAGTCGACGTCGCCATGGCCACCGTCCTTCAGGGCCTGGGCGAGCGGCTGCGAATGGTCGATCACCGCGTGCGCGCCGAGCTCGAGGCACCAGGCGCGCGTCTCGGGCCGCGACGCGGTGGCGATCACCTTCAGCTGCGTCAGCTGGCGGGCCAGCTGGATCAGGATCGAGCCGACGCCGCCGGCCCCGCCCACGATCATCAGCGACTGGCCCGCGCCGCCGCCCTGCGGCACGCCCAGGCGGTCGAACAGCAGTTCCCACGCGGTGATCGCGGTGAGCGGCAGCGCGGCGGCCTGGCTGTCGTCCAGCGATGTCGGCGCCCGCGCGGCAATGCGCTCGTCCACCAGGTGCAGCTCGCTGTTGGCGCCGGGCCGGATGATCGAGCCGGCGTAGTAGACGCGGTCGCCTGCCGCGAAACCCTTCACCTCGGCGCCGACCGCCTCGACGACGCCCACCGCGTCCCAGCCCAGCACGCGCGGCTCGCCCGGCTGCAACGCGCCGTTGCGGCGGATCTTGGTGTCGACCGGGTTCACCGACACGGCCTTGACGCGCACCAGCAGGTCACGCGCCAGGGGCGTCGGCGCCGGCAGGTCGAGGTCTTCGAGGGCGCGCGGTTGATCCACCGGCAGGTTCTGGCGGAAGGCAATGGCTTTCATGTTGGTATCCCCTTGTCGATGGCCAAATGGTAAAGGCACAATCCAGGCTTGATAAGCCACGCTGGAAAGCCATCAGTTTCAAATGAAGATTGAAAATATCGGCGACCTGCACGTGCTCGTGCAGACCGCGCGCGGCGGCACGCTCACCGCGGCGGCTCGCGCGTTGGGCATGACGCCGGCTGCGGCCAGTGCCACCCTCAAGCGGCTCGAGGCGCAGCTCGGCACGCGCCTGTTCGAGCGCTCCACGCGCGCGATGCGGCTCACGCAGCCTGGCCAGATCCTCCTCGATTACGCGCAGCGCGCGTTCGAGCTGCTGGACGAGGGCGAGTCGCAGGTGGGCGCCGATCGCGCCACGCTGGTGGGCACCGTGCGCGTGGCCGCGCCCTCCGACCTCACCCGCAGCGTGCTGCTGCCGCTGTTCGACGAGTTCCTGGCCGCGCACCCCGGCTTGCAACTGCGGCTGTCGGTGGCCGACCGCGTGCTGGACGTGCTCAAGGACGAGGTGGACCTGGCCATCCGCTACGGCGCGCTGCCCGACTCGCGCCTGGTGGCGCGCACGCTGGCGCTGGCGCATCCGGTGTGCAGCGCCTCGCCGGACTACCTGCGCCGCCACGGCACGCCTCGCACGCCGCAGGAACTCGCCGCCCACAACTGCATCACCTTCGACCGCGCCGGCCGCCGCCACCGCGCGTGGCGCTTCTGCCGCGACGGCCAGTGGACGGAGGTGCGCGTGGACGGCGACCGCAGCGTCGACGACGCGTCGCTGGCGCGCGAATGGGCGCTGGCGGGTTTCGGCGTGCTGCTGAAGTCGGAAATCGACCAGCGCCGCGATCTCGAGAGCGGCGCGCTGGTGCCGTTGCTGGAAGAATGGCAGACCGAGCCGTACCCGCTGCACGCGCTGCTGCCCAGCGGCCGCTTCGTGCCGAACCGGGTGCGTGCGCTCGTCGACTTCCTGGCCTCGCGTTTCGCGGAGGTTTCCTGATGCACTTCGATCCCGACGAGACCCACGTCGAACCCTTCGTGCACCGGACGCGCAAGGTCAAGTCGCTCCACTTCTCGTTCGCGGAAGTGCAGAGCAGCATGAACCTGGCGCATCCCGACGCGCTCGACCTCGTCTACACGCGCACGATGATGGGGTTCCTGTTGTTCGCCCCGGCGCCCTTGCGCATCGGCATGATCGGCCTGGGCGGCGGATCGCTGGCCAAGTTCTGCTACCGGCACCTGCCCTCGGCCGACATCACCGTGCTCGAGATCAACCCGCACGTCATCGCGTTGCGCCACGAGTTCTCGATCCCCGAGGACGACGCGCGATTCCGCGTGGTCAGGGCGGACGGCGCCCGGTACGTGCGCGCGCACGCCGGCGTCTTCGACGTGCTGCTGGTGGACGGCTACGACAGCGACGGCCTGCCCGGCGTGCTCAGCTCGAAGCGCTTCTACGACGACGTCGTCGACTGCCTGCAGCCCGCCGGCGTGATGGCCGCCAACATCCACCTGGACGACCGCCAGTTGTCCGTGTTGCTCGCCCGGATCGGCCGCAGCTTCCGGAGCCGGCCCCTGGCCGCCAAGGATCCGGAGAGCGGCAACGCCATCGTGTTCGCGCGCAAGGACGGGGCGCTGGTCGCGCTTCCGTCCGGCGACGTCGTGCGGCCGGAGACCGTGGAGGAGGCCCAGTGGGAGCCGCTGCTGGCCACGTTCGAACAGGTCCGGGGGGCGTTGGACGCGCAGGGGCCCACTGGCATCGCCTGATCGGGTGGGGTGGGCCGGCGGCGTCAGCCGTCTCGGTCATTTGGAAATGGGCACAATGCCGCCTCGCGCCGTGTCGGTGCCCCGGTTGCGGGACGCCGACGCCGCCAACCGTCTCCACAGGAACTCGCCATGAGCGCCCATTCCAGCCCTGCAGCCTCTCCCGCCCGCGCCGCCGTCACCCTGCCCAAGCTGCGCGAGATGCGCGCCCGCGGCGAGAAGATCGCCATGCTCACCTGCTACGACGCCACGTTCGCGCAGGTGCTGGACGACGCCGGTGTCGACACGCTGCTGGTGGGCGATTCGCTCGGCAACGTGCTCCAGGGCCGCACCAGCACGCTGCCGGTGACGCTGGCCGACATGGCGTACCACACCGAATGCGTGGCCCGCGTGCAGCCGGCCGCCTGGCTGGTGAGCGACATGCCGTTCGGCAGCTACGAGAACGGCAAGGGCGCGGCGCTCGACGCCGCGGTCATCCTGATGCGTGCCGGCGCCCGCATGGTGAAGCTGGAGGGCGGCGGCTGGACGGCCGACATCGTGGCCCACCTGGTGGCGCGCGGCATCCCCGTGTGCGCCCACCTGGGCCTGACGCCGCAGCGCGTGCACGCCCTCGGCGGCTACCGGGTGCAGGGCCGCGAGGGCGACAGCGGCGCCGTGTTGCGGCGCGAGGCCCGCGAGCTGGCCGAGGCCGGCGCCGCCATGATGGTGTTCGAGATGGTGCCGGCCGCGCTGGCCACCGAGATCACGCAGGAAAACCTCGAGCTGATGACCATCGGCATCGGCGCGGGCGGCGGCACGTCGGGCCAGGTGCTGGTGCTGCACGACATGCTGGGCCTGGGCTCCGGGCGCAAGCCGCGCTTCGTGCGCAACTTCATGAACGAGGGCGGCTCCATCGCCTCGGCCATCGCGCGCTACGTGGCAGCGGTCAAGGACGGCTCGTTCCCACAGGCCGACGTCCATACCTATTGAGCAACCCATGCAAGTCATCCACACCATCGCCGACCTGCGCGCCGTGCTCGCCGGCTCCACCAAGACCGCCCTGGTACCCACCATGGGCAACCTGCACGAGGGGCATCTGGCGCTCGTGCGCGAGGCCGCGCTGCAGGGCTTCCCGGTGGTCGCCTCCCTCTTCGTCAACCGGCTGCAGTTCCTGCCCAACGAGGATTTCGACCGCTACCCGCGCACGCTGGAGCGCGACTGCCAGTTGCTCGAGACGGCCGGCTGCGACATCGTGTTCGCGCCCGACGAGGCCGAGCTCTACCCGGAGCCCCAGAGCTTCAAGGTGACGCCGCCCGGCGCCATCGCCGACCTGCTGGAGGGCGAGTTCCGCCCCGGCTTCTTCACCGGCGTGTGCACGGTGGTGATGAAGCTGTTCCAGTGCGTCCAGCCCGCGGTGGCCGTGTTCGGCCAGAAGGACTACCAGCAGCTGATGGTGATCAAGGCGATGGCGCGCCAGTTCGCGCTGCCCACCGAGGTGGTGGGCGCCCCCACCATCCGCGCCACCGACGGCCTGGCACTGTCGTCGCGCAACGGCTACCTGAACCAGGAGGAGCGCGCCGAGGCCACCACGCTCTCGCGCGCGTTGCGCGCGATCGCGGCCGCACTGCGCGAGGGGGCGCGCGACGTGGCGGCGGTGGAACGCGCGCAGGCCGACATGCTGGCCGCCCGCGGCTGGCAGACGGACTACCTGACGGTGCGCCGGCGCAGCGACCTGCTGCCGCCGACGGCCGAGGACCTGGCGGCGCGGACGCCGTTGGTGGCGCTGGCGGCGTCGCGCCTGGGCAGCACGCGCCTCATCGACAACATCGAGATCGATCTCTGATGAGGCCATTGCATGACGGCTGGAGTGAAATCTGGGCTCTCAAGGTGTGACGTTTCCCAAGGCGGCGGGGATTGCAGATCAGGCGGAGCGTACGGTGTCGATCCCCAGGCTCGCATGGGGCCGAGTCTGTGAAAACCCTAGTAGTCCCGCGGGGGCTTTCCGCAAGAATCACGCAGCTTCAAGAGCGTTGCCAAACGCTCGATGAAGCGCGACGACGGCGCCAGAATGCAGCCGCGTTTTCTATAAAATCCATCAGGGGAATTCGATGAAAAAAGCAATCTTGGGCCTGGCCCTCGCCAGCGCATGTACGTGCAGCTTCGCAACTTGGTCACAGACCTACACCGGCGGTAATTACAGCGGCACCATGACGTATGGTTTGCCCGGCGGCCCAACCCGAACCCTCGTGCAGAACGAAGCCATGGACGCCCAGGGCCAGGCCAAGGGCCCGATCGGTGTCTTCGCGGTGGCCGCGCTCGCAGTGCACCCGCAATTGCAGGCGTCAATCAACGCTTGGGCGCAAAGCTCAGCCGCCAGCAGCGGGACCAGCATGGCCGGTGGGGTGCTGAGTGGCCCGATCCAGGCGGCAATCACTGGCGAAAGTGGCGCCTATGCCGGCTTGAACAAGATCGTCTTCAGCGGGCCGACCTACAACGTGTCCTTTTCGGCCTCCGGGTCGAAGTGGGGAATCAGCTACACCTGTACGTCGAATGTGACGCTGACCAACCTTGTCATCACCGCCGCCTATGACCCGCTGACCAGCCTGCTGGATCAGTCGCAATCGTCAGTCAACTTCACCCCGTCGACGAGTTCGTCATGTTCGTCGGGCCTGGACTGGCTACCGATCGTGGGTTCCGCTGTGGATCGCTTCGCCGCCGGCAAAACCACCTCGGCCACGCTCACTCAGCTCAATGCCTTTTCCGGAACCGCGATCCAGAAGGTACTGCCGGCCGCGCCTCAATACCTCGGGGTCAATTCTGCAATCCCCTCGGGCGTCTTCGTGTTCGATAACAATGATTGGGGCGCGTTCATCAAGAACAACTTCGCCAGCGTCTTCGTAGGCAAGACGCTTACGCTGACTTTCTACCCCCCGAAGATCGACGGCCACTTCGTGGCCGGCCTGAGCGAGCCGCAGGATTCGTACATCGATTCCGATTTTGCCATCGATTTCTCGGACGCGACAAAGCACCTCTCGTTCAGTGTGACGAGCCTTCGTCAATACGACAACGTCTGGCACTGTTCGAAGCCAGGCGTCTGCGCGCAGCCCTGAGCGTCGCCTGTTTGCGGTTCGCGTGTTGCGGTGGCAACGACGCGGGCGTTCAGGCTTGACCTCTGTGAAAGGCGTCCCCGTCGGGACGCCTTTTTCATTTCCAAGATGCAATCGATCAACAGGTAAGACCGGCCCAACTTGCGTACAAGGCCGCGTTGCCGAAGTCGAGCCTATTGCGTTCAGATTGCGTTCAGGATCAGCGTAAGTCCCCCCATGGTGGGGATCATCCAGTTTGTCTTCCCGTGCCTAAAATCGATTTCAATTTCGAAGAAGACTAAGCAAACAAGCCGTTCAGGGAGGCCTGCATGCAGGTTATCGGGGAGAGCCGAGGCGCGGGCCGTCGGCAAGTGGGTGTGCGCGTGCGCGCGATGTTGCTGGCGACGCTCGCATGCGTCTTCGCTGCGCCGTCAGTCACTGCTCAAGTGTCGGTATCTGGCGGCGGCACGCCGAGCTACGGCGTGAACATCGGTGTGCCCCCGGGTATTGCGGGTATGTCACCGAATCTCAGCCTGGTGTACACCGGTGGCGGAGTCAATGGGCCGGTCGGCTTTGGTTGGACTCTGACGGGGGTCTCGCTGGTGACGCGTTGTCCCGGAAACAAGGCTACCGACGGCGCCCCGGTCGCGGTCAATTATTCGACGGGCGACCGCCTGTGCCTGGATGGTCAGCGGCTCATTCAAACCAGTACGAGCGGCGTGCCGACAGCCTCCACGCCGGCAGCCAATGGTGTACTTCTTGACGCGAACGGTCTGGCCGAAAACGGCAGTTACGTCGAATATCGAACCGAGAAAGATATCTATTCGAGAATTCGTGCTTATGGCATGGCCAACGGAGCGATGTCGAATGGGCCGCGCTACTTCAAGGTATGGACCAAGGCAGGCCAAGTCTACGAATATGGCGCCAGTCCGTCGACGATCGCCAGCAGCACGGACACCAACAGCGCAGACTCCAATAGCCACGCGCTCATAACGCCGGCTGGGGGCACTGTGGCCGCAGCGTGGGCCGTCTCGCGCATCAGCGATACAGTCGGCAACTTCATCGATTTCAAGTATTCCTATCGAGATGTTGCGTGGGGATCCGGGCCGACCGGAGGCGCGACAACTGGCCACGAATGGAACCTCGCTGAAATCCAGTACACGGGCAATGGAAGCCAGCTGGCAAGAAACAAGGTGATCTTCGAATACGAGGATCGGCCCAACACGCCGGGCGTGGCGCAGGATCGCTCGGAAGCCTACCACCGAGGTTACAAGAACGTCAGCGTCGCCCGCCTGAAAACCGTTCGTACTTTCATCAATTGGGATTCGAGCACGTTGGGCGTGACCTTGGCTGGTGGCGCACTGACCACGCCCCCATCGTCTGCGGTCAAGGTGAAAACGCTGAAGATCGGCTACGAATTGGGCCCGGTCTCTGGTCGAAGCCGAGTCATCACGACGCAGGAGTGCGCGGGGACTGCAGAGACGACTTGCTTGCCCAAGACGAAGATCGCCTATGCGGCGCCGCCAGCTTCCGATGCTTACGTGGCCAACTCGAAATTCAGCAACGATGCGTTGTCGAAACTCCAGCTCACGAATGCGGCTGGAACGATGGGGACACTGCTGGGAGATTTCAACGGGGACGGCAAGACCGACATCATCCGCTGGTCTGACACCTCGAGTCAGAACGTGATGTACACAAGCAATGGCGATGGCTCATTCGCGCCCGTTTCGGCGTTCAACTTGGCGGGCGTCCAGTTGATCAAGAGCGATGCCTGCTATGGTTCGATAGCAATGGATTTCAACGGCGACGGGCTGGTCGACATCTTGCGTGTCATGCAGCCGACATCTGCGTCCGGCGTGTCATGCGGAACGCCGGTCAACCTCCTGTACCTTTCCAAGGGTGATGGCAGCTTTGCGGCGCCCATCACCGTGCCTTCGTCGATCAGCTTCAAGCAAACCGTTTCCATCTTGACGGGCAAGAAGGATTGCGAAGGAACGGTCTGCTCCAGCATGAGTTGGAACCAGACCGCAGGCGCCAATTACCACGTCATGGACGTCAACGGTGACGGGTTGCCCGACATCGTCACGACCATCCTGCCGGCGTACAGAGATGAAGCTTATCGCTTGCCCGCCGATACCCTTTGCCTCTCGACAACCTGCACCCAGGTTTTCGCGGCTTCATTCAATGGAATGACCGCTGGCCCCAACGCCGTGCCTTCGGTCTCGTTCGCAGCCATCGCAACCAACATGACCAACCACTCGGTCTATGGCCCTCCGCATTCACTGCCTCGATGGGGCGTGCGTTTCCACCCCTACGTCGCGGACTTCGATGGCGATGGCTTGCTGGATCTTCAAGTCGACTCAGGCGGCTGGCGCTCCCTCGGCAATGGCAACTTCCAGCTCGCTGGATCCAGCTCGAGCTGCCAATATCCGCTCGACTTCAACGCTGACGGACGCGCAGATTGCATGACGCTGATCGCGCCTTCGGCTGCAAACTATCTGACCGTGGGAAACGGGTTGGATGATCTGACCGTCGTTGCCGGCTTCAACCTCGCAGGCGCTGGTGTGCTGACGCCGACGACCTCATCGCCACCCGTCGGTTCGGCCGTCGGCGTCGTGTTCGCCGATCTGGATGGTGACGGACGTACCGACATCATTCGATGGGCGGACGACCCAACCCAGAACATGGCCTACCTGAGCAACGGCGACGGCTCGTTCCGCACATCCGATCTTCTGAGCAACCTCAGTTCCTCGGCGAGTCCACTGCAGAAGAGCGACGGCAGCGTCAGTTTTCTGACCGGTGACTTCACCGGGAACGGCCAGACCGAGATCCTGCGCATGGTGTCGACCGTCACGCCGGGATCGCCGACGACGACGAATCAGCTGTTCGTTCGGCCCACGCCAGCGCAACCTGAAGAACTCAGTTGGATCACGCCGCCCTCGGGCCTCACCAGTGTGGTGACTTACGTCGGCCTGTTGAATGCGAGCAGCGGCACGCTTGGGCCGCGCTATGTCTCGGGTCGTCAATCCGGCATGCCAGCGGTCTACCCGAAGATCGATCTCTCGATCCCCCTTCGCGTCATTCAGACCGTCCAGACAAACAGCGGTGTCGGTGCGCTGACGACCACGGACGAATATTCGTATGGCGCACTTCGCGCGACGTTCGATGGGCACGGCTTTCTTGGATTCCAGACGGTCAGCGAGCAGCACAGTGCAGCGGATGGCAGTCCGTTGACCACGGTGACCTCGTACCTGCAGGACGGGGCTTACATCGGTTTGGCGGGAACGACCAAGACACTGGACGGCGCACTGAACGCGACCTACGCCCCAGTGATCAGCCGGACGACGAACGCCTACTGCGATACGACCTCAAGCGCCAGCGCGCCGGCTGTGACGACCCCGGGCGTCGCACCGACGCCTTGCGCGACCACCTCGGTCGTTCAACGTCCTTACCTTTACCAATCGCTGGAAGAAGGTTGGGATATCGACGCCAATCGAACCGCCTTGCCAACCGTCACGACGACCAATGCGTTCAACGGCAGCGGCGACGCCACGCAGGTAGCGGTATCCACCGCTGGCACGGCCGTGGGCCAGTCGCAAACGGTGACCAAGGTGACGGCGAACACCTTCCAGCCCGACAATACCTCGGGGGACAACTGGATTCTCGGGCGCCTCAACACGAGCAACCAGACCAACACGGTACCGAACATTCTCGGCAGTGTCACTGTCAGTGCTGGAACGGGCAAGTACGCCACCGCGACCAGTGGCGTTGCTTTGTCGGCGACCTTGAGCGCCCCCTCCGTCGCGGCGACGCCCGTCGGGCAATCCTCAAACGCCGCTGCGACGCTGACCAATACCTCCGCTGGGGCGTTGGGCGTGAGCGTGCCGACCGCGGCTTCGGTGACGGGCACCGACTTTGGCTTCGTCTCCACGGATTGCACGGCCAGCTTGGCGCAGAGCGCCGCTTGCACCGTGACAATCCGGTTTTCTCCTGCCTCGGCGCTGACCCGCTCAGGCACGCTTTCGATCCAGACCGAGGCCGGACTCAAGAGTGTGTCGTTTACGGCTCAGGGCACGACTCTCGCGGCATTGACGCTCAGCGGATGCGGTTCCGTCAGTCCGACCGTCGCGCCTGGCGTTGCGAGCATGACCTGTACGGTGGGCAACGCCGGACAGACTGCAGCGGCGGGCATCCTCTATGGATCGACACTCGCTGGCATGAACCTGAGCGCCGGCCCGACGGCATGCGCTGCAGCTACGAGCAACTGCGGTACGGTGACTCTGAGCACCTCTGGTAGCGCTGGCAACTACGTCGGCAATCTGACCGCGACGCCATCGAGTGGCGGCGGCGCCACGTCGGCCTTCAATCTCACGGTGAATACGCCAGCGACCCTATCACTGAGTAGCTGCTTCTCGTTCAGTGGCGTCACGGCACCCAACCAGGCCAACCAATCCTGCACTGTGGGCAATACGGGTCAAACGGCGGCCACCGGGATCGGCTACGCCTCGTCGGTCGCCGGAGTCACCCTGACCGGGGGCCCGACGACTTGTGCGGCGGGAACAGCGAATTGCGGCACGGTGACGCTGACGACGCCGGGCACCGCGGGCACCTATGCCGGCACCTTGACTGCCACCCCGAGTGCCGGCTCCGCGGCTTCCGTAGGGTTCAATCTCTCTGTCAATACTGCGGCTGCCCTCTCACTGAACGGATGCACCACGACCACGGGTGTCTCTGCACCGAGCGCCGCCTCGCAAACCTGCACGGTCGGCAACGCCGGCCAGACCGCGACCAACGGCATTGTCTATGGGTCGACGCTTTCAGGAATGACGCTGAGCGCGGGTCCGACGAGTTGCGCTGGAGGAACGGCCAATTGCGGAACGGTCACCGTGTCTACCCCGGGCGTCGCCGGCACCTACAGCGGCAGCCTGACCGCGACGCCGCCGACGGGCACCGCGGCGTCCGTGGCGTTCAGTCTTGTCGTCAGCGCCCCTCCGAGCATCGCGTTCACCATCGTCAGTTCGACCGGTTTGTCCACGACTTTCAGGAATCCGAACGCGTTGGCAGTGACGCCGACGTCCTCGGGCATTACGGATACTTCCAACGGGTTTGCGTACGTGACCAGCAACACGTGCACGGGATCTGTTGCGGCAGGCGGAACCTGCGCCATCACGTTCGCGGCTGCGCCGTCCGACTGCAGGCCAGACAACTACACGGAAGCGTCTTACGTCACCTATGCCGGCGTCACGGTCACAGGGACCGTCGTGGTCAGAAGCTCCAGCAGGACCATGTGCCCATGAACGGCGGCTCGGCGTTCGAAGTACCAGACTGACACGGTTGAACGTCGCGGTATCGGCGTCAGCCGTTGACGCGTCTTTGCGATCGCTACGTGTGAGAGATCAAAGAAGTCGGGAGAGAAAATGAGTTACCGAACACGCGTCTTGCTGAAGGTGTGCGCAGGCTTGATCGCCGGCGCCTTTGCGGCGGCGCTGCACGCGCAGGTCCCCTCCAATGCGTACAGCTATTCAAGGGCGAGCAGCTTCACCTACAACCCGACGACCGGTCTGTTAGCCACGGAGACGGTCGAGCCGACGAATGCGCAGTCGTGCGTGGTGACGACGCACGGCTACGACCGCTACGGCAACAAGGCCACCGCGCAAACGGCCAATTGCACCGGAGTTACAGGACGCGCGGTGTTCGCGTCGCGTGCCGCATCGAGCACCTTCGCGGCCGTGGCGAGCCAGAGTATCGTCGTCTCCGGGGCCACCGTCGGCGTGGCGATCCCCGCCGGACAGTTTGCCGATACCAGCACGAACGCGCTCAACCAAAGCCAGCACTCGACTTACGACCCGAGGTTCGGCGCGGCGCTGTCGTTGACCGGCCCCAACGGCCTGACGACCACCTGGAGCTACGACGACTTCGGGCGCAAGACCAAGGAATTGCGGGCCGATGGCACAAGCGACATCAACGCCTACTGCTACCTTGGTGTGAGCGGCCTGGATACCAGCAGCAACAGCGCCTTGTGTGCGTCTTTGACGCTGGCCAGCGGCGAAGCGCCCGGAAGCGCGGTGAGCTTCGTCTACACCGAACCGCACAGCACGGCAGGCACCAAGAACGGGCCCTTCGCGCGGGTCTTCATGGACGCCGCCGGCCGCAAGATCCGCACGGTCACTGAAGCGTTCGACTCTTCCACGCAGGTCGGAGGCGCCACTCGCCTGATCGTCCAGGACACGGACTACAACCAATACGGGGTGCAGACCGTCAGTACCCAGCCGTACTTCCTTGATTCCGGCTCTTCGACCACGGGCGGCTCCAACGACTTCGGCATGAGCTTCACGGTCTACGATCGGCTGGGTCGCCCGATCAGGAACTACGTGGCCGACAACGCGGGCAGCCAGCCAAGCGTGGCTTTCGGCGGGCGCGGCACACGCACGGCCAGCATCACGACCGTCAGCTACGTCGCACTGAATACCACCACGACCAACGACCACAATCAAAGCAAGGCCGAGGAGAAGGACGTCATTGGCGAGGTGGTTCGAACCACGGATGCGCTTGGCGCTCAGCTCGCACGACAGTTCGACGCCTTCGGCAATCTGGTCGCGACGCGCGACGCGCTGCAAAACAGCGTGACCGTTGCGTACGACCTGCGCGGGCGCAAGACGTCGATGAACGACCCGGACACTGGCGTCTGGCGCTACGACTACGACGCGACCGGCCAGCTCGTCTGGCAGCAGTCGCCCAACGAACTGGCGGCGGGCACGGCGACCACGATGGTCTATGACGTGCTGGGCCGCATGACCCGGCGTGTCGATCCGGAATACACGAGTAACTGGAATTACGACGGCTATGCGAATGGCGTCACCTGTCCGATGGGCATCGGCAAGCTGTGCCAAAGCACGACGACCAACGGGCTGGCGCGCAAATATACGTATGACAGCCTGGGCCGCTCCAAGGACGTGCGCACCGACGTCACCAGCGGGCCGAGCTTCGCGAACACGACGCTGTACGACAACGTCAACGGGCGCGTCGCAGGTCGCGTCTATCCGACCGGCCTGCAGGTCAACTACGGCTACACGAACAAGGGCTTCCTGCAGTTCGTCCAGAGCGCCACCGCGCTGGCGGTCGCACCGCGACCGGCGACTCCAGGAGGCTCAGTGCGCAGTGCCGGCACCACGCTCGCCGCCAACACGGTGCTGTGGGCGGCGCTGAGCACGAACGCCTGGGGCGGCCTCGAGAAGTCTCGAAACAACTTGCAGGCTGACGGCGTCACTGCGCTGACGACCAACACGGGGTACAACCCGGCGACCGGCCGCGTGGTGGCCGAGCAGGCCGGATTGGGCAGCGCCACGAACGCCATGAATCTCGCGTACGTTTGGGACAGCCTCAACCACGTCACGCAGCGCACGGACAACAACGGCGCGGCCTGGGTCGACAACACCGGCTACAGCCAATCCGGTGCCGTGGGCGATTCGCTTTCCTACGATTCGACCGGACGCCTGCAGACCGACACGGTGGCCGCGCCGGCAATTTCAGGGCTATCCCGGACGGTTGAGTTCCAGTACAACGCACTCGGCATGTTGCTGTTCAAGAACGACGTCGGCGCCTATGCCTATCCCCCTGCCGGCGCTGGCGTGGCCCGGCCGCATGCGGTGCAGTCGGTGAGCGGCGCCTACGCGGCGAGCTACACCTACGACGCCAATGGCAACGCCAAGACGGCGAGCGCCGGCGCTTGGCGCAACGTGACCTACACGAGCTTCAACCTGCCGGACGGCCAAGCCGGTTTGCAGGGCCCGACCGGCGGCCCGCAATACACCTGGCTCTACGACGAGGGCCACGCGCGCTTCAAGGAATTGCGCACGAACGCCTCGGGCACGCGCACGACCTGGATGTTGCATCCAGGCAGTGCGGGAGGCTTGGGCTTCGAACGTGAGGAACAGTCTGCGGGGAACAGCAACCGGCACTACATCACAGCGGGGGCGATGACGATTGGCGTCATCGTGACGGCCGATGCGTTGCCCACGCTGGGAACGGCAACCAGCGCACCGGCGCTGTCTACCGTCAACGTCGTGAAGGTGGAGTTCTGGCATGTCGATCGCCAGGGCAGCCTGATGGCGACGACCGATCATGCGGGTTCGATTACGCAAATCTACTCATACGACCCGTTCGGCAAGCGGCGCAATCGGGACGGCCGCTACGACGCCTCGGGCGCATTGGTCTTCGACTGGACGACCAGCACCGACAACGGCACCGACCGCGGCTACACGGGGCATGAGCATCTCGACGACGTGGAATTGATCCACATGAACGGGCGGCTGTATGACCCCGTGATCAACCGTTTCATGCAAGGCGATCCGTTCATCGCCGATCCGGCCAACCTGGCGGACTACGACCGGTTCTCGTATTGCATGAACAACCCGGTGACTTGCACCGACCCAAGCGGGTATCTGCACATTTTCGGGCACAACATCCTGCCGGGGATCTTTCACAACCAATCCATCATGACGATCGTGGCGATCGCGGCGGCGATTGCGCTAGAAAATCCCGAGCTGGCGCCGTACTTTGCCAGCTTCGGCGAAGCTGCCCCGTTGGCTCAAGCTGCAACCGCCGGTTTCGCGAGCGGCGCCATATCTACCGGTAATCTGAAGGGCGCCCTTCAAGGTGCTGTTTCCGCTGCAGCCTTCTATGGCGCAGGCAGCGCCGTGCAAGGGTTGAGCGGAGCCGAAAAGGTCGGGGGTTCAATTCTGCTTCACGCCGTAGTAGGTTGTGCCTCGAGCGCGATGGAGGGTGGGAAGTGCGGCCCAGGAGCTTTGAGTGCTGCATTTGCTGATGCTGTAACCTTCGCTCCCGGCATGGACAAAATCAATTCGGCAGCAGCGGGCTTCCAAGATACAACGGCCGTCATTGAAGGGACGACGATCGCAGCAGTCACCGGAGGTACGGCTTCTGTTCTTGGCGGTGGGAAATTTGCAAACGGTGCGATGACTGGTGCAGAAGGCTATCTCTTTAATCAGATACAAAAGCAGCATCAGGAATATATTCCGGCCGGGGCTGAAGCATTCAAAAATGCGGTACTCCAAGCATTCGGGTTACAGGATTACGCCACGGGCGCAAGTTTGCCGCCCTTCACACTACAACTTGGGGGTTCTGGTCAGATCGGCGCTTGGGCCTTGGGTTTCTACGGCGAAGCCGGGGTGGCGATTAGCATTCCGTTTGACAACGCTTGTGTATACGGGAATGTTGCGGCCATCTATGGTCCACAGATAGTTCTTGCGGCCGGGCCAGTCGTCACCTTCGCGCAAGGCGCGCCCGCCTCGAGCAACTGGGTTGAGTACAGAGGCGCCACCTATTTCGGAGGGGAAGGGCTACTTGGGAATCTTACGGTAACCCAGACAGTCGACGGAGATGCAGCGATCAGCCGTTCCAAAACCTCCGGTAGGCTTTTGTTTGGACAAGGTGCGGGAGCTGGATACATCAATGGCACCCAAAAGACGGTATGTCTGCCGCCTTCGGAAAATTAATGACCGAACATCAGCAACTTATACTGAGCGCAGTTGCCGCACCGCTTTTTTCGATAGCGTTTGTATTGCTTATTTCTAGAATTGTCCCGAGCGAATCTAAGAAGGCTTGGAGACTTTCGGCAGCTGGTTTGATTCTCGCAGGCGTTGGGTACGCAATTTACGCGCTGCTATCCAGGACCGCGGGCATTTATTTAATATTCCTGGGAATTGTACTAAACCTAATTGCAATGTTTTTAGTTCCCCGCGATCGCGACTAGCTAAAAATTGTGCATATACACTGAGCCTCCCGGAACTCCGTCGTGTAAGCTGCTCGCGCATCGAAGCTAAAACAGGCCCACCGCGGCCGTAGTTGAGCGTTCGCCCGATAAGGTCACGTGCTTTCGTGACTTGATTGTCTTTGAGGCCCTAAAGATGCGCTGCGCTAAGTGCGAGGAACGTTTGAAGTTTTCATGACGGTTTTGTTTCTGTTGATCAGACGCCTATCCCTTGCCGTTGCTCTGGCGCCCGTTCTCATGTTTGCGGCCTGCGCGGAGCAGCGCATCCGAGATCAATCACAGGCGGATCTCGCGAGTGGTCGTGCCGACCAAGCGGTGATCGAACTTCAGGCGGGCCTCGCAAGCTATCCCGAGAGCGCTAGTCTGCGCTCTGGCTTGCTTCAGGCGAGAGGCCAGGCGGTTTCGCAGGCGGTTTCCGAGGCCGGCGCACTGCGTGCCGCCGACAAGCTTGACGAAGCGCAGGCACGACTCGAGCGCACGCTCAAACTGGATTCGACTAACGAGCGCCTGATAGGCCAGCTTTCAGCGCTCGCTATCGAACGGCGCCAGCGTGCTGCCTTGTTCGAGGCACAAGCGCTTGCCGCACGCGGCGAACGAGACGCCGCATTGCGGCTTATCGCACAAGCGTTGCAAGACAACCCACACCACGACGGCTTGGTGGAACTGCAACGCCAACTGGAGATGGCCAAGCGTCAGGACCTCTTGATCGGTTCGCAAGCCGCTCTCGCTGAACTCCGACCCATCTCGCTTGACTTCCGCGAGGCCAACCTGCGCACCGTGCTCGATGTCGTCTCGCACACCAGCGGCATCAACTTCGTGTTCGACCGTGACCTGCGCAGCGATGCCCGGATCTCCGTGTACATGCGCCAGGCGCGTGTGCAGGACGCGCTCGATCTGATCACCAGCACCAATCAGTTGGCGATGAAGATCATCGATCCGAAGACGGTGCTGATCTACCCGAACACCCCCGACAAGCAGCGCGAATACCAGGAACAGATCGTTCGCGTGTTCTATCTGTCGAACGCCGACGCCAAGGGCGCCGCGGCCTTCCTGCGCGCCATGCTCAAGGTGCACGAGCCGTTCGTCGACGAGCGCACGAACATGATTGCCCTTCGCGAAAGCCAGGAGAACATCCAGCTCGCGGAGCGCCTGGTCGCGATGTACGACAGCGCCGAGCCGGAAGTCGTGCTCGAGATGGAGGTGCTCGAGATCAGTTCGACCAGTCTCACCAACCTGGGCATCCAGTTCCCGACGGCGGTATCGCTGACGCCCATCGCGCCGTCGACGGCCATCAACGGATTGACTTTGGGCAACGTCCGCAGCTTGACCAAGGACAACATCGCGGTAGGCATCGGTGGCCTGACGGTCAATCTCCAGCGCCAGGTGGGCGACTTCTCGACGCTGGCCAATCCGCAGATTCGCGTCAAGAACAAGGAGAAAGCCAAGGTGCTCGTCGGCGACAAGATCCCGATCGTCACGTCCACGACGGGCACGGGTGGCTTCGTGTCGGACAGCGTCAGCTACATCGACGTCGGACTCAAGCTGGACGTCCAGCCGACGATCTATCCGGACGACCAGGTCTCGATCCAGGTCAGCCTTGAAGTCAGCTCGCTCGGGAGCTCGATCACGACCTCCTCCGGCACCGTGGCGTACCAGATCGGCACCCGCGACGCATCGACCGTGCTGAGGCTGCGGGACGGCGAGACGCAGTTGCTCGCCGGCTTGATCAGCAAGGATGAAAGCACCAATTCCAACCGCCTGCCGATCCTCGGGGACATTCCGCTGCTCGGCCGGCTGTTCTCCAGCAATCTGGACAACGGCGACCGCAAGGAACTGGTGCTGGCCATCACCCCGCACATCGTGCGCAACCTGAGGCAACCCACTGCGAGCGAGAGCGAGATCTGGGTCGGCACCGAAGCCGCGCCCAAGTTGAGGCCCGTTGGTGGGCTGCGCGCCGTCCCGCTGGCTCCGGCTCCGCGGGCTTCAGGCGTGGTGTCGAGCCCCGCCGCCGAGGTGCCGCAGCAGATGGCATCGGCTCAGGCTGACCCCGTGCCGAATCGAGACGCCGACAGCGCGCAGCTCTTGGCCACGGCTGCCGTGTTGTCATGGAATGGCTCCCTTGACGCGCATGTGGGTGACACGGTCGATGTGCAGGTCGTCCTCGACACGCCCGTCGCGCTGCGAGGGCTGCCGCTTGAGCTGCACTACGATCCCGCGCGGCTGCAACTGCTGGACGTCAACGCGGGCCCACTGTTCGCTCAAGGCGGCGCGGAGACGAGCGTGTCGAAGACCGACGATGGTTCGGGCGCTCTGCGCGTGGGTGTGTTGCGCACGCAAGCCACAGGCGTCATCGGCAAGGGAACCGCCGTTGACGTGCGCTTCAAGGCACTTGCCGCCGGCGAGGCAAGGGTCGATGTCGTCAGCGCGCAGGCCCTGGGCTTGACGGGCCCGGCCTCCGTTTCTGCGTTGCCCGCGCCCTTCGTTGTGCACGTCCAGTAGACCCCGGCAATATGCGCTCGAATGGATACTCCTTGGTCGAGCTTTTGGTCGTGCTGGCGATCCTCGGCGTGCTCGCCGCGATGGCGATGCCCCTCGCCCAGATGACCGCCGAGCGCTCACGGGAGACGGAGCTCAAGCGCGCACTCTGGGAGATCCGCGACGCCGTTGATGCCTACCACGGCGCCCGCCTGATGGGTGCGATCGGGCCTGCCACGGGTACCGACGCGTCCGGCCCTGCCTATCCGCCGAACCTGCACGCCTTGACCTTGCTGCAACCCGATCTGCGCGTGACCCACAAAGGTGAATACCTGCGTTTCCTGAGGCAGGTGCCGGCGGATCCGTTTTCGGATCCCACGCTGGACCCGGAACAGACGTGGGGCCTGCGCAGTTTCATGAGCGAGGCAGACAAGCCCGTAGCCGGCACCGATGTCTACGATGTCTACTCACGCGCGACCGGGACAGCGCTGAACGGCGTGCCGTTGTCGCAATGGTGAAGCTCTGCCGCTCGAATCGCGAGGACGGCTTTACCATCATCGAGCTGATGGTGGTGCTCGCCTGCATCGGGCTGCTGCTGTCGATCGCTGCACCGCGTTACGTGCGACACATCGACCATGCCCGCGAGGTCACGCTACGGCAGGATCTGCGACAGCTGCGAGTTGCCATCGATCAGTTCAGGGCAGACCAGATGCGCTATCCGCAGACGCTCGAGGAATTGGTCACGCGCGGTTATCTCCGCGACGTTCCTGTCGATCCGATGACCGGAAGTCCGGAGACATGGCACCTCGACGCCGCACCGGGCGAGGGCGCGGGCACGGTGGCCAACGTTCATAGCGGCGCGCCCGGCGCTGCGCAGGACGGAAGCAGCTATGCGTCCTGGTGATTCCGGCAACCCGCGCGCTCGCGAATCGGGATTCACGTCGATCGCGCTTCTGGTCGCGATGTTCGTCATCGCGCTCGCTTCGTCTGTCGCCGGCCCAACGTGGCACGAACGGAACCGCCGAACGCAGGAACGCGAGCTGATGCGCATTGGCGTCTTGTATGCGCATGCGCTCGCCGAGTTCAGGGAGAGTGCCCCCGGCTCGCTCAAGACCTATCCGAAATCGCTGGATGAACTAGTGCGCGACACTCGCTTTTTTGGCGTCCGCCGGCACCTTCGGCGGCTGTATCCTGATCCGCTCGACCCAGCACGACCGTGGGGCACGGTTCGCGATATCGACGGCTACATCGTGGGCGTCTACAGCCAGAGCTCCGACCCGCCCCTGGCGACGGTTGCCGTCGACCTGGGTGATATTGTGCTGTCGCCGGCGCGCCGCTATTCCGACTGGAAATTCTCTCCTCCAACTCCGCAATGAATGCATATCCAATCGAACGCGGCGCTGGTGCACACGGCTTCACGCTGCTCGAGCTGCTGGTGGTGATCCTCATCATCGGGCTGCTGACCGGCATCGTCGCCCCGCGCTTCCTGAGCCAGATCGGGCGTTCCGAGACGACGACCGCGAAGGCGCAGATCGCCAACTTCGACAAGGCCCTTGAGTCGTTCCGGATCGACATGGGCCGCTATCCGACGGAAGCAGAAGGGCTTAAAGCCCTGGTCACCGGGCCCGGCGGCGAGCCGCGCTGGCGTGGTCCGTACATGAAGAACGATATCCCCAACGACCCCTGGGGCACGCCCTACGCGTATCACTACCCGAGTACGCACGGCAAAGACTTCGACATCGTGAGCCTGGGGCGCGATCGCGCCGTGGGCGGCACGAGCGACGACGCCGACATCACGAACTGATCGACGCGAATGCACTACGCCGTCCGCTGGTTCGACCCCGAACGCTCGGAAGTCCGCGAAGACACGATCGACGTGTCGGATGATGGTCGCCTGGCGCAGACGCTCGCGCAGCGATTCGAAGCCGCAGGGGGGGTGGTGGTGTCGGTCCAGCGGGTACGTGCCGCGCGGGCGCGTGGCGACGCGGCACTCGACGTGGGCTGGTGGTGCCGCGAACTGCGCACGCTGGTCTCGGCGGGCATGACCGTCGTCGAAGCCCTCGAGACGGTCAGCGCGCAGGCGCTGGGCGAGGCGCGCGCCCGTGCCAATTCTGAACTGCTGACGAAATTGCACGAAGGCAAGGCGTTGTCGGTCGCGATGCGCGAGGTGGGCATCTTCCCGGCCGTATTGGTGGCCGGGGTCACGGCGAGCGAACGCACCAGCGGCCTGGTGGAGGCGCTGGACGAATACCTGCGCTACGACGAGATGCTCCAGCGACTGCGCAAGCAGGTCGTGAGCGCCGCCATCTATCCTGCCGTAGTGGTGGCGTTGGGCACCTTGATCGTACTGGTTCTACTGCTCTACGTCGTGCCTCGCTTCTCGCAGATGTACCGCGACCTCCATGGGCCCATGAGCGTGACGACCCGCCTCCTGGTGTCGCTGAGCGGCGCGCTAACGGAACACGGCATGGCGATCGGCGCTGGCGCGGCGACCCTCATGACGGGCCTGGTGATTGCTTGGCGGCGAGGCATCCTGCGCGCTTCTGTCGTCGCGATTGCGGCGCGCATCGAACCACTGCAGCGCCAGATCGACCAGTACCGCCTTGCCAAGCTCTATCAGTCGCTCGCGCTGATGTTCCGAGGCGGATATCCACTGGACGACGCGCTGGCGCAGTGCGCGAAACTGGGTCTGGGGGCACGGATGGACGAAGGCATCCGTGATGCCGCCTCGGCGCTTGCGCGTGGCACGCGCATCTCGAGCGCTCTGGGCGAGGCCGGCCTGAGCGACACGGTCGCTGGGCGCCTGCTCGCGGTCGGCGAACGAACCGGCAATTTCGACCGGGTGCTGCAGACCATCGCCGAACGGCACGCGAGCATTTTCGCGACCTTCGTGGAGCGCTCGACACGCATCGTCGAGCCGATCTTGCTGCTGTTGGTGGCGTTGCTCGTCGGCGGCGTCGTCGTCATGATGTACATGCCTGTGTTCGACATCGCTAGCAGCCTCAATTGATCACCAGCGCATTTTTCTGAAAGCCCGGATGTCCGATTTTCGATCGCACCTCGGTCGCGCACGCCAGCAGCACCAGGCGGGCGCCGGCACCGTGTTGGATGTGCTGATGCGAAATGCCGGCATGTCGCCCCTTGAACTGGCCACGGCGCTCAGGCGCGATGCGGGCGTGGATGTTGTACTCGATGGTGACGATGCGGAGGCGGATTTCGGCTCGCTGCCACTCGATGTCGCACGCAAGCTGGGCGCTGTCCCTTTGCGGCTCGGCGGCAATTCGGCGCTGAGGCTCGGCATGGCCGATCCCTGGGACGATGATCGGGTGCGGCAGGCAACAACCCGTATCGGCAGCATGCCCGAGTTGGTCGCGTTGAGCGGCGCACTGATGCAACGCTGGCTGGGGGAGGGCGATTCAACTCGGCTCACCGCGGTGAGCCGTCCAGATGGAGTCGAAGCGGCGGGTCCGGTCGTGAGCTTCGTTGACGATGCAATCCGTACGGCGTTCGATGCTGGCGCGAGTGACATCCACTTCGAATGCGACCGCGGTGGCGTGAGCGTCAAGCTGCGGCAGGACGGTGTGTTGACACGGCTCGCCCGGATGGACGATCCACGCCGGGCGGATGAGGTCATCTCGCGGATCAAGGTGATGGCTCAACTCGACATCACCGAGCGGCGCATCCCCCAAGATGGCCGCTTTCGAGCCAAGCTCGGCGACGAATGGCTCGATCTCCGGGTGTCGATCATGCCGAGTGTCTTTGGCGAGGACGCCGTGCTTCGACTGTTGGACAAGTCCCGCCTGCGATCCGCCGAGGATGCGATCTCGCTGGATCTGCTGGGTTTCGACGCGACCAGCATCGAGTGCATTCGCGACCTCGCGCAGTTGCCGCATGGCATGCTGCTGGTGACGGGACCGACGGGCAGCGGCAAGACGACTACCGTCTACGCAGTGCTTTCCGAGATCAACAACGAGCTGGAGAAGATCATCACGATCGAGGATCCAGTCGAGTACGAACTGCCAGGCGTTCTACAGATCCCCGTCAATGAGCGCAAGGGACTCACCTTCGCGAAAGGTCTGCGCTCGATCCTGCGGCACGATCCCGATCGGATTCTGGTGGGCGAAATTCGCGATGCTGAGACTGCTGAGATCGCAGTGCAATCGGCCTTGACGGGACACCAGGTGTTTACAACGGTGCATGCAAACAGCATCTTCGACGTGACCGGACGCTTCCGGCACTTCGGGCTCGACATGTTCGGGTTCATGGCAGCGTTGAACGGTGTCGTGGTGCAGCGACTGGTCCGCACGGTCTGTGCCGACTGCGTCAGCCAGCGTGCACCGACCGAGCGCGAAGCTCGCTGGCTGACGAGCGTCGCCGCCACGCCCACTTTCGTGCCGCACGCCATCGGATGCGACGCGTGTCGATGCACCGGCTACAAAGGCCGCAGGGTGATTGCCGAGGTGCACGCCGTCGACGACGGTTTCCGGGATCTCGTCACTTCAAGCGGCACCGTGGGCCAGTTGCGCGCCCATATCGCGGCCACCGGCGTGGCCACGTTGGCGCAGCAGGCCGCGCAGTGGATCGCGGCCGGCAGGACGACGCCCGAGGAGGTCAAGCGTGTCATCGGCTGGCAGTAGGCTCGACGCGGCCGATGTGTATGTGTCGGAGGGCGATGTCGCCATGGCAAGCGGCTCGCATCCTCTCTGGCGGCACGAGGGCGGAACGCTGGACGCGGGTCTTGCGGCCCTGGTCGACCGGTTGCGCGAAGACGGAGGGGCGCGACGCCTGCGCATTTGGCTCGGTGCAGCGCTGTGCCGCCCGGCTCGCCTTGCACCGATTGCGGGCGCGCGCACGCGTTCCGAACGCCTGAAGCTGGCTGAGCTGAGCGCCATAGCCCAGACTGGGCTGCAGCCGCCGTGCCGCGTGTCGATCGAAGGGGCAGGGGGGGCAGACGACGCGGTCGCGGTCGTGGTGGGGGAGGGAGTCTTGACCGCGATTGAAGAGGCCTTGGCCTCAGCGAAGTCGCGCGCCGCCCGTATCCAGCCCTGGTGGGCTCATGTACTCGACGCCGCCTTGAGGTCTGACCCGACGATTCGGGCGCTGTGCGTCTGGGAAGGCCACGCGCTGACGTTCATGACCGGTGAAGGGCGCCGATTCATCTCGGCGCAGACCTTGTATCCGGTCGACGCCGTCGAGTCGGCCTCTGCGGCGTTTGCGCGCGCACTCGTATCCGGGATGATTTCGCCAGACGACGCGCTGGCCGTCGCGCTCGACTGGTCTACTGGTCCGGTGTCCAGTCCAATGTGGCCGGAGGACGAGAGTGTCGTGTTCGCGCCCTGGGTTCGGCGACTGGGGGCAAGGTCATGAGGGCGCTTCGCGTCGATTTCTCACGGCCGGCACGCTGGCCACTGGTCGCGCTCTGGGCATTGTCCGTCGCGGTGCTGGCGACGACAGTTTGGGCCGCGGCGGGAGACTTGAAGGAATGGCGTGTTCTTTCCGACGAACGGATGAAGACCGTCAAGCTCGAGAGGCAACTGGACGCAGCGCGCGCAGTGCGATCGGCGCAGTCGGCGTCTGCGGCCAAGCCGCCTACCTTTTCACTGGACGCGAGACATTGGATGAGCATGTCGGCGTTCGATGGAAGCGGCGTGTTGCGCAGCATCGAATCGGCGCAGGTGGCCGGCGCCAAGGTGGTCTCGATCGAGATCGACAGCGTCAACGAACGTGTCGAGCTGGAGGTCGAGGTGACCGGGGCGGATGTCGCGTCGAACTATCTACAAGCCCTGAACGCAGGCACAGGACGTTCTGACTGGACGCTGTCTCGACTGCAGATTCAAGGAGGCACCGAAATGGCGCTCATTCATGGGCGAATCCAGTAACAACATGCTGCGGTTTGCGCCCTTCCCTAAATTTCCAGGCCGGTGGCTCTTGCCGTCAGCCGCCCTTGTGGCAGCCATCGCGATGCTGACGATGGCGTTGTTGAGCCGCCATTGGTGCGCGGACGCGCTTCTCTCTGAATCGGTGTCGCAGAAGGTGACGCTCGTGCTGATCGACCAGGCGGCGGCGGCGAAGGCACCGTCGTGCGAGCCGGAGTTCGCCTATGCCCAGTTGCGGCCGCCATCGGTATCTCTCGACAAACTCGTGCAGACCTTGCAGGACAGCGCGAACGCGTTCGGCGTCACGGTTCTCAGCGTCGGTGGCGAACCTCATCCAGCCAACGACAGGACGCTCGAGAGCCTAGCAGTGAGCATCGCCTTGCATGGCAGCTATGCAGGCATCAAATCCACCCTGGCGGAGAGCCTTTCGAGGTTTCCGAGCGCTATCCTGCAACAGATGAGTGTCAAGCGCGCCGGTGCTGCGCAACTGGGCGTGGAAGATGCCAATGTGCAGGTCGTCTTCGTGCTACGTCCGAAGGCGACCGCCCCGAACGATTGCCGCATGCCGCCGGTCGATATCGACGTCGAGAAAACACGATGAATCAAGATCGACCGGTACGCATGAGCACGTCACTGAGGTGGGGACTTGCCGGAAGTCTGCTGGCGACAGTGGCTTCTTTGCTCTGGCCGACGCATGACTTGGTTGCCGTGCAGGATCGCGACGGCAAGAAAATCGATGCCGCGTCGCCCACGCGGCAAGTCGCGTCCCGGCGCGCTGTGTCCGACGAGAGAGCAGGTGCTCTGCCGCGTCTGGCGCCTACGCTCGAGCGTAGCGACGCATCCGCGGCGAGCGCATTCGATCCCTTCGTTGGGGTACTGCAGCCACCACCACCACCACCGGCACAGCCGCCAGTCGCACCCGCAGCGGTGATCGCGACGCCTCCGGCCCCCCCTCCGCAGGACTATCGATTCCTGGGCCGGGTGACAGGTCCGGATGGGGCCGAACAGGTACTCGTTGGACGCGGCGACGCCGCGGTTCCCGTCAAAGCCGGAACCGTCCTGGACAACGGCTACGTGGTTGACTCGGTGAACTCCGAAGCGATCGTGTTGACTTACCCGCCACTGGGTACCAAGACGACGGTGCCGATTCCGCCGTCATGAATTGAGCCGCATGGGGGTACGCCGTCGTGCCGCAACGGCGGACGTGACCCACGCACCCGACTTGTTTGCGTCACGCCTCGAAGGAGCGCTCGAGCTCGTCGACCAGCGACCCCACGTAGGCCACCGCGTCGCGAATTGGCTGCGGCGTGCGCATGTCGAGCCCTGCCAGCTCCAGGAGCTCCAGCGGCTTCAGCGTGCCGCCGGCCTTCAGCACCTGCAGCCAGCGTTGCACGGCCGGCTCGCCTTCCTCCGCGATTCGAATGGCCATCGCCGTGGCCGCCACCAGGCCCACCGAATACGTGTAGGGGTACAGGCCCATGTAGTAGTGCGGCTGGCGCATCCAGGTCATGCGCGCGCCGTCGTCGATCTCGAGCGCGTCGCCCCAGAACCCCTGCAGCACCTCGCCCTTGGTGCGGTTCAACAGCGTGGCCGTGACGGCCTGGCCAGCCTCGGCGAGCGCATACACGCGGTGCTGCAGCTCGGCCTCCAGCAGGTGGGTGACGAAGTTGTGGTG
>JBBQYL010000042.1:0-29943 GCA_038208735.1 Burkholderiales bacterium
CGCCATCTGGAAGGATGGCCGGGCGCAACTCATCCCCAACAGCCTGGGCGACGTCCTGACGCCGTCGTGCGTCAGCCTCGATGCCGATGGCAGCGTGCTGGTGGGGCAGGCCGCGCGCGAGCGGCTGCAGACCCATCCGGAACGCACCGCCGCGGTGTTCAAGCGCTACATGGGCAGCGACCGCACCCTGCGCCTGGGCAAGCGCGACTTCCGGCCGGAAGAACTGTCGGCCTTGATCCTGAAGTCACTCAAGGCCGATGCCGAGGCGGCACTTGGCGAACCGGTGAACGAGGCCATCATCACGGTGCCGGCCTACTTCTCCGACGCGCAACGCAAGGCCACGCGCGCCGCGGGACAGATGGCCGGTCTGCGCGTCGAACGCCTCCTCAACGAGCCCACGGCGGCCGCGCTGGCCTACGGCATCCACCAGCGTGACGAGGAAGCCAAGTTCCTGGTCTTCGACCTCGGCGGCGGCACCTTCGACGTGTCCATTTTGCAGCTCTACGACGGCGTCATGGAGGTGCGTTCGTCGGCGGGTGACAATTTCCTCGGCGGCGAAGACTTCGTGGGCGCGCTGGTGGAGCTGTTCTTCCGCCGCGCGGAGGTGCCCGACCGCCTGCGCCAGGACAGTGCCTTCATGCAGCGCCTGGGCGCGCAGGGCGAGGCCGCCAAGCGCGCGCTAGGCACGCAGGCGCGGGCCACCATGCGCGTCGTCGACGACCGCGGTACCGAACATCGCCTCGAACTGGACGAGCTCACGCTGGAAGACGCGTGCAAGCCGCTGCTGCAACGCTTGCGCGCGCCGGTGGAACGCGCGCTGCGTGACGCCAACCTGCGCAGCAGCGAACTCGACACCGTGGTGCTGGCCGGTGGGGCCACGCGCATGCCCATCGTGCGCCGCCTCGCCACCACCCTGTTTGGTCGCTTTCCGGCCATCGACCTCAATCCCGACGAGGTGGTGGCCCTCGGCGTGGCGGTGCAATGCGGCCTGAAGATGCGCGACGCGGCACTGGCCGAAGTGGTGATGACCGACGTGGCCCCTTATTCGCTGGGCGTCGAGCTGTCGGTGCGCGTGGACCAGAACTCGTGGTCGCACGGTCACTTCGACCCGATCATCGAACGCAACACGGTGGTTCCGGTCAGCCGCATGAAAACTTATTTCCCCACGGGGCCGAAGGTGGACCACGTGGCGCTGCAGGTGTACCAGGGCGAAGCGCGAATGGCGCGCGACAACATCTCGCTGGGTTCGCTCAAGGTGCCGTTGCCGCCCGGCGGCGAACAGGATCGCGGCATCGACGTGCGATTCACCTACGACGTCAACGGCCTGCTGCAGGTGGAGGCCAGGGTGCCCAAGACCGGCCAGACCTACGGCGTCGTCATCGAAGGCAACCCGGGGGTGCTGTCGGAGCAGGAGATCCAGGAACGCCTGCAGTCGCTCGCGCAACTGAAGATCCACCCACGCGAGCAGCTCGAGAATCGCACGTTGCTCGCGCGCGCCGAGCGCTGCTACGAGCAACTGCGCGGCCAGGAGCGCGAGGCGCTGGGGCGGCAGATCCTGCAGTTCGAGCAGTTGCTCGCCACGCAGGACAACCGCCGCATCCATCCCGGGCAGAAGACGCTGCGCGACACCCTCGACCACCTCGACAAGATCGCCTTCCTCGACAGCGGGCCGCGATCGTGAGCACGCCGCCGCCGTTCCTTGCCGCGTTGGGCATCTCCGATGACTCGCCGTCCCTCGACGAGCGCGCGCTGCGGCGCGCCTATGCCCGCGTGCTCAAGACCATCGATATCGACACCGAGCCGGAGCGCTTCCAGGCGCTGCGCGAGTCGCTCGAGCGCGCGCTGCAGTGGAACGCCGCTCGCGCGCGCGCGGGCCTGGCGGCCGACGTCGCCACCACGCCGTCGCCGTCGCCGTCGTCGCCGTCGTCGTCGTCGGCGCCTGACGCGTCTGACGCGCCTGCGGCCAGCGCAGCGCAGGCACGCAGCGAACAGGAAGAAGCCGCAACCGCGGCATTCGCGGCCTTTCACTTCGAGGTGGTCGCCGTTTTCGCCGACGAGGAGGCAGCCCGCGCCGCGCTGGTGCGCTCGTTGTCCGACGAGCGGCTCGTCAGCATCGACGCGCGCACGCTCTTCGAGTGGCGCGTAGCCGCCCTGCTGGCCAATGGCTGGCAGGCCGGGCACGAACACCTGCTCGACCCGGCCGTCGAGGTCTTCGGCTGGAACAGCGACCACGCCCGGCTGGTCAACTTCGGCCAGGTAGGCGCACTGCTGACCGCGGCAATCCGCGATCGCGCCATCGCGCAGAACTTCACGCCGGCGCAGCGAGCGGCCGTCGAGCCGCTGCTCGTGCGCCTTCGCAGTGCCGTGCCGCCCGATCCGAAGCAGTTGCCTGACGAGGTGCCCGCGCTCCAGTTCCTCGTCCAGCGGGTGGCCAACTGGCTTCGCATCGTGTCGCCGGTCGATCCGGTCAACCAGCGATTCGAGATGTGGCGACAGTTGCCCGCCGCCCGGCAACAGCCTGCTGCCCAAGCGCCGATCGGACCGCAGCCGCAATTCGTCAAGCAGAAGCCGGCGTCGGCCACTTGGCCCGGCGTGTTGGTGATGGCCGCGCTGGGGCTGCTGGCGCTGGTGGGCCAGGCGGGTGGCGGCGTCTTCGTGCCGCTGGCCGCCCCCGACAGCTTCGACCAGCCGTGGTGGACGCCCGAGTGGGCCAAGTCGCCCGGCAGCGGCGGCAAGCCGTCGACTCCATGACGATTTCGTGGGTCCGGTCGGGTGCGCGCGGCGACAACCCGTGACCTTCGTCTCGATCGCGTCACTCGATTGCTGTCGATCTGCTTTCGCGCGGGCCGACAATGCGCGCAGAACTTGCCAGATACTCCGCACTCGATGAAGCGCCTGTCCCGCCTCCTCCCCGCCCTGCTGCTGCTCGCCGTCGCCGCCGGCGCCAGCGCGACCGACGGTCCGCCGCCGCCCACGTACCGCATCATCGGGCCGGACGGCAAGGTGACGTTCTCCGATCGCAAGCCCACCGACCCGCAGGTGAAGACGCGCGAGCTGGGCCAGATCGTCACCGCCCCGCTGCTGGCGCCCGCCACCCAGCCGTTCGACCTGCGCCCGGCCACCAGCTTTCCGCCGAGCGCGCGCCCGTCGGCCACCGACGGCCTCGCGGTGCAGCTGGACGCCAGCGGCCGGCCCTTTCCGCCGGGCCTGCCCGAGGCCGTGCTCGACGTGCTCGTGCATCAATTCTTCGTGCAGACGCTGGTGGAGACATGCGGCCGGCAACGGCCGGCATTCATCGAGCGCTACCAGGGCGGCGTGCGCAACTGGCGCGACCGCAACGCCGAGATCCTCGACAAGAGCAACCACATCACCTTCAGCCGCTTCACCGGCGAGCAGCGCGACACCCTGCGAGCGACGGGCCGCGCCCGCCTGGCCCCGCTGATGCCCCCGCGCGACGCCCCCGAGGCCGACCGCATCGCCTGGTGCGACAGCATGAGCACCGACCTGGCGCGCCGCCGGTTCGAGCTGGTGGGCGACCTGCGCGTGGCGCCCATCCTGTACTTCCAGCCGCCGCAGTGATCAGGCGAGGCCGCTGATGGCGCTCGCCAGGTTGGCGCGCCCCGGGGCTTCGTAGCGCGCGACGAACGCCGGCGTGGAGAACGCGCGGGCGGCGGCGCCAGCCCCAGCGCGTCCCCCGTGTATTGCCAGGAGGCTTGCAGGTCGTTCATGGGTTGCATCGTAATCACGCCGCGGCTTGCGGGAGAGACTACGATCCGGTCATGGCCACTCCTCACATCGCCGACCTCATCGCCCTGGCCATCCGCCTTGTCAACGCGAGGCAGAACGACCGCGCGCGCATCGTCTGCGATCAGGCCGTGGCCGCATGGCCGCCGCACCCGGCAGTGCACCAGTTGCTGGCCGTGCTCGACCTGCAGGCAGGCGAGCCCGCTCGCGCGCGCGAGCACGCCTCGCTGAGCCTGAAGCTGCGGCCCGAGCACGCGCCCACGCTGATGGTGCTGGGCGACGTGGCGCTGGCGCAGCGCGACCTCGACGCGGCGTCGCAGGCACTGGAGCGCGCGGTCGCGCTGGCGCCCGAGCAGGCCGAGGCGTGGTTCAAGGTGTCGCTGGTGCGCCAGGATCGGCGCGACCTCGACGGCGCCATCGCGGCGTTGGAGCGCGCGCTCGCGATCAGTCCCGAGCGCGTCGACGCGTTGGTGAACCTGGGCATCGTGCTGCAGGAGGCCGGCCGGCTCGACGACGCCCTGCGCGCGTACGGGCGCGCGTTCCGCCTGCGCGAGCAGGTGTTCGGGCGCATCGCGCATGCGCTGGCGACGCCCAACGTGGGGCGGCTGTGGTTGGACCTGGACGAGTTGCGGGCCGAGTTGCGCGCGCAGCCGGCCTAGCCTTCAGCCCTTGGCCTTGCAGCGGAAGTCGAGCTCGGCCGAGGGGGCCTGCCCGGGGGGCGGCGACGCGGCCACGGACTTGATGGCGTCGACGACCTGGCCGTGCGCGCTGCAGAAGGCCTCGGCCTGCGCCATCGCCTTGGCCTGCTGGTCGGCCACGCGCGCGTTGACGTCGTTGCTGCGCACCACCGTCATGTACGCGCCGTCGCCGATCGGCGAGACATTGGACAATACGGCGCAGCCGGCCAGCGCCAGTCCGGTGGCGAACAGGAACCTCTTCATTCAGCTTCGTCCTTGCTTGTCGCGAAAGCCTTTGCGATACACGCCCGGCCCCGCCATGATCTTGTCGGCCACCGCGGCGTAGCCCTCGATGCGCTCGGGCGACATCGCCTCGAACGCGAGCTCCGGCGCGTCGCGCGGCACGGCGCAGCACTGCGCGATCGGCGTGCCCTTGGGCAGCACGCCGTCGAACCGCTCGTCCAGCCACACGGCCGGAAAATTGATGCCCACCGCGTTGAAGCGATCGGCGTCCACCAGCCCGGTGACGGTGCGGAACGGCAGGTCGTCGCGGTTGACGGGATGCATCGCCAGCAGCGACCAGCCCGGCTCCAGCTCGACCGTCCAGAAGCTGTTGAACTTGAGCGCCGAGCGCGCGCCGTGCGCCATCGGCGAGCCCGCCACCTGCTCGGGCACGTGGAAGCTCAGCGGCGCGCGCGGATGCCCTTGCACGCTCGAGTCGGGCAACGGCCAGTCCCAGCTGAACTTCATGCCGGGCTCGACGCGCACGTCGCAAGGCAGCACCAGCATGACGCCGTGGCGCATCGCATCGACGAACGGCGGGCACTGCTTGACGGTGCGGATCTCACGGCCGTGCACGGCCGACTCCACGCGCGGCGCCATCGCCCGCAGCCACTCGGGCAACGCGGCGCGCGCCGCCAAGGGACGCGGCAGCAGGTCGATCAAGGCGGGGTCGCAGCGAAAGGTGATCTTCATGAGACATCGTCATTCTGCGCGCAGCGAAGCGGAGTCGCAGAATCCACCCCAGGGCCTGCGCAACCCGCCGCGTGGATCCTGTGACTGCGCGCAGGATGACATCGCGAAGAATGACGCCCCGGGCGCCTTGCGGCGACCGGGGCGGTTAAGAGTCCGGCCTGCCGACCGGACTGAGGAGACAACGGTCAGCGGACCTTGCCGGCCTTCCACGCGTTCAGCAGCGTGTCGTAGGCGATGGTCTCGCCCTTGGGCTTCTCGTTGGGCAGCTTGGCCCACGGCGCTTCCTTGTTGCTCAGCCAATGGCTCGCCGGGCTCTTCGGATTGAGCTTGGGCGCGCAGTGCGCCATGCCGGCGCGTTGCAGGCGGCCCATCACATCATCCATCTCGTTGGCCAGGTTGTCCATCGCCTGCTGCGGCGTCTTCTCGCCGGTGACGGCCACGGCCACGTTCTTCCACCAGAGCTGCGCGAGCTTCGGGTAGTCGGGCACGTTGTTGCCGGTGGGCGTCCAGGCCACGCGCGCGGGGCTGCGATAGAACTCGATCAGGCCGCCGTACTTGTTGGCGTTCTTGGTGAAGTAGTCGGAATGGATGTCCGAATCGCGGATGAAGGTCAGCCCGGTGATGGACTTCTTCAGCGACACCGTCTTGGACGTCACGAACTGCGCATACAGCCAGGCGGCGGCCTCGCGGTTCGGATCCGCGGCCTTCAGGAACGTCCACGAGCCGACGTCCTGGTAGCCGTTCTGCATCCCCTGCTTCCAGTACGGGCCGTTGGGGCCCGGAGCCATGCGCCACTTGGGCGAGCCGTCTGCGTTGACCACCGGCAGGCCCGGCTTGATCATGTCGGCAGTGAAGGCCGTGTACCAGAAGATCTGCTGGGCGATCTGGCCCTGCGCGGGCACCGGGCCGGACTCGCCGAAGGTCATGCCCATGGCCTCCTTCGGCGCGTAGGCCTTCATCCAGTCGATGTACTTCGTCAGCGCGTAGACCGCGGCCGGCGAGTTGGTGGCGCCACCGCGCTCGACGGCCGCGCCCACCGGCGTGCACTTGTCGTCGGCCACGCGAATGCCCCACTCGTCCACCGGCAGGCCGTTGGGGATGCCGATGTCGGCCGCGCCGGCCATCGACAGCCAGGCGTCGGTGAAGCGCCAGCCCAGCGACGGATCCTTCTTGCCGTAGTCCATGTGGCCGTAGATGGGCTTGCCGTCGATGGTCTTCACGTCCTCGGTGAAGAACTTGGCGATGTCCTCGTACGCGCTCCAGTTCAGCGGCACGCCCAGGTCGTAGCCGTACTTGGCCTTGAACTTGTCCTTCAGGTCCTGGCGCGCGAACAGGTCGGCACGGAACCAGTACAGGTTGGCGAACTGCTGGTCGGGCAGCTGGTACATCTTGCCGTCCGGCGCCGTGGTGAAGCTGGTGCCGATGAAGTCCTTCAGGTCGAGACCCGGATTCGTGTAGTCCTTCCACGCGCCGGTCATCTGGTCGCTGATGGCCCACGCGGTGCCGTAGCGATAGTGCGTGCCGATGTGGTCGGAGTCGTTGATCCAGCCGTCGTAGATCGACTTGCCGGACTGCATCGAGGTCTGCAGCTTCTCGACGACGTCGCCTTCCTGCATGAGTTCGTGCTTGACCTTGATGCCGGTGATCTCCTCGAACGCCTTGGCCAGCGTCTTCGACTCGTACTCGTGCACGGTCAGCGTCTCGGACACCACAGAGATCTGGGTGACGCCCTTCGCCTTGAGCTTGGCCGCGGCGTCGATGAACCACTTCATCTCGGCGGCCTGCTGGTCCTTGCTCAGGGTCGACGGCTGGAATTCTGTATCGATCCACTTCTTCGCGTCCGCCTCGCCAGCCCAGGCGCCGTGGCCGAGCGCCAGCGCAGCGGCAGCGAAGGCCACGGCATGCATGCGTTGTTTCATCTTTGTCTCCTGTGTGCCTTCCCGTTTTCTCCCACGACTCCGGCTGGGAAGGATTAGCCGGCGCCTCTTGACTTCATCCTTTTCGCATGACCACTGCGAGCACGAGCATGGACACGACCAGCGCGATCCAGATCGAAGGCTCTTCGGCCAGGTTGAACCAGGCCATGGCCTTCTCGCTCAGCCCGACGAAGCCCAGGTTGACCCAGGCCGCGGCCATCAGGCCGATGAACAGGCGGTCGCCGCGCGTGGTGGCGATGGGCAACCAGCCACGGCGCAGCGTCGTCGGACTCTTGATCTCCCAGACCGTCATCACCACCAGCATCACGGCGATGCAGCTGAAGAAGACCGCGACGGGAAGCGTCCATGCCATCCACTCGAACATCACACTCTCCCCATGGCGAAGCCCTTGGCGATGTAGTTGCGCACGAACCAGATCACGATCGCGCCCGGCACGATGGTGAGCACCCCGGCCGCGGCCAGCGTGCCCCAGTCCATGCCCGAGGCCGACACCGTGCGCGTCATCACCGCCACGATGGGCAGCGCGTTGACGCTGGTGAGCGTGCGCGCCATCAGCAGCTCGACCCAGCTGAACATGAAGCAGAAGAATGCCGCCACGCCGATGCCCGCCTTGATCAGCGGCACGAAGATGGTGAGGAAGAAGCGCGGGAACGAATACCCGTCGATGTAGGCCGTCTCGTCGATCTCGCGCGGGATGCCGCTCATGAAGCCCTCGAGGATCCACACCGCCAGCGGCACGTTGAACAGCAGGTGGGCCAGCGCCACCGCGATGTGCGTGTCCATCAGCCCCAGCGTGGTGTAGAGCTGGAAGAACGGCAGCAGGAACACGGCCGGTGGCGTCATCCGGTTGGTGAGCAGCCAGAAGAACACGTGCTTGTCGCCCAGGAACGAGTAGCGCGAGAACGCATAGGCCGCCGGCAACGCCACCGTGAGCGAGATCACCACGTTGATGGCCACGTACTCTATCGAGTTGATGTAGCCCGAGTACCAGGACTCGTCGGTGAAGATCAGCTTGTAGTGCTCGAACGTGAAGTGTTTTGGAAACAGGCTGAACGCCGCCAGGATCTCCTCGTTCGTCTTGAACGACATGTTGATCATCCAGTAGACCGGGAGGATCGCGAAGACGAGATAGGCGATGAGGAACAGCGTCCTCTTCCTGAAACGCTTGTTGTCATTCATGGGCTTGCTCCCCTTCGGACACGGTGCCCACGCGCTGCATCCACGTGTAGAGGATGAAGCACAACAGCAGGATGATGAGGAAGTAGATCAGCGAGAACGCCGCGGCCGGGCCGAGGTCGAACTGGCCCACCGCCTTCTGCGTGAGGTACTGCGAAAGGAACGTGGTGGAGTTGCCCGGGCCGCCGCCGGTGAGCACGAAGGGCTCGGTGTAGATCATGAAGCTGTCCATGAAGCGCAGCAGCACGGCGATCATCAGCACCCCGCGCATCTTGGGCAGCTGGATGTAGCGGAACACCGCGAACTTGCTGGCGCCGTCGATACTGGCCGCCTGGTAGTAGGCGTCGGGAATGGCGCGCAGGCCGGCGTAGCAGAGCAACGCGACGAGCGGCGTCCAGTGCCACACGTCCATGGTGAGCACGGTGAGCCAGGCGTGGCGAGGATTGCCCGTGTAGTCGTAGTCGATCCCGAGGCCGCGCAACGTGGCGCCCAGCAGACCGATGTCGGTGCGGCCGTAGATCTGCCAGATGGTGCCCACCACGTTCCACGGAATCAGCAGCGAGATGGCCACCAGCACGAGCACGAGCGAGGAGCGCCAGCCCTTGGCGGGCATCGCCAGCGCCAGGCCGATGCCCAGCGGGATCTCCACCAGCAGCACGGACAGCGAGTAGATGATCTGGCGGATCAACGCGTCGTGCAGGTCCTCGTCGCGCATCACCGACTTGAACCACTCGGTGCCGACGAACACGCGGCGCTCGGGCGAAATGATGTCCTGCACCGAGTAGTTCACCACGGTCATCAGCGGCAGGATGGCCGAGAACGCCACGCAGACCACCACCGGCAGGATCATCAGCCAGGCCTTCTGGTTGACGGGCTTCATGCGCTGGCTCCCTGTGTGCTCTCGATGAGCAGGTCGTTCTCGTAGAAGCACGTGTGCGCGCCGTGCACCAGCAGCCATGCGGCCTCGCCCACCTTGGGGATGGCCTGGTGCGGATGCAGGCGCGCCCGGATCGTCGTGCCGTCGGCCGCGCGCGTGGTGAGCAGCCAGTAGGTGCCGATGTCCTGCGCCTGCGCGACGGTCACGGGCACGGCCCCGGCGGTGCCGGCCTCGGCCAGCGTCACGTATTCCGGACGTACGCCCAGCAGCGTGGCGCCCTTCACGGTGGCCGCGGTCGCGGCGTCGACCACCAGGTTCCCGGCCACCTCCAGGCCCGCGGCGCTGGCGCGCACGGGCAGCAAGTTCATGCCCGGCGAGCCGATGAAGTGGCCCACGAAGGTGTGGCGCGGGCGCTCGAACAGGTCGGACGCGCTGCCCACCTGCACCGCGCGGCCACGTGTCATCACGATCACCTGGTCGGCGAACGTGAGCGCCTCCACCTGGTCGTGCGTGACGTAGATCAGCGTGAGCTTGAGCTCGTGGTGGATCTGCTTGAGCTTGCGGCGCAGCTGCCACTTGAGGTGCGGGTCGATGACGGTGAGCGGCTCGTCGAACAGCACCGCGCTCACGTCCTCGCGCACCAGGCCGCGGCCCAGCGAGATCTTCTGCTTGGCGTCGGCGGCCAGGCCGGCGGCGCGCGCGTCGAGCTGGTGGCTCATCTCCAGCATCTCGGCGATGCGCCCCACGCGTTCCTTGATGCGATCCGGCGCCACGCCACGGTTGCGCAGCGGGAAGGCCAGGTTCTCGGCCACGGTCATCGTGTCGTAGATCACCGGAAACTGGAACACCTGGGCGATGTTGCGTTGCTGCGGCGTGCGCGCGGTCACGTCGACGCCGTCGTACCTGACGCTGCCCTGCGAGGGCTGGACGAGGCCCGACACGATGTTGAGCAGCGTGGTCTTGCCGCAGCCCGACGGGCCCAGCAACGCGTAGGCGCCGCCGTCCTCGAACGTCATCTTCAGCGGCAGCAGCGCGTAGTCGTCGTCCGTCTTCGGATCGGGCTTGTAGGCGTGCGCCAGGTCGAGGTCGATTCTTGACATGTCAGCGCTCCGCCCGGCCGCCCGAAGGAGGCGCTGCGCCCCCTCGGGGGGCAGAGAACGTCGTGAACGTGGGGGTCATTGGTTCGCTCCTGGCGCGAGAAGGAGGTTGCCGTCGGTGCCGAACACGTAGGCCTGGCGCGGGTTCAGGTAAAGCGTGATCGGCGAGCCGAGCGCGAACACGTGCACGCCGGTGAGCTGCGCCACCAGCTCGCCAATGGTCGTCTTCACGTGGACGAAGGTGTCGGAGCCGGAAATCTCGGCCAGCTCCACCGCGCCCGCCAGCGCGAGGTCGCCCGCGCGCTGGTGCACGCCCAGCGCGCCCGCGCGCACGCCCACCGTCAGCGCGCCCGAGGCGCCCGCCGGCAGCGCGCACGCGAGGATCGCGCCACCCGGCAGCGCGACGCCATGGGGGCCCGCGTCCCCCGCGATGAGATTCATCGGCGGGTCGCTGAACGCGCGCGCCACGCGGATCGACTTCGGCTTGTGGAACACCTCGGCCGTCGGGCCGTACTGCAGCAGTTCGCCCGCGTCCATCACCGCCGTGTAGCCACCCAGCAGCAGCGCCTCGGTGGGCTCGGTGGTGGCGTAGACCACCGTGGAGCGGCCGGCCGCGAACAGCGCCGACAACTCGTCGCGCAACTCCTCGCGCAGCTTGTAGTCGAGGTTGACCAGCGGCTCGTCGAACAGCATCAGCGGCGCGTCCTTGGCCAGCGCGCGTGTCAGCGCCACGCGTTGCTGCTGTCCGCCCGACAGCTCGCCGGGCATGCGCGAGAGGAAGGGCTCGATGTGCAGCTTGCGCGCCAGTTCCAGCACGCGCGCATCGATGTCGGGCTCCTTGCGCAGCTTCAGCGGCGAGGCGATGTTGGCCGCCACCGTCATCGACGTGTAGTTGATGAACTGCTGGTAGACCATCGCCACGTTGCGGTCGCGCACCGACCTGCCGGTGACGTCCACGCCGTCCACCAGCACGCGCCCGCCGTAGGGCCTGTCGAGACCGGCCATCACGCGCATCAGCGTCGTCTTGCCGGCCTGGGTGGCGCCCAGCAGCACCGTGATGGCGTTGGGCACGGGTGCCAGGTCGAGCGGGTACAGGTGCGTCTGCGCCCCCGCTCGCTGTTCGATGCGTTCGAGCATCAGTTGCATGAGGTCTCCGGTGTCTCGTCGACGGCCGGGCCGCCCCAGTGCGCGTGGCACCAGGCGGCGACGGCCGCACGCTCTTCGGCGCTGAAATGCAGGCCCAGCTTGCTGCGCCGCCACAGGACGTCGTCCGCGCCGCGGGCCCATTCGTGCTCGTGCAGGTAGTGCAGTTCGCACTCGAACAGCCCCGGCGCCACCTCGACGCCAGGCCCGTCGGCGCCGCCGATGACGCGGTCGATGCGCGCGCCGTAGGCCCGCGCGAGGCGGTGCAGCATGTCGGCCGGGAACTGCGGATAGCGGCGGCGCACGGCCTGCTCGAAGCGTTCGAAATCGGTGTCGGGACGGCGCGCCGGGCCGATCCACTTGTTCAGGTCGCCGCCGGGCAGGAACGCGCCGTTGGTCCATGCGCCGCGCTCCGGCGCGATGCCCAGAGGCGCCATCAGCAGGTCGGCCGCGTCCTCGGCCAGGCGGCGGAACGTGGTGATCTTGCCGCCCCATACCGTCAGCAGCGGGGCCTGGTGGGTGTCGAGCTCCAGCGAGTAGTCGCGCGTGACGGCCGATGGATCGCCCGACTCGTCGTCGAGCAGCGGGCGCACGCCGGAATACGTCCACGCGACATCGCCGGCCGTGACGGGCTTGGCGAAGTAGCGGCTCGCCTGCTCGCACAGGTAGTCGATCTCCGCCTCGTCGATCTTCGCGGCGCCGATCGCGCCGTGATGCTCCACGTCGGTGGTGCCGATCAGCGTGAAGTCGTGCTCGTAGGGAATCGCGAAGATGATGCGCTTGTCGGGGTTCTGGAAGATGTACGCGTGGTCGTGGTCGAACAGCTTCGGCACGACGATGTGGCTGCCCTTGACCAGGCGCAGCGCCTTCGGATGGCTCAGGTGCGCATGCTCCGACAGGAACTGCGCGGCCCAGGGTCCCGCGGCGTTGACCAGCGCCCGCGCCCGCACGGTGTGGAACGTTCCATCCGGCCCGTCCAGCGTCACCTGCCAGCCGTCGGCCGAGCGCTGCGCGTCGCGGCAGCGCCGCTGCGTCAGCACCGTGGCGCCGCGCTCCTGCGCGTCGATGGCGTTGAGCACCACCAGGCGCGCGTCGTCCACCCAGCCGTCGGAATAGACGAAGCCCTTGGTGAAGCGCGGCTGCAGCGGCTTGCCGGCGGCGTGGCGGCGCAGGTCGACGGTGCGCGAGCCGGACAGCACCTCGCGCCGCGCCAGGTGGTCGTAGAGGAACAGCCCGATGCGGATCATCCACACCGGACGCATGGAGGGATCGTGCGGCATCACGAAACGCAGCGGCCACATGATGTGCGGCGCGCAGCGAAGCAGCACCTCGCGCTCGGCCAGCGCCTTGCGCACCAGCGAGAACTCGTTGTATTCGAGGTAGCGCAGCCCGCCGTGGATCAGCTTCGTGCTGGACGAGGACGTGGCCTGCGCCAGGTCGTCCTTTTCGCACAGCACCACCTGCAGCCCGCGTCCCGCGAGATCGCGGGCGATGCCGGCGCCGTTGATGCCGCCGCCCACCACGAGGACGTCGCAGGAGGACGGGACGGCACCCGACAGGGATTGCGCGGAGGCTTGCACGGTTCTTTCTGTTCGCTGAATTTCCAGCGTTGTCTCGTTCGAATGGCTGCGATTCTGTTCGTTTCGTTTTCGTTTTGCGCCCAGGAAAACCCTCGAGAGTATTCGCATGTGATCGTTTAGATTCGCTCGCAATGAACCCCTCACCGCGCCAACTCGAGCTGATCGAGGAAGTCCGACGGCTGCAGAACGTCACCGTCGAGGCGCTCGCCGAGCGTTTCGGCGTCACGTTGCAGACCGTGCGGCGCGACATCCGCCTGCTCACCGACGCCGGCCTGCTGACGCGCTTCCACGGCGGCGTGCGCATGCCCGGCTCCACCACCGAGAACATCGAATACCGCAAGCGCCAGCAACTCAACGCGCAGGCCAAGCAGCGCATCGCGCAGCAGGTGGCGCGGCGCGTGCCGCACGGCTCGTCGCTGCTGATCAACATCGGCACCACCACCGAGGCCATCGCCCACGCGCTGCTGCGCCACAAGGGGTTGCGCGTGATCACCAACAACCTCAATGTGGCCGCCATCCTGTCCGACAACGCCGATTGCGAGGTGATCGTGGCCGGCGGCGTGGTGCGCGCGAAGGATCGGGGCATCATCGGCGAGGTGACCGTCGACTTCATCGAGCAGTTCAAGGTGGACATCTGCCTGATCGGAATCTCGGGCATCGAGAGCGACGGCACGCTGCGCGACTTCGACTACCGCGAGGTGAAGGTGGCACGCGCCATCCTCGCGCACTCGCGCGAGGTCTGGGTGGCCACCGACCACAGCAAGTTCAACCGCCCCGCGATGGTGGAGATGGCGCGCTTCGACCAGATCGAGATGCTGTTCACCGACGGCCTGCCACCCGACCCGTTTCCCGCCCTGCTCTCGCAGGCCGGCGTCACGCTGGTCAACTGCGACGAAGAACAAGAATGACCGAGACAAGAAAAACGCATCTGCTTGCCCTCGACCAGGGCACGTCCAGCTCGCGCAGCATCGTCTTCGACGCGCGCGGCCGCATCGTGGCCATGGCGCAGGCCGAGTTCCGCCAGATCTATCCGCGCCCGGGATGGGTCGAGCACGACCCGAAGGAGATCCTCGCGTCGCAGCTCGCCACGGCGCGCGAGGCGCTCGCCAAGGCCGGGCTCACCGCCGCCGACATCGCGTCCATCGGCATCACCAACCAGCGCGAGACCACGCTGGTGTGGAACCGTGCCACGGGCGAGCCGGTCTACAACGCGATCGTGTGGCAGGACCGCCGCGCCGAGCCCACCTGCGCGGCGCTGCGCGAGCAGGGCCGCGAGCCCACCTTCCGCGCCAAGACCGGCCTGATCGTCGACGCGTACTTCTCCGGCACCAAGCTCAAGTGGATCCTGGACAACGTGGACGGCGCACGCGCAGCCGCCACCCGCGGCGAGCTCGCGTTCGGCACCGTCGACAGCTGGCTGATGTGGCACCTCACCGGCGGCCGCGTGCACGCCACCGACGTGACCAACGCCTCGCGCACGTTGATGCTGGACGTGCACACCAACACGTGGAGCGACGAGCTGCTGGCCATCCTCGACGTGCCGCGCCAGATGCTGCCCGAGGTCCACCCGTCCAGCCACGAGTACGGGGCGACGCTGCCCGCGCTGTTGGGCGGCGCCATCCCCATCGGCGGCGTGGCCGGCGACCAGCAGAGCGCGCTGTTCGGCCAGGCCTGCTTTCGCCCCGGCCTGGCCAAGAACACCTACGGCACCGGCTGCTTCATGCTGATGCACACGGGCACCACGTTCCAGAGCTCCACCAACGGGCTGATCACCACCAGCGCGGCGCAGATGGGCGCCACGCCCGAGTTCGCGCTGGAGGGCAGCGTGTTCATCGGCGGCGCGGTGGTGCAGTGGCTGCGCGACGGCCTGCGGGCCATCCAGGGCAGCGGCGAGGTGCAGCGCCTGGCCGAGAGCGTGCCCAGCTCGGGCGGCGTGATGTTCGTGCCGGCCTTCACGGGCCTGGGCGCGCCCTACTGGGACGCCGAAGCGCGCGGCGCGATCGTGGGCCTCACGCGCGGCAGCACGGTGGCGCACATCGCGCGCGCCGCGCTCGAGAGCATCGCGTTCCAGAGCGCCGCGCTGCTGCAGGCCATGAGCCGCGACGCGGTGGCCGCGGGCGGCGCGCCAGTGGCCGAGCTGCGCGTGGACGGCGGCGCGTGCGTCAACGACCTGCTGATGCAGTTCCAGGCCGACCTGCTGGGCATTCCCGTGGTGCGGCCTCAGGTGATCGAGACCACGGCGCTCGGCGCCGCCTACCTCGCGGGCCTGTCGTGCGGCCTGATCCGCGACCTCGACGCGCTGTCGGCGCAGTGGCAGGTGGAACGCCGCTTCCTGCCCACGATGTCGCGCGAGCAGGCCGGCACGCTGATGGCCGAGTGGGCGCACGCGGTGCGGCAGGCGACGGCGCGCTGAGCAGGCAGGCAGGCAGGCAGGCGAGCGAGCGAGCGACAATGAGCGATATCCGGCGTGCGCCCTCGGGCCCGCGCCGTTTTTCATCTCCAGAGGATCCCGCCATGACCAGCCCGATGTACACCAATTCCGTCCCCGTCTTCAAGCAGATGCTCACGGCCACCCGGACGATCCTGGCGAGCACCGCCGCCGACGTGACCGCCAAGTCGATGAATGCCGACGCGTTCCTGCAGGCGCGCCTGTTCCCCGACATGCTGCCGCTGGTCAAGCAGGTGCAGATCGCCTGCGACTTCGCCCGCGGCGTGTCGGCCCGCCTGGCCGGCGTGGACGTGCCCGCGCACGAAGGCACCGAGGCCTCGTTCGCCGACCTTGATGCGCTGATCGAGTCGACGCTCGCCTTCGTCGGTGGCCTGGACGCCGCGAAGTTCGACGGCGCCGAGAGCCGCGACATCGTGCTGCGCCCGGGCACGCCCAAGGAAAAGAAGCTCGGCGGCCAGGCCTACCTGACGTCGTACGGCCTGCCGCAGTTCTTTTTCCACGTGACGACCACGTACGCGATCCTGCGCCACAACGGCGTGGCCATCGGCAAGAAGGACTACATGGGTGTGTACTGACGCGCAGCGTCAAGGGCGCCCCAGCGCCTGAGCGCGCCTCACGCGAGCGAGCGCAGCCGCACGCTCGCCTCGCCGTCCCGATCGGGCGGCAGCTGGTGGCGCGCCTGTATGTAGTGGTGCGTGAAGACGTCGAGCGTGGCCTCCAGCGTGCGTGCGGCCCGCGCGTCGCCCGCCAGGTCGAGGCACAGCGTGGCCACCTCGCTGGTGCAGAAGTGGTCGTCGCGACGTGACCGCCTGAGCACGTAGCTGGACACCTGCCCGGGCCGCAGGCTCAGCACCGGAAAGCGGTCCAGGTACGGGCTCTTGCGAAACATCTTGCGCGCCTCGCTCCAGGTGGCGTCCAGCAGCACGAACAGCGGCCGCCGGCCGTCCTGCACGGCCAGCTCGTGCACCACGCGTGACGGCGCCGCGTACTCGCCGGGAAACACCACGTACGGCTGCCACCGCGGATCGGCCAGCAGCGCCAGCAGCGCCGGGTCGACCTCGGTGCGGGCCCAGCCGAACGCGAAGGTGTCGGGCACCACGTCGGCCACCAGCCAGCCGGTGTTGGTGGGCTTGAGGGGCTCGATGTCGGCCATCAGCAGGCACATGCCGGCGTTCGCCGGAACCACGCGGCGCAGGTCGCACATGCAGTGGGTGGCCACGAGGCGGCAGCCCGCGCAGCGCTCGCCCTTGGGGCCGCCGCGCGCGAGAAAGGGCTTGGCACTGCGCGCGAGGCGGGCGGCGCGAAGGAGGGAGACGGCGTGGGGCATGGGCGGATTCTCGGCTGCGCCGAGGGGCGCGACGAGGGTGCGCGCGCCTGCGGTGTCCCAAAACATTCAAAATGATTTCATTTTGTTTGTTTCAGGCCGAAGACCTGTTGCGTCCGCTCGATTCCGTGGCCTGAGCCCGGGCGCTTCGCCTCACCGCCTTCGAACGAGAAACCATCATGAACACCCTTGCCCGCCTCAAGATCGGCCAGCGCCTTCTGGCCGGATTCGCCAGCATCCTCGTGCTGGCGATCCTCGTCGGCGTCTTCTCGGTCAGCCGCCTGGCCGAAGTCAACGCGAACACCACCGAGCTCGCGACCAACTGGCTGCTGGCCACCCGGACGCTGAGCGAGTTCAAGACGCAGGTCAGCATCCTGCGCCGCGCCGAGGCGTCGAGCATCCTGTCCGGCAAGCCCGACGTGGTCGCCGCGCAGGCGCGCCGGGTGACGGATGTGAAGGCCAAGGCGGCCGACGCCTGGAAGAGCTACCTGGGCACGGTCGAACAGCCCGAGGAACAGGCGCTCGCAGGCGAGATCGACGCCGCGCGCGTCCGTTACTACGCCGCACTCGACAAGTCGCTTGCGTCCGACGCCTCGACGCCCGACGGCCATGAGAAGCTGCTCGCCGAGTACGAAGGCGAATCCAAGGCGAGCTTCGACGTCATGTTCGGCGCCATCGGCCGCGACGTCGACTTCCAGACCCAGGGTGCCGATGCCGCCTACCAGTCCTCGCAGGCCACCTATTCGAGCGCACGCCTGGCCATCATCGGCCTGCTCGCGGCCGCCGTCCTGGTCGGCGCCGCGATGGCGTTCGTCATCACCCGCTCCATCGTGCGTCCGCTGGACAGCGCCGTGAAGGTCGCCGAGGCCGTCGCGGAAGGTAACCTGACCTCTGCCATCACCGCCACCGGCGGCGACGACGAGGTTAGCCAGTTGCTGCGCGCGCTGCAACGCATGAACGGCAGCCTCGTCAACATCGTCTCGCGGGTGCGCAACAGCTCGGACTCCATCGCCACCGGCTCCAGCCAGATCGCCGCCGGCAATGCGGACCTGAGCCAGCGCACGGAGGAACAGGCCAGCAACCTGCAGCAGACCGCGGCCTCCATGGAGGAACTCACCGCCACCGTCAAGCAGAACGCCGACACCGCGCGCGCCGCGACGCAGCTGGCGAGCAGCGCCTCGGAAGCCGCCGCCGAAGGCGGACGCGTGGTGGGCAAGGTGGTGGCCACGATGGAAGAGATCACGCAGTCGTCGCGCAAGATCGTCGACATCATCGGCGTCATCGACGGCATCGCGTTCCAGACCAACATCCTGGTGCTGAACGCCGCGGTCGAGGCGGCACGTGCCGGTGAACAGGGCCGCGGCTTCGCCGTCGTCGCCACCGAAGTGCGCAGCCTGGCCCAGCGCTCGGCCGCCGCGGCAAAGGAGATCAAGTCGCTGATCGGCGCCAGCGTGGCGAAGGTCGAGAGCGGTTCGCACCTCGTCGACGAGGCCGGCAAGTCGATGGCCGAGATCGTGACGCAGGTCACCCGCGTCAACGACCTGATCGGCGAGATCAGCTCGGCCAGCACCGAGCAGAGCACGGGCATCGGCCAGATCGGCGACGCCGTCAACCAGCTGGATCAGGTGACTCAACAGAATGCCGCGCTCGTGGAAGAGAGCGCCGCGGCCGCGGAGAGCCTGAAGGTGCAGGCGGCGCAACTCGCCCAGGTGGTGTCGGTCTTCCGGCTGGGCGCGGGCGACCCGGGCCGTTGAACATTCGACTGAAACGCACGGTTACGGTTGACCCTGTCCTACGAAACGCCCGCTCGCGCGTTGGATGTCGAGGGCGATGCGCAATGTCGCATCGCCAGCCCTCTGATTCCGTCCAGGAGACCTATGACTACCCGCCTTTCCCGCGCCCTCGCCCTGGCCGCGCTCGTCGCGGCCGCCGGCCAGGCGTCCGCCGCCATCACGCTGTTCGGCCATGAGAACTTCCACGGCGCGCGCGTCACGCTCGACCGCCCCGCGCCCGACTTCCGCGAGTTCGACTTCAACGACCGCGCCTCGTCGGTGATCGTCGACGGCGAGCCCTGGGAGGTCTGCCAGGACATCGGCTTCCGCAATCGCTGCGCCATCCTCGTGCCGGGCAGCTACCCCAACCTGGCCGCGGTGGGCCTGGGCGACCTGCTGTCGTCCGCGCGCCCCGCGCGCCGTGATCCCCCGCCGCCGCCTCCGCCCCCGCCGGTGGCCCCGCCGCCCAGCGGCGACATCGTGTTCTTCGAGCATGCCGGCTTTCATGGCCGCGACCTGAGCGTCGACGGCCGCGGCATCGACAATTTCCAGGAGGTCGGCTTCAACGACCGCGCGTCGTCGGCGATCGTGTTCGACGGCCGCTGGGAGGTGTGCGAGAACGCCGGATTCAACGGCCACTGCGTGATCCTGCGCCCGGGCCGCTATCCCAACCTCGGCGCGATGGGCATGAACGACCGGGTCTCGTCGGTGCGCCGCCTCCACCACGACGCGCGCGTGGACGACGACCGCTACGCCCCGCCGCCGATGCCCGTCTACGACTGGCGCCGGCGCCCGCAGGAGTTCGTCGAGGCGGTCCCGGTGGAATCGGTACGCGTCGTCTACGCCCCGCAACAGCAGCAGCAGTGCTGGGTGGAGCAGTCGGCCGCGCCGGCCAACGCGCGCACCGGCGGCGCCCTGGTGGGCGGCCTGATCGGCGGCATCCTGGGCCACCAGATCGGCGACGGCGGCAACCGCGCCGGCGCCACCGTGGGCGGTGCGGTGGCCGGCGCCGTCATCGGCTCGCAGATCGCCCGCGGCGCCGAGCAGCCGCAGGCCGTCACGCGCTGCAACGCCGTCCCGCCGCAAGCCCCCGACCATTACGACGTCTCGTACTGGTACCACGGCGTGCACCACCACCTGCAGACCACGCAGCCCCCGGGCCCGACCATCGTGGTCAACGGCGACGGCGATCCGCGAATCTGATCTTCGGTTCCCCGACAACAAGGAAAAAACGCTCACGGCCTCGTGAGCAGAGTCGCCCCGCGACACGCCCCATGCGTTGATATTGCGGACTCGCGACTTTCCTCTTCGCGCCGGCCTCGCGAACCTTCGGGTTCGACGAGCCGGCGCTTTTTCTTGGTCTATCGCCGATCTGTGGGGGTTGCCGGGGCATGGGCGTCGCTGGGTCACTGCTTGGCGTTGCTGGGGCAATGTTACGCGGGGCGTCGCAGGGTCAGTCACGACTCACCGGGCAAGTCTCTTTTGTTCGTGTCCCCCGCCGGCCTGCGGCGCGGCTCCTCCTTGACCTCACAAAAGAGACTCGCCCGGTTCGTCGTTCCACGCATGGGCGGCCGGCGGACAACATTCGCAGGGAAGAAGTCCCCGAATTTGTGATGTGGTCTTGGCTTCGTCGGGCCATCGAGGCCGCGACGAAGCCCGCGGCCGGCTCGTTCACGCGCCGTCGGGCCTGACGCGAACTTCGCATCGCGACGCCGACGCTCCTTCTCGTGACCAACGAAAAGGGGGATATCACCTCGCCAACTGGGTCATCACCCCACCAACCGGGTCATCACCGCGCCATCGGCGCCAATCGGGTTCTCACTGCGCCAACCGCGCCAACCAGATCGTCACTGCGCCAACCGGGTCATCACCCCGCCAACCGGGTCATCCTGCGCGCAGTCGCAGGATCCACGCTGGCGAACAAACGCGTCTCGGGATGGATTCCGCGACTGCGCGCGCGGATGACGGGTGGTGGCGCCGGTCGTCCATCACGAAAAGTAGCGCCGGCATCCCGATCCGCGATTCGCGTCAGGCCCGCCGGCGTGTGAGCCGGCCGGCCGCGGGCATCGTCGCGGCCTCGACGGCCCGACGATGCCAAGACCACCTCACAAATTCGCGGAATATTCCTCCGCGAATGTTGTCCGCTGGCACACCGGGCGTGGAACGACGAACCGGGCGAGTCTCTTTTGTGAGGTCAAGGAGGAGCCGCGCCGCAGGCCGGCGGGGGACACGAACAAAAGAGACTCGCCCGGTGAGTCGTGACTGACCCCGCGACGTCCCACGACCCCACGGTCTCACGGTCCCAAGATCCCACGGTCTCACGATCCCACGGTCCCACGGTCCCACGCATCGTGATTGACCGAGCGCATCGCAAACCAAAGCGCCCCGCAGATCGGCGATGAACCTTTTTCTTTGGTTCAGAGGGGTCTGGCATCCTCAGCGAGCCGAATCCGGCAACTCGATCTTCACTTCCAGCACCTCGAGGTCGTCCTGGCGTTCCAGGTGCACCTTGATGTCGTCGGGATTGATCGACACGTACTTGGAGATGACCGCGATCAGCTCGCGCTGGAGTGCCGGCAGGTAGTCGGCCTTCGAGCGTCCGCCGCGTTCGTGCGCGAGGATGATCTGCAGCCGCTCCTTGGCGACCGACGCGGTCTTCTTCTTTTCGCCGAGAAGAAAGGAGAACAAGGACATCACTTGCTACCTCCAAACAGGCGCTTGAAGAAACCCGCCTTCACGTGGTCGACGAAACGCATCGGCTTGTCCTCGCCCAGGAAGCGGGCCACCAGGTCGGTGTAGGCGTCGGACACGTCCGAGTCCTTCAGGTGGATGGCCGGCGTGCCCTGGTTGGACGCCTGCAGCACGCTCTCCGATTCGGGGATCACGCCCATCAACGGAATGCGCAGGATCTCCTGGATGTCGGACACCGACAGCATCTGGCCATCCTCCACGCGCGACGGGTTGTAGCGCGTGATGACCAGGTGCTCCTTGATCGGCTCGGCGCCGTCGATGGCACGCTTGGTCTTGCTGCCCAGCATGCCGATGATGCGGTCGGAGTCGCGCACCGACGACACCTCGGGATTGGTGACCACCAGCGCCTCGTCGGCGAAGTGCATGGCCAGCAGCGCGCCCGTCTCGATGCCGGCAGGCGAGTCGCACACGATGTACTCGAACCCCATCTCGGCCAGCTCCTTGAGCACGCGCTCGACGCCGTCCTTGGTGAGGGCTTCCTTGTCGCGCGTCTGCGAGGCCGGCAGCACGAACAGGTTCTCGCACTGCTTGTCCTTGATCAGCGTCTGGTGCAGGTTGGCCTCCCCGTTGATCACGTTGATCAGGTCGTAGACCACGCGGCGCTCGCAGCCCATGATCAGGTCGAGGTTGCGCAGGCCGACGTCGAAGTCGATGACGGCCGTCTTGTGGCCGCGCAGCGCGAGGCCCGACGAGAAGCTCGCGCTGGTGGTGGTCTTGCCGACTCCGCCCTTGCCGGAAGTGACGACGACGATCTTTGCCATGTGAATGCGATCCTGATTGAGAAGTTAGAGCTTGAGCGGAGTCATCACGAGCACGCCGTCGACGAGCCGCACCTGGGCGGGCTTGCCGGCCACGTCCTTGGGCAGCGGCGTCTCGGTGGTGCGGTAGACGCCCGCGATGGAGATGAGTTCGGGCTCGAGGCAGGTGGTGAAGATGCGCGCCTCGGTGTTGCCGCGCGAGCCGGCGATGGCCTTGCCGCGCAGCGGGCCGTAGACATGGATATTGCCGTCGGCCAGCACCTCGGCGCCGGCGTTGACCGCCGCGTGCACGATGAGATCGCCGCCCTTGGCGTAGGCCTGCTGGCCGGAGCGCAACGGCTTGTCGATCACCAGCGTGGGCACGTGCAGCGGCACCTCGCGCACCACCTCCACCTCGCGGATGACCTCCACCTCGACGGTGCGGGGCCGGGACGGCGCCGCGGCGGCGGGCGCGGCGGGCAGGCCCGCGGCCAGCGCGTCGGCCATCTGCGCGGCGCTGCCGCCGGTGACCAGCGACGGGCGCATGCGGTGCCGGCGCAACGCGGCCACCAGCTCGGCGAACGCCAGGGGTTCCTCGCGCTCGCGCAGCGGCGCGAGGTCGAGCACGACCGGGTCGTCGTCGAAGAAGTTGGGGGTATCGCCCAGGCGCTGCTGCAACTCGACGGCGAGGACGGTGGCGTCGGCCTGGTGCAGGACCACCGTGACCAGCGGCAGGCTGAGGTCTTTCAGTTCGAACGCAAACGGAATCACTGTCGAGTCGGCAACCATTGGCGTCGGAGCGCGGAAAGTCGCGAAGTTTACCGGGTCGCGCCGACGGCCCCGTAACCGCGGGGTCGGCGGGGTTGCGATAACGTGTGGCCCCATGAGCAAAGCACTTCCGTCCGCGCCGGCCCAGCCCGAGCGCTGGCGCATCGACGCCGGCGACGCCGACGTGGCCACGCTGATGATTCCGGCGGACTCGTTTCGCACGCGACATTTCGAGATCGATTGCCGGCTGGTGGTCACGCGCCTGGCCGAGGGCGCCGAGCACGCCATGCGGGTGGACGTCGACGGCGACCTCGAATGGTCGCGTCGCGCCCCCACAGAAAATCCTGGCCACACCGACTCGATGGACTACCACTTCCGGCGCGAACTGCCTGCCGGCGTGCCGCTGCGCGTCGTCGTCAAGACGCAGGCGACGAAGGCGCGGCGCGTGCGCCTGGTGATCGAGGCCGAGGAGGCCTGAAGGTCGGGCCGCGGGGCGGGTCCGTCGCGTGCCGTATCCTGCCACCATGGACAAACCCAAGCCGTTCTCGATGATCCGCGAGTTCCACCTCGCGGACTGGTTCACCCTCGCCAACGCGTTCTGCGGCGTGGGGGCGCTGTTCTCCGTGATGACGTTCCTGCAGACGGGCGACGTGCGCCACATCTACTTCGCGTGCTGGCTGATCCCGGCCGCGCTGGTGTTCGATGTGCTCGACGGGCGCGTGGCGCGCTGGCGCCAGCAGAGCTCCGAACTGGGCCGCGAGCTCGACTCGTTGGCCGACATCATCTCCTTCGGCGTGGCGCCCGCGGCCATCGCCTATGGCTGCGGCATGCAAGGCCTGTGGGATCGCATCGTGCTCGTGTTCTTCGTGGTCTGCGGCGTGTCGCGCCTGGCGCGCTACAACATCACCGCGGTCAAGCTGGCCGATGGCGGCGACAAGGTGAAGTACTTCGAGGGCACGCCCATTCCCACCTCGCTGCTGCTGGTGGTGGTGCTGGGCATCGCCGCGGCGATGGGCAGCATCGGCGACGCGCTGTGGGGCGGCATGTTCTCCCTTCGCGGCTTCCGGTTCCATCCGCTGGTGCTGATGTTCGCGGTGTCGGGCTCGTTGATGATCTCGCGGATCCGCATTCCCAAGCTGTGAACGGGCGACGCCGCGACAAGCGGCGATAAAGACCATTTAAATGGTGCGCAATTTAATTGTCCGCTATATTTCATCGCATGCCCCGCGCAAACGCTTCCCCCCCGACCGCCGACCGGCGCGCCGATGCCTGGCTCGCGCTCGACAACCAGCTGTGCTTCGCGCTGTACTCGGCCTCGCTGGCGATGACCAAGGTCTACAAGCCACTGCTCGCGCCGCTGGGCCTCACCTACCCGCAGTACCTGGTGATGCTGGCGCTGTGGGAGGACGACGGCCTGACGGTGGGCGCGCTCGGCGAGCGGTTGGCGCTCGACTCCGGCACGCTCACGCCGCTGCTCAAGCGCCTGGAGACGCAGGGCCAGCTCAGTCGCGAGAGGGATGTGCAGGACGAGCGACGTGTCATCGTTCGGTTGACGCCGGCCGGCCGCAAGCTCAAGGCACGGGCGCGCCGCGTCCCGCAGGAGATCGGCCGGGCGTCCGGCTGCGAACTGTCGGAGATCGTCGACCTCACGCGCCAGCTCACCACCATGCGCGCCGCGCTCACCCGGCACGAGCAACACTGAATTCACCCCGCGCGGCCGAACGCCGCGTTCCACCCACCGCAAGGAGCAAGTCATGGCCTCACCCGAAAAGATCCTCTACACCGCCACCGCCACCGCCATCGGCGGCCGTACCGGCACCGCCAAGTCGTCCGACGGCAACCTCGACGTCACGCTGACCACCGTCAAGGAACTCGGCGGCGACGGCAAGCCCGGCACCAATCCGGAACAGCTGTTCGCGGCGGGCTACTCGGCCTGCTTCATCGGCGCCATGAAGGCCGTGGCCTCGGGCATGACCGGCGGCCCGAAGATCGCCCTGCCGAGCGAAGTGTCGATCACGTCGGACGTGGGCATCGGCCCGATCCCCGGCGGCTTCGGCATCAAGGTGGACATGCGCATCTCGATCCCGGGCATGGACAAGGCCGCGGCCCAGGCGCTGGTCGACGCCGCGCACCAGGTATGCCCGTACTCGAACGCCACCCGCGGCAACATCGACGTCTCGCTGACAGTGGTCTGATCCTCTGCGCTCCGGGGCTCGCCCGGGGTGCGCAGAATTTCACCGATCGGGCCCGCCGCGTGCGGGCCTTCGCGTTTCCGCTTCGCTCGGTCGAGCACGCGTCCCCTATCATTCCGCAGTGCACAACCGGCGGCCCTTCCTCATCGCGTCGACCCTGGCGGCCGCCATGGTGGGCGGTGCCGTGCTCTACGGGTCGAGCCACGGCGCGGTCGCCGCGGTGACGACGGTGCCGACGGCCGAGCCGCCCGTGGCGATGGCCTCCGAGCCCGACGTCGCGCTCGCCCCCCTTGCCCCGGCCCCGGCCGCGAGCGCACCCGCCTCGGCGCCACGCGCGCCCAACCGCTACGAGTCGCTGTCGCAGAAGGTCGATCGCCTCGGCCGCTCCAACGATCCGGTCGATGCATTCGCCGCCTACCAGCTGGTCACCACCTGCCTCTGGGCGCGCGACCACGAGGGCTGGATGGCCCACCACATCCTGCCGGGCGACCGCGAGCTGCTGCCCACCACCCAGCAGGCCTGCGGCGACATCGCGTCCGACCAGATCCAGAGCCGGCTGCGCTGGCTCGAGCGCGCGGCGCTGGCCGGCGTGCACCATGCCGCCACCGAGATGCTCAAGGAAGGGCCCGACGGGCTTGGCGTGAGCGCCAGCTCCGACGTCGCCGCGCCCGAGAACGCGGCGTGGAAGCAGCGCGTCGACGACGCGTTGGAGGCCGGCGTGCACACCTGCGATTCAGACTCGCTGGAAAGCCGCGTCAACGGCTACGAGACCGGCCTGGGCGTGCCGCAGGACCGCGCCCGCGCCCTCACCTACTGGGTGGCCTACATGGCCTGCCGCCAGCGCTTCGACGACGGCGCGGCCACCGCGCTGGTCAACGGCGACAGCGTCGCGCAGCGCATGGGCACCACGCTGTCGGCCGACCAGATCGCCAAGGCCGTGGCCGACGGGCAGCAACTGGCCGGCAGCGCCAGGCCGCTGCCCGGCGATCACTGACGCCTGGTCAGGCCGCGCCCAGCAGCTCCAGCTGGAGTTCCACCCGCGCCTGCACGGCGCTGAGTTCGCCGGCCGCCTCGTCGTCGTGCGCGTCGTGCGGCAGCACCGGCCCGAATGCGCACCGGCTCGCGCGCCTCACACGCACGCCGGCGGCCCGCGCGCGATCGACCGCCTCGGCCAGCCGCGCGCCCAGCGTGCCGTGGCCCGTGCCGGCCACCACCAGCCCCGCGGCGCCCGAGGCCACCACGGCGTCCACCAGCCGGCCGTCGGCGCCGGCGTGGTTCAGCACGATCTCCACGCGCGGCCACGCGTCGGCCGGCGCGGCGATGCGCGCCAGTCCCAGCGCCTCGCCCTCGGGCCACGCGCGGAACGTGCGCAGCACGCCGCCTTCGAGCCGCGCGATGGGGCCGCAGTCGCTGCCCGCGAACGCGGACGTCTGCAGCGTGTGCACCTTGCGCAGCCCCAACGCGCCCCAGGCCGCGCCGGCGAACGCCACGCTGACGCCGCGCGCCCCGGCCGCCTCGGCCACCGTCACGGCGTCGAGCAGGTTGGCCGGGCCGTCGGGCGACAGCGCGCTGGCCGGGCGCATGGCCGCGGTCAGCACCACCGGCTTGCCTGGCGCGAGCACGCGGTGCAGGAAGTACGCGGTCTCTTCCAGCGTGTCGGTGCCGTGGGTGATGACGACGCCGGCCACCTCGGGACGCGCCACATGGTGCGCCACGCGGCCGGCGAGGCGCTGCCACGTGGCGGCGTCCATGTTCTTGCTGTCGATGGCGGCGACCGATTCCGGCTCGATCCGATGTCCGGCGAGCGCCGGCACGGCGGCGATCAGGGCCTCGACGCCCAGCGCGCCAGCCCGGTAGCCGGTGGTGTCGGTGCTGCTGGAGGCGGTGCCGGCGATCGTCCCGCCCGTGGCGAGAATCACGACAAGCGGCATGGGGCTTTGCATTCTTGGCAACCTTGGATAAAAATACAGACCTGTATGAACAACCAGATACCGGCTGCGGGGCGCAAGCTCCGGGCCGTTGGGGACGCCATGGAAGTCGAAACGCCGAAGCTCACCGCCCGCCAGCAGCAGATCCTCGATCTGGTGCAGAGCGCGATCGAACGCACCGGCGCTCCGCCGACCCGCGCCGAGATCGCCAACGAACTGGGCTTCAAGTCGGCCAACGCCGCCGAGGAGCACCTCCAGGCGCTGGCCCGCAAGGGCGTCATCGAGCTGGTGGGCGGCACCTCGCGCGGCATCCGGCTGAAGTCTGACACATTGCGCGCGCTCAACGAGGCGCGCGGCAAGCAGTACTCGCTGCCGCTGCCCAGCCTGTCGCAGCTCTCCCTGCCGCTCGTCGGCCGCGTGGCCGCCGGCACGCCTATCCTGGCCCAGGAGCACGTCGAACAGACGTACCTGCTCGAAGCCTCCATGTTCCCGCGCCGCCCCGACTACCTGCTCAAGGTCGTGGGCATGAGCATGCGCGACGCCGGCATCATCGACGGCGACCTGCTGGCGGTGCAGAAGAGCCGCGAGGCGCGCAACGGCCAGATCGTGGTGGCGCGCCTGGGCGACGAGGTCACCGTCAAGCGCTTCCGCCGCACCCGCACCACCATCGAGCTTCTGCCCGAGAACCCCGACTTCCAGCCCATCGTCGTGCCCTTCGGCGATGTCGATTTCGAGCTGGAAGGCATTGCGGTGGGCCTGGTTCGCAACAACATGATGAGCTAGGCCATCAAGTCGCCCAAGGCGGCCACGGCCGACGACTGCGTCGCGTTGGAGCAATTGCCCAACGTGGGCCCGGCCATGGCAGCCGACCTGCGCCTGCTGGATATCCACACGCCGCAGGCGCTGAAGGGCCGCGACGGGGTGCAGCTCTATCGCGCGCTGTGCACGGCCACCGGGCAGCGCCACGATCCCTGCGTGCTGGATACCTTGCTGGCGGTGGTCGACTTCATGAACGGCGCGCCCCCGGCGCCGTGGTGGGCCTACACGAAGCAGCGCAAGGCGCTGGTGGACGAAGGCCTGCGTCTCACCTAAAGTCGGCTCCTGGTGGAATCGGTTCCACGCCACGAGAATGATGGAGACGACATGCAGCCTTCGCCCTTGCGTCGCGCCGCCGCCTGGATGGCCGTCGCGTTGGCCCTCGCCACGCCGATGTCACGCGCGGCGGACACGCGCCCCGTCGCCCTGCCGCGCGACCCCGCGCAGGAGGCGCAGATCCGTGCCATCGTCGACCACATGACGCTGGCCCAGAAGGTGGGCCAGATGACGCAGCCCGACATCCGCGCCGTTACGCCCGCCGAAGTGCGCCAGTACTACATCGGCTCGGTGCTCAACGGCGGCGGCGCCTGGCCCGGGATGGACAAGCACGCCTCGCGCGACGCCTGGCTCGCCATGGCCGACGGCTGGTTCGACGCCTCCATGAGCACCGACATGGCCGTCGAGGTGCCGGTGATGTGGGGCACCGATGCCGTCCACGGCAACAACAACGTCTACGGCACGACCCTGTTCCCGCACAACATCGGCCTGGGCGCCGCCCACGATCAGGCGCTGGTGGAGCGCATCGGCGAGGCCGTGGCGCGCCAGGTGCGCGGCGCGGGCATCGACTGGACCTTCGCGCCCACCGTGGCCGTGGTGCGCGACGACCGCTGGGGCCGCACCTACGAGGGCTTCTCGGAAGACCCGGCCATCGTCGCCGCCTATGCGGGGCGCTACGTCACCGGCCTGCAGGGCCGCTTCGACCCGGCGGGCCGGCCCACCATCGTCGCCACCGCCAAGCACTTCATCGGCGACGGCGGCACCGAGCACGGCGTCGACCAGGGCGAGACCATCGCCAGCGTGTCCGACCTGCTGCGCATCCACGGCGCCGGCTACGTGTCGGCCATCCAGGCCGGCGTGCAGACGGTGATGGCGTCGTTCAGCAGTTGGACCTACACCGGCCCCGACGACACCGGCCGGCGGCTGTCGTTCGACGGCGCGAAGACCACCGGCAACAAGTACCTGCTCACCGACGTGCTCAAGACCCGCTGGGGATTCGACGGCTTCGTGGTCACCGACTGGGACGCCATCGGCCAGGTCACCTGGGTCGACGCGCAGGGCCACGCGAAGGCATGCATCGTCACGTCGTGCCCGTCCGCCATCGACGCCGGCGTCGACATGGTGATGGTGCCGTTCGGGTGGAAGGACTTCATCGCCAACACCATCGCCTCGGCGCAGGCGGGCGAGATCCCGATGGCGCGCATCGACGACGCCGTCACACGCATCCTGCGCGTGAAGATGCGCGCCGGCCTGTTCCGCGTGGTGGACGGCGCGAGCGTCGCCACGCGGCCCTCGCAACGCGCGGGCGCGCAGGACGCGGCGGCCGCCACTCCGCGCGCCCTCGCGCGCGAGGCCGTGCGCGAGTCGCTGGTGCTGCTCAAGAACGACCACGCCACGCTTCCGCTGGCCCGCCACGGCCGCGTGCTGGTGGTGGGCCGCGCCGCCGACAGCCTGCCCGACATGGCCGGTGGCTGGTCGCTCACCTGGCAGGGCACCAACACGACCAACGCCGACTACCCCGTCGGCGACACGATCCTGGCGGCGGTGCGCGACGCCATGGGCGACGCCGACGTCACCTGGTCGGCCGACGCGAAGGACGTCGACGTGACGGCGTATCGCGCCGTCATCGCGGTGATCGGCGAGACGCCCTACGCCGAGGGCGCGGGCGACATCCGGGCGTCCGGCACGCTGGAGCACGCGCGCCGCCATCCCGAGGACCTGGC
>JBBQYL010000043.1:0-29138 GCA_038208735.1 Burkholderiales bacterium
GAAGTCCACCCGCACGCCGCACGCGCCGGCCAGCAAGTCCGCAGCGACCACCGCCGCCGCGGCCCCTGCCGCGACCGCCGCCACGGCCAGGCCTGCCGCCGCCGCCAGGCCGACGGCCGCGGCCGCCGCTCCGGCCGCGCCCGCCGCTCCGGCCGCGCCCGCGCCCAAGGTCGCCACCGCGGCCCAGGCCGCCGAGGTGGCCGCTGCGCCCGAGACCTATGGCGGCGCCGGCAGCCTGCTCGACGCCCACGCCTGAGATCGACTCCCGCAAGGGGTCTTTGACCTCGGGCATTGGACTATCGGCCGGGCTTGCCTAAGCTTGCGCGTTCCAACACCAGGGAACGCCTGCCATGCGCGTCGCGATCGTCACGTTCGACGGCTTCAACGAGCTCGACTCCTTTGTCGCGCTCGGCCTCATCAACCGGCTGCGAACCTCCGGCGTGCACGCCGAGATCACCAGCCCCTCGGCGCAGGTCACGTCGATGAACGGCGTCACCATCACCGCGCAGCAACCGCTCGAGTTCGTGCTGGACGCCGACGCCGTGCTGTTCGGCAGCGGCATCTACACGCGGGCCATCGCCGAGAACGCGGCGCTGATGGATCGCATCGTGCTCGATCCCACGCGCCAGCTCATCGGCGCGCAATGCTCGGGCACGCTGTTGCTGGCGCGGCTGGGCATGCTGGGCGATGCGCCCGCCTGCACCGACCTCACCACCAAGCCCTGGGTGGTGGAGGCCGGCGTGCGCGTGGCCGACGAACCGTTCATCGCCCGCGGCCCCATCGCCACGGCCGGCGGCTGCATGGCGTCGGCCTACCTCGCCACCTGGGTGATGTGGCGCGCCGCGGGTCGCGAGGCCGCGCGCCAGGCGCTGCACTACGTGGCGCCGGTGGGCGAGAAGGATGCATGGGTGAACCATGCGCTGAAGGTAGTGGGCGACCAGCTGGGCGAGTCGGCACCGGCCTGAGGTGTCTGGCATTGCCGCCGAGTACGGCGGAGATGCCAGACCCCTTGCGTCGCGCCCCTTGCGTCGTCGTTTGCCCGCGTGGATCCTGCGACTTCGCGCAGGATGACGGCACCCCTGCGCGCAACCCGCGATAATCACGGGTTACCCCGCATCCCAGCGCTCGCCCGAACTCCGGGCCGGCGCACGCCATCATGTCCGCCGATCTCGCCACCCAGGTGCGCCGCCGCCGCACCTTCGCCATCATTTCCCACCCTGACGCGGGCAAGACGACGCTCACGGAAAAGCTGCTGCTGTTCTCGGGCGCGATCCAGATCGCCGGCTCGGTGAAGGCGCGCAAGGCAGCGCGGCATGCCACGTCCGACTGGATGGAGATCGAGAAGCAGCGCGGCATCTCCGTGGCGTCCTCGGTGATGCAGATGGAATACCGCGACTGCGTCATCAACCTGCTCGATACCCCGGGCCACGCGGACTTCTCCGAAGACACCTACCGCGTACTGACCGCCGTCGACGCCGCGCTGATGGTCATCGACGCGGCCAACGGCGTCGAGCCGCAGACGCGCCGGCTGCTGCAGGTCTGCCGCGCGCGCAACACGCCCATCCTCACGTTCGTCAACAAGATGGACCGCGAGGTGCAGGAGCCGCTGGCGCTGATGGACGAGATCGAGCGCGAGCTGGGCATGAGCGTGGTGCCGTTCACCTGGCCGGTGGGCATGGGCAAGATGTTCGGCGGCGTGGTGGACCTGCGCAAGAAGCAGATGCGCGTGTTCTCGCCGGGCGAAGACCGCGTGGGCGGCGACGAGGAGGTGGTCACCAACCTGGCCGCGCCGGAGAACGCCGAGCGCTTCGGCATGGGCTGGCAGCAATCTCAGGACGAGATCGAACTGCTCGGCGCGGCCGCGCCCGAGTTCGACGAGGAGGCCTTCCTCGAAGGCCGCCAGACGCCGATGTTCTTCGGCTCGGCCATCAACAACTTCGGCGTGCAGGAGATCCTCGACGCACTGGTGAACCTGGCGCCGTCGCCCGGCGTGCGTCCCGCGATGCAGCGCGACGTGCAGCCGGACGAGGCGAAGTTCACCGGCGTGGTGTTCAAGATCCAGGCCAACATGGACCCGTCTCACCGTGACCGCATCGCGTTCCTGCGCGTGGCTTCCGGCCACTTCGAGCGCGGCATGCGGCTGAAGGTGGTGCGCTCCGGCAAGGAGCTGCGTCCCAACACCGTGGTGTCGTTCCTGTCGCAGCGCCGCGAGCTGCTGGACGAGGCGTTTGCCGGCGACATCATCGGCATCCCCAACCACGGCGTGCTGCAGCTGGGCGACACGCTCACCGAGGGCGAGTCGCTGCAGTTCACCGGCCTGCCGTTCTTCGCGCCCGAGCTGTTCCGCACCGTGGAGGTGGCCGATCCGCTCAAGACCAAGCAGCTGCGCGCCGGCCTCACCCAGCTGGGCGAAGAAGGCGCGATCCAGGTCTTCCGTCCGGTTCTGGGCACTGTCCTGTTGCTGGGCGCGGTGGGCCAGCTGCAGTTCGAGGTGGTGGCGCACCGCCTCGAGCACGAGTACGGCGTGCGCGCGCGCATCCAGCCCGCGCGTTACGCTCTCGCGCGCTGGATCACCTGCGATCCGGACGACGGCGGCGACAAGGAGCTGCAACGCTTCATCGACAACAACGCCCACCGCATCGCCTACGACGCCGTCAACGCGCCGGCCATCCTGGTGGAGTACGCGCCCGAACTGCGCGCCGTCGAGGCCAACTGGCCCAAGATCAAGTTCCACGCGCTGCGCGAGCATGCCGGACTCATCTTCCAGAAACGCCTGGAAGACTGAACTTTGCCCGCCGCGCGACATCCATCCGGCATGAACAAACCGTCGTTGCTTTCCCTCGCCGTCGCCGCCACGCTGGCCTTCGCCAGCGTCGAGGCGCCCGCCGCCCAGTGGACGGGCGCCCTCCAGCGCCAGGGCGCCGCGTCCGTGAGCTGGGACGACCTCGCGCGGACGAAGTGGATCGCCGACGGCCGCGACGACGCGCCGCGCAAGGTCTACGTGTTCATGGACGCGAACTGCAAGTACTGCACGAAGTTCTGGTCCGACGCGCGGCCCTGGGTCGACAGCGGCAAGGTGCAGCTGCGCTACATCATGGTGGCGGTGATCGCGCCCACCAGCGCGGGCAAGGCGGCCACGCTGCTGGCCGACGCCGATCCGGCCAAACGCCTGTTCTCGTACGAGCAGGCGCACGCGTTCGGCGTGGTGCGCATGATGTCCGGCGGCCCGCATCATTCCTGGGACGATCCGAACCTGCAACCGATGCTGCCGATCCCCCCGGCGGTGGGGCTCATGCTCGATGCCCACGAGGAGCTGATGCACGCCCTCGGTCTCAAGGGCACGCCGGGCATCGTGGTCCGCGGCCTGGACGGGAAGATCGCCACGCGCCCCGGCGTGACGACCGACGATCTGCCTCTGGTGCTGGGCTCCCTCTGATCCTCATGGGCCGCATGAGGATCCTCTTCATCCACCAGAACACCCCCGGCCAGTTCCGCCACCTGATCGGCGCGCTGTGCTCCGACCCGGCCAACAGCGTCTGGGCGATCGTCGGCGCCGAGGCCGCGCCGCGTGCCACCGCGCTGTTTCCGCGCCTGAACCTGGTGTCTTACACGGCGCCGGCGGGTTCGGGCGAGGCGCATCCCTGGCTGGCCGACGTCGACGCCCAGCTGCGCCGCGGCCAGGTCGTGGCGCGGGCGCTGCAGCAGCTCAAGGACCAGGGCCTGGTGTTCGACGTCATCGTGGCGCATCCCGGCTGGGGCGAGGCGCTGTTCGTCAAGGACGTGTTCCCCGCCACGCCGCTGCTGGCGTACTTCGAGTTCTTCTACGCGGCCACCGGCGTCGACGTCGGCTTCGATCCCGAGTTCCCCACCGGGCCCGAGAGCGCGCAACGGCTGCGCGTGCGCAACATGGTGCACCTGTCGGCGCTCAACGCCTGCGACGCCGGCTTCACGCCCACGCGCTGGCAGCACGCGCAGCTGCCGCCCGAATATCGCGGCCGCGTGGCCGTCGTGCACGAAGGCATCGACACCGACGCCGTGCGGCCCGACCCCGCGGCGCGCTTCGCTTGGCAGGGCCGGGTGTTCGAGGCCGGCGAGCCCATCGTGACGTACGTGGCGCGCAACCTGGAGCCCTATCGCGGCATCCACCGCTTCCTGCGCGCGTTGCCGGCGCTGCTGGCCGCCGAGCCGCAGGCGCAGGTGCTCGTCGCTGGCGGCGACGAGGTGAGCTATGGCATGGCCGCGCCGCATCCCGACGGCTGGCGCGCCGCGCTCGCCGAGGAGCTGGTGCGCGCCGGCACGCCGCTCGACCCGGATCGCGTGCACTTCGTCGGCAAGCTGCCGTACGCCGAGTACCTGAAGCTGCTGCAGGTGTCGGCGGCGCACGTTTACCTCACCGTGCCCTTCGTGCTCTCGTGGTCGCTGCTGGAGGCGATGGCCGCCGGCTGCGTGGTCGTGGCCAGCGCCACCGCGCCGGTGACCGAGGTGGTGATCGACGGCGAGAACGGCCTGCTGGTGGACTTCTTCGATGCCGACGCGCTGGTGGCGCGCGTGGCGCAGGCCTTGCGCGATCCCACGCGCGGACAGGCGCTGCGCGCCGCCGCGCGCAACACCGTCGTGCAGCGCTACGACCTGAGGCGCCGCTGCCTGCCCGCGGCGCTGAAGCTGATCCAGGCGCTCGCCCAGGCTCCACGCGCCTGAACCGGCGAGAATCGCGCCATGTCGAATTCGCGCCTCTCTCCCTACCTCGACCTGATCCGCTGGAACCGCCCCGCCGGCTGGCTGTTGCTGCTGTGGCCCACGCTGTCGGCGCTGTGGATCGCCTGCGACGGCTTTCCCGGCTGGCACCTGCTGGCGGTGTTCACGCTGGGCACGATCCTGATGCGCAGCGCCGGCTGCTGCATCAACGACGTGGCCGACCGCGAGTTCGACCGGCACGTCAAGCGCACCGCCCAGCGGCCGGTCACCAGCGGCGTGCTGTCCGTGCGCGCCGCGCTCCTCTTCGGCGCGGTGCTGGCGCTGCTGGCCTTCGCGCTGGTGCTCACCACCAACCCGCCCACGATCCTGCTGTCGTTCGGCGCGCTGGCCATCACGCTGGCTTATCCGTACGCCAAGCGCGTCGTGTCGATGCCGCAGGCCGTGCTGGGCGTGGCGTTCTCGCTTGGCATTCCGATGGCGTTCTCGGCGGCCACGGGCGGGCACGACTGGTCGTTGGCCTCCATCCCGGCGGCGGTGCCCACGCTGGCCTGGCTGCTGCTGGTCGGCAACCTGTTCTGGGTGCTGGCCTACGACACCGAGTACGCGATGGTCGACCGCGACGACGACCTCAAGATCGGCATGCGCACCTCGGCGATCACGCTGGGCCGCCTCGACGTGGCCGGCGTGATGGCGTTCTACGCCGTGTACCTGCTGTCCTGGCTGTACCTGGGCCTGAAGCTGGGCCTGGGGCCGGTGTACGCGGTGGGCATCGTGGTGGCGGCGTTGCAGGCGGCGTGGCACTTCACGCTGATCTACGGCCGCACCCGCGAGGGCTGCTTCCGCGCCTTCCGCGCCAACCATTGGCTGGGCGCGGCGGTGTTCGCGGGCGTGGTGGTGTCGTTCCCGATGGGCCACCACTAGTCGTTGTCATCCTGCGACTCCGCGCAGGATGACAAGCGTTTCGCTAGCCGCCGAACTCGTCGCCCAGTTCCTTCGCCCGCGCCTGCGCCGCGCGCATCGCCGCGACGATGGCCGGCTTCACGCCCGCGGCTTCCATCGCGGAGATGGCTGCGTAGGTGGTGCCGCCCTTGGACGTCACGCGCGAGCGCAGCGTCTCGGGCGTCTCGTCGGAGGCGCGCGCGAGCGAGGTGGCGCCCTTGAAGGTGGCCTGCGCCAGTCGCCGCCCCTGCGCCTCGTCGAGGCCCATGTCGGCGGCCGCCTGCATCATGGCCTCGAGGAAGAAGAACACGTAGGCCGGGCCCGAGCCGGACAGCGCGGTGACGGCGTCGAGATTGCTTTCCCTGGTCACCCACAGCGTCTCGCCGGTGGGCGCCAGCACGCGCTCGATGGCGGCGCGGTCGGCGTCGGTCACCGCGGCGCGCGCGAACAGTCCGGCGATGCCCTCGCCGATGAGCGCGGGCGTGTTGGGCATGGCGCGCACCACGCGTTGGCTGCCGGTGGCGCGCGCGATCGCGTCGCTGCGGATGCCGGCCATCACCGACAGGTGCAGCGCGCCGCCCACGAACGCCGCGCACGGCGCCGCGGCCTCGCTGAAGACCTGCGGCTTGACGGCCCACACCACGATGTCGGCGCCGCCCAGTATGGCGCCGCCTGCGGCCTCCACGCGGACGCCGAACGTCTGGCGAACGACGTCGGCCTGCGGCGCATGCGGCTCGACGACGACCACGCGGTCGGCCGGATGGCCGGCGGCGATCAGTCCGCCGAGGATGGCGCTGGCCATGTTGCCGCCGCCGACGAAGGCCAGGAGCGGCGCCGCCGTGGCACCGGGAGTCCCCGGCAAGGATACGGTCTGGGTGTTCGAGTTCATCATGCATCGAGTGTAGAGGCGACGCCCGCCGTCACCGGCATGAAACCGAGGCGCAGGGATCATGCAAATCTTGCATAACGCTCCGTGACTAATTCGGCGTGGTCCGGCCTACAGTCCGCAGCACTCCCGGCGCGGGCTCGTTTCCGATCGAGATCGCCCCTGCCCAAGGATCTGCGGATCGCCGCTCACGAGGCGCCAGCGACCGCGAACCTCCATCAGACACAAGGAATTCCGTCATGAGCAATCTGTCGTACGTTTCGCCGACCGCGGACAGCCCCTGGGGCACGTACCTCTCCCAGGTCGACCGCGTGGTGCCCTACCTGGGCAACCTCGCGCGCTGGGTCGAGACCCTCAAGCGCCCGAAGCGGGCGCTGATCGTCGACGTGCCCATCGAGCTGGACAACGGCACCGTGGCCCACTACGAAGGCTTCCGCGTGCAGCACAACCTGTCGCGCGGCCCGGGCAAGGGCGGCGTGCGCTACCACCCGGACGTCACGCTGGAAGAAGTGATGGCGCTGTCGGCGTGGATGACGGTCAAGACCGCCGCGGTGAACCTGCCGTTCGGCGGCGCCAAGGGCGGCATCCGCGTCGACCCCAAGCTGCTGTCGACGAAGGAACTCGAGCGCATGACGCGCCGCTACACCAGCGAGATCGGCCTGATCATCGGCCCGCAGAAGGACATCCCGGCGCCCGACGTGAACACGAACGGCCAGATCATGGCCTGGATGATGGACACGTACTCGATGAACACCGGCTCCACCGCCACCGGCGTGGTCACCGGCAAGCCGCTGCACCTGGGCGGCTCGGCCGGCCGCATCAAGGCCACCGGCCGCGGCGTGTTCGTCACCGGCCGGGAAGCGGCGCGCCGCATCGGCCTCGACCTCAACGGCGCCCGCGTGGCCGTGCAGGGCTTCGGCAACGTGGGCGGCTCGGCGGCCGAGCTGTTCGCGCAGGCCGGCGGCAAGATCGTCGCCGCGCAGGACCACACCGGCACCATCTACAACGCCAACGGCTTCGACCTGGCCGACCTGATCCCGCACGTGACGAACACCGGCGGCGTGGCCGGCTTCAAGGGCGCCGACGTGATGAAGTCGGAAGAGTTCTGGGACGTCGACTGCGACATCCTGATCCCGGCCGCGCTGGAGGGCCAGATCAACGAGGACCGCGCCCGCCGCATCAAGGCCAGGCTGGTGCTGGAAGGCGCCAACGGCCCGACGACGTCGAGGGCCGACGACATGCTGTTCGAGCGCAACATCCTCGTGGTGCCCGACGTCATCTGCAACGCCGGCGGCGTGACGGTGTCGTACTTCGAATGGGTGCAGGACTTCTCCAGCTTCTTCTGGAGCGAGGACGAGATCAACGTGCGCCTGGACAAGATCATGGTCGACGCGCTCAAGAAGATCTGGGACACGGCCGACCGCCACAAGATCACGCTGCGCACGGCCACCTTCGCGGTCGCGTGCGAGCGCATCCTGATCGCGCGTGAAGAACGCGGCCTGTATCCCTGATTGAAAGGGGCTTGGCCCGACTCGACTCACAGGAGGCCCGTTCGCGGGCCTTTTTTCATTTCCGGACGGATACCCCGTTTCGGGGATGCGCCATGAAAGCGCTTTCTCTAGCATCGGCCGGCGGCGAAGGAACCGGTTCCATGGCTCGCCGACGACGGTCAATCACAACCAATGCATGAGGCAGGCAACATGAATCTCCGTAACCTTCTCGTATCGGCGGCCGCGCTGGTACTGGGCCAGATGGCCCACGCGCAATCCTGGCAGCTCGTCTGGTCCGACGAGTTCAACGGCTCCATCGGCCCCGACTGGGTCTTCGAGACCGGCGGCGGCGGTTGGGGCAACGGCGAGCTCGAGTACTACCGCAAGGAAAACGCGACGATCGAGAACGGCAACCTCGTGATCACGGCCAAGCGCGAAGATTTCGGCGGCTACCACTACACCTCGGCCCGCATGAAGACGCAGGGCGTGAAGTCGTGGACGTATGGGCGCATGGAGGCGCGCATCAAGCTGCCGGTGAAGCAGGGCACGTGGCCGGGCTGGTGGATGCTGGGCAGCAACATCTCCAGCGTGGGCTGGCCGGCGTCGGGCGAGCTCGACATCATGGAGCAGATCAACACCGGCAATACGGTGTACGGTACCGCCCACTGGCAGGCCGCCAACGGCTCGCAGGCCGACTACGGCAATAACATGGTCACCACGCCGGGCGACTATCACGTGTACGCCATCGAATGGGACAAGGACTACATCAAGTGGTTCGTCGACGGCACCCAGTACCACGTCATGCAGATCACCAACGGCACGGGCAACACGCAGGCGTTCGCCAAGGACTTCTTCCTGCTCCTGAACATGGCCGTGGGCGGCAACTGGCCCGGATTCTCGATCGACGACGGCTCGCTGCCGGCCAAGATGTACGTGGACTACGTCCGCGTGTACCAGAAGGGCGCGGCGCCGGTCAGCATCCAGCTCGAGGCCGAGAACTGGGCCACGATGAGCGGCGTGCAGACCGAGGCATGTTCGGAAGGCGGCTCCGACGTCGGCTGGATCGACGCCAACGACTGGATCGTGTGGAACGTCAACGTCCCCACGGCCGGCACCTACACGGTGTCGTATCGCGTGGCCAGCCTCAACGGCGGCGGCGTGATCCAGCTCGAGAACGCCGGCGGCAGCCCGGTGTACGGCAGCGTCAGCGTGCCCAAGACGGGCGGCTGGCAGACCTGGACGACCGTGTCGCACCAGGTGACGCTGGCTGCGGGGCAGCAGCAGATTGCAGTGAAGGCGCTCGCTGGCGGGTTCAACCTCAACTGGCTCAAGCTGACGAAGTGACTTCGGTCACTTCGGCATCCTGCGCGCAGTCGCAGGATCCCGCGGCGCCGAACTCCGTCATCCGGCGTGACGCGCGTAGGCCTCAATGCCCGCCCGACTCGCCTGCGAGGAGGGCGGCGTTGCCGCCCGCCGCCGCCGTGTTGATGGTCAACGTCTGCTCCGCGCAGAAGCGGAACAGGTAGTGCGGGCCGCCGGCCTTCGGGCCGGTGCCCGACAGGCCTTCGCCACCGAACGGCTGCACGCCCACCACCGCGCCGATCATGTTGCGGTTGATGTAGACGTTGCCCACCTTGGCCAGGCGCGCCAGGCGCTGCGCGCGGCTGTCGATGCGCGTCTGGATGCCCAGCGTCAGGCCGTAGCCCAGCGCGTTGATGGCGTGCATCACCTGGTCGACGTCGCCGTTCCAGCGCACCACGTGGAGCACCGGACCGAAGATCTCGTCCTTCAGGTCGGCGATGGCGCCGAGCTCGAACGCCACCGGCGCGACCAGGCGCGGGAAGCCCGAGGACACGGCGGTCTCGCCCAGCAGCGTGGCGTCCTTCTTCAGCCGCGCCACGTTGCGCGAGACGTTGGTGTACGCCTCCTCGTCGATCACCGGGCCCACGTCGGTGGCCAGCAGCGCCGGGTCGCCCACGTTGAGCACCGACAGCGCGCCGCGGATCATCTCGATGACGCCGTCGGCGATCGAGCCGTGCACCACCAGCAGCCGCAGCGCGGAGCAGCGCTGGCCGGCGGAACGGAAGGCGCTCTGCACCACCGCGTCCACCACCTGCTCGGGCAGCGCGCTGGAGTCGACGATCATCGCGTTGAGGCCGCCCGTCTCGGCGATGAACGGCACGATCGGGCCGTCCTTGTGTGCCAGCGTGCGCTGGATGATCCTGGCCACCTGCGTGGAGCCGGTGAAGCAGACGCCGGCGGCCAGCGGGTGCGCGGTCAGCGCGGCACCCACCGTCTCGCCCGGGCCGTGCAGCAGCGCCAACGCGTCCTTCGGAACGCCCGCCTCGTGCAGCAGGCCGACCATGCGAGCGGCGACGGCGGGCGTCTGTTCCGCGGGCTTGGCAATGACGGCATTGCCCGCGACCAGCGCCGCGACGACCTGGCCGGCGAAGATCGCCAGCGGAAAGTTCCATGGCGAGATGCAGACGAACACGCCGCGCCCGTTCATGCGCAGTTCATTGCTTTCGCCGGTCGGGCCGGGCAGCACCTGGTCCTGCAGGCGGATCTGCGCCTGGTCGGCGTAGTAGCGGCAGAAATCGACGGCCTCGCGCACTTCGGCAACGCAGTCGCCGAGCGTCTTGTGGCCCTCCTTGACGAGCAGGCCGCAGAACTCTGCCAGGCGCGAATCGAGCAGGTCGCCAGCGCGGCGAATGATGGCGGCGCGCTCGTCGACGGGGCGTTCGTTCCACGCGTCGAAGCCCGCATTCAGACGCGCGAAAGCGGCGTCGACGTCGGGCGCGGTGGCCTCGGCGATCACCGGCAACACCGTCGCGGCGACGGCCGCGTCCAGCGGCGCGCGCTCGGCGATCACGGCCAGGTCCGCGCCGGTGGAGTTGCGGCGCTGCAGGCCGTGGTCCACCGGGTAGAGGAACGCAGGCATCGGGAAGGCTGGCGGACGCGCATTGGTCATCGGCGAGGCGAGCAGGCGCTCGACGTCCACCGTGTTGTCGGCCAGCTGGTGCACGAAGCTCGAGTTGGCGCCGTTCTCCAGCAGGCGGCGCACGAGGTAGGCCAGCAGGTCGCGGTGTTCGCCCACGGGCGCGTACACGCGACACGCGACGCTCGCGTCCTTCATCACCTCGCGATAGATGCCTTCGCCCATGCCGTGCAGGCGCTGCAGCTCGAACGCGGCGTTCTTCGCGCGCGCCATCTGCAGGATCGCGGCGATGGTGCTGGCGTTGTGCGTGGCGAACTGCGGGTAGATGACGTCGGCGTGCGCGATCAGCGAGCGCGCGCAGGCCAGGTAGGAGATGTCGGTGTGTTCCTTGTGCGTGAACACCGGATAGCCGGCCAGGCCGCCTTCCTGCGCGCGCTTGATCTCGCCGTCCCAGTAGGCGCCCTTGACCAGGCGCACCATGAAGCGAAGCTTGTGGCGGCGTGCGATGTCGGCGACGGCGTCCACCACCTGCAGCGCGCGGCTCTGGTACGCCTGCACGGCCGGGCCGAAGCCGCCCCACGACGGGTAAGTGGCGGCGATGCGCGCGGCCAGCGCTTCGAGCACGTCCAGCGACAGCTCGAGGCGGTCGGTCTCCTCCGCGTCGATGGTCAGGTTCAGGTTCGCCTCGGCCGCCTGCACCACCAGCGTCCACACGCGGGGCAGCAGCTCGGCGAACACGCGCTCGCGCTGGCCGTCCTCGTAGCGCGAGAACAGCGCCGACAGCTTGATGGAGATGCCGTCGGCGATCTCCGGCGACGCGGCCACCTGGCCGCGCGCGATCGACTTGATGGCGTTCGCATACGACGCGAGGTAACGCTCGGCGTCGTGCTCGGTGCGGGCGCCCTCGCCCAGCATGTCGTACGAGAAGCGCAGGCCGGTGGCGGCGTCGGGGCTGCCACGGCGCGCGCTCTCCAGCGCCTTGCGCTGGCCCTGCGCCTCCTCCATGGCCTCGCCGATGGTGCGGCCCAGCACGAACTGGCGGCCCAGCAACTGGATGGCGCGCACCGTGGCGGCCACCACCGTCTTGGCGCCCAGGCGCTTGAGCAGGCCGCCCTCGCCGTCCGCCTCGGGCAGGAACTTCTTCGACAGGGAGATCGCGCTGGCCGAGATGCCCGCCAGCAACCTGTGCGGGCCGTCGGCCACGGAGTCGGCGCCGAACTCGGCGCGGCCCAGCTGGTCGGCGGTGAGCGCGATGGCGGTCTCGACGTCGGGCACGCGCAGCAGCGCCTCGGCCAGGCGCATCAGGGCCAGGCCCTCGGCGCTGGAGATGGGGTACTCGCGCAGCAGCGATTCCATGGCCCAGAACGGCGCCGGCTTGTCGCGCACCGACTCCACCCACGGACGACCGGCGCGGATCACACGGGCCCAATCGAGTTGCCCCGCCAGCGTGGCCAGCACGGCCTCGACCACGTCCACCTCCGGCCGGTACGGATAGGGCAGGCGGGCATGTTGTGGAGGCGCTACAGACGAGGGGTCGGACGAAGACATGGCGGTAGAAATCCTGACTGGATAATTTGGTAGCTTAGGGCGAGAATCCATGAGATAAATTCGGATTTCGTCAGAGACCTCGGAGATTCGTCCAGCATGAACAAGACCCAGCCAGAGCCCTCGTCGGTGTCGAATCTGAACGACAAGGGCATCGACAAGATCGACGCGCGCATCCTGCGCGTGTTGCAGCGGGATGGCCGCATCAGCAACCTGAAGCTGGCCGAAGAGGTGCACCTGTCGCCCACGGCGGTGCTCGAGCGCGTGAAACGCCTCACCCGCGAGAACTTCATCCTGGGCTACGAGGCGCGCCTGAACCCGAACAAGCTCGGGGCCAGCATGATGGTGTTCATCGAAGTGCTGCTCGATCGCACCGCCCCGGACATCATGGACACCTTCAAGGCGGCCGTCCAGACGCGCCCCGAGATCCTCGAGTGCCACCTGGTGGCCGGCGGCTTCGACTACCTCATCAAGACCCGCGTGGCCGACATGGCCGCCTACCGCGAGATGATCGCCTCGGTCATCTGGAGCCTGCCCGGCGTGCGCGAGACGCGGACGTATACGGTGATGGAAGAGGTCAAGACGACCAACGCGCTGCCCATCTGACGCATCCGATGCCAGGTCTCGACCTGGCTTCGTCTGGCCAGAGTGCCCGGCGCCCAGCCAACCACGCCGCCGCGCTGCGCGAATTCGCGCAGCCGCACGGCTGACCCGGCGACCTACGCGGCGGCTTCCGGCTTCGGGGCACGCGGGCCGAAGATGGCCGTGCCCACGCGCACCCAGGTGGCGCCTTCGGCCACGGCGGCCTCCAGGTCGGCGCTCATGCCCATCGACAGGGTGTCCAGCGCCAGCCCCTCGGCATTCATCGCCTCCAGCAGCCTGCGCAGCGCCCGGTGCGGCTCGCGCTGGGCGGCCAGGTCGGCGGCCGGCTCGGGGATGGCCATCAGGCCGCGCAGCTTCAGGCGCGGCAGCGCCGCCACCTGGCGCGCGAGCGCCAGCGCCGCCTCCGGCGCCACGCCGCTCTTGCTGTCCTCGCCGCTGATGTTCACCTGCAGGCACACCTGCAGCGGCGCCAGCTCCGGCGGACGCAGGTCGGACAGGCGCTGCGCCAGCTTCATCCGGTCGATGCCGTGCACCCAGTCGAAATGCGCCGCCACCTCGCGCGCCTTGTTGCTCTGGAGCGGGCCGATCAGGTGCCAGCACAGCTCGGCGCGCAGGTCGGAGAGTTCGGCGATCTTGCCCAGCGCCTCCTGCACGTAGTTCTCGCCGAAATGGCGCTGGCCGGCGTCGAATGCGGCGCGCACTGAAACACCTGGACACGTCTTGCTGACGACCAACAGGTTCACCGTTTCCGGAAGTCGGTCAAATGCCCGGCAAGCCGACGAAATTCGGCCCCGGACTTGTAGTATGTTCTCTGCGATGCTGGCCATTCGGGCCGGAGCATAAGCCCTTGCGGGGCACGGACCACATGGACATCACCCAACTGCTCGCGTTTTCGGTCAAGAACAAGGCTTCCGACCTGCACCTTTCGTCGGGCCTTCCCCCCATGATCCGCGTGCACGGCGACGTTCGTCGCATCAACGTCGACCCGATGTCGCACAAGCAGGTGCACGGCCTGGTGTACGACATCATGAACGACACCCAGCGCAAGCACTACGAAGACACGCTGGAGTGCGACTTCTCGTTCGAGATCCAGGGCCTGGCGCGCTTCCGCGTCAACGCCTTCAACCAGAACCGCGGCGCAGCCGCCGTGTTCCGGACGATCCCGTCCAAGATCCTCACGCTCGAACAGCTGAACTGCCCCAAGATCTTCCAGGACCTGGCCATGAAACCGCGCGGCCTGGTGCTGGTCACCGGCCCCACGGGCTCGGGCAAGTCCACCACGCTCGCCGCCATCATCGACCACCTCAACGACAACAGCTACGGCCACGTGCTGACCATCGAGGATCCGATCGAGTTCGTGCACGAATCCAAGAAGTGCCTGATCAACCAGCGCGAGGTGGGCCCGCAGACGCTCAGCTTCTCCAACGCGCTGCGCGCGGCGCTGCGCGAAGACCCGGACTGCATCCTGGTGGGCGAAATGCGCGACCTGGAGACCATCCGCCTGGCGCTCACCGCCGCCGAGACGGGCCACCTGGTCTTCGGCACGTTGCACACGTCCAGCGCCGCCAAGACCATCGACCGCGTGGTCGACGTGTTCCCCGCGGCCGAGAAGGACATGGTTCGCGCCATGCTGTCCGAGTCGCTCATCGCCGTCATCTCGCAGACGCTGTGCAAGCTGAAGGACGGCACGGGCCGTGCGGCCGCCTACGAGATCATGCTGGGCACCGCGGCCATCCGCAATCTCATCCGCGAGAACAAGATCGCGCAGATGTACTCGTCGATCCAGACCGGCAGCAGCGCGGGCATGCAGACGCTCGACCAGTGCCTGGCCGACCTGGTGCGCCGCAACGTCGTCGCGCCGTCGGAAGCCCGCCAGAAGGCCAAGTTCCCGGAAAACTTCCCGGGTTGATCCGACCCGACCCGACCCGACCCGCCACCGCGCTCCGACCCCCCCGTGAAAAACTTTCTCGCCCGGTTTCGTCGCAAGCCCCAGCCGTTGGCCGTGGCGCCGCGCGATGATTCGTCCAGCTATTTCGCCACCCAGTTCCAGGAGCAGCAGCAGGACACGCAGCTGATGGTGAGCTGGGACACGCGCAGCATCGACCTTCATACCAAGCCCTACGATCCGGCGCTCGGCACGCTGGCGCTGGTCAAGCTGTTCGGCCAGGATCCGCAGCTGTCCCAGCTGGGTCCGGAGGCGCTGTCGGTGTTCGGCAACTACCTCGACTACGTGCAGGTGGAGGCCGGCCGCCAGGTCATCGGGCAGGACGAGCAGGGCGATTTCCTGCTCATCGTGCTCGACGGCACCGTGGCGGTCGAGCGCGTGCAGCCGTGGGGCGCGAAGGCGCGCCTGGGCGAGTCGCGCGCGGGCGACGTGCTCGGCGAGATGTCGCTGCTCGACGCCGGCGCCCGCTTCTCGGCCTGCACCACGCTCACGTCGGCCAAGTTCGCCGTGCTCGGCGCGGCGGCGCTCGATCGCATGATGCAGCACGAGCCGCGCCTGGCCGCCGCGCTGCTGGCCTGGCTGGCGCGCCGGCTGTCGTTGCGGCTGCGCCAGGTCAGCGCCCGGCTGTCGGCCCTGCTTACACGCGAATGAGGGAGGCGGCGGCCGCCCTGCGGGGCGGTCGTTGCCATTGAACACGTCGAAATCGGCCCGGTGCTGGCAAGATGACGTCCGAAGACATTGAAGGAATAGGGTCATGGAAAGAGAACAAGCATCGAAGTTCGTCAACGACCTGCTGCGCCTGATGGTCACGCGCAACGGCTCCGACCTGTTCCTCACGGCCGACTTCCCGCCGGCCATCAAGGTGGACGGCAAGGTCACCAAGGTGTCGCCGCAGCCGCTCACCGGCGCGCACACGATGGCGCTGGCCCGCGCCATCATGAACGACAAGCAGGCCTGCGATTTCGAGCGCTCCTAGGAGTGCAACGTCGCGATCTCGCCGCAGGGCATCGGCCGTTTCCGCTGCAGCGCCTTCCTGCAGCAGAGCCACGTGGGCATCGTGCTGCGGACCATCCCGGCCGAGATCCCCACCATCGACAGCCTGGGCCTGCCGCGCATCCTCAAGGACATCGCGCTGACCAAGCGCGGCCTCATCATCATGGTGGGCGCCACCGGCTCGGGCAAGACCACCTCCCAGGCCGCCATGCTCGACTGGCGCAACGAGAACACCTTCGGCCACATCATCACGGTGGAAGACCCGGTCGAGTTCGTGCATCCGCACAAGAACTGCATCGTCACGCAGCGCGAGATCGGCATCGACACCAACAGTTGGGAGATGGCGCTCAAGAACGCGCTGCGCCAGGCACCCGACGTGATCCTGATGGGCGAGATCCGTGACCGCGAGACCATGGACCTGGCCGTCGCGTTCGCCGAGACGGGCCACCTGTGCATGGCCACGCTGCACGCCAACAGCTCCAACCAGGCGCTCGACCGGATGATCAACTTCTTCCCGGAAGAGCGCCGCACCCCGCTGCTGATGGACTTGTCGCTCAACATGAAGGCGCTGATCTCGCAGCGCCTGCTGCCGCGCCAGGAAGGCAAGGGCCGCTGCGCCGCCGTCGAGATCCTCATCAACACGCCGCTGGTGGCCGACCTCATCTTCCAGGGCAAGGTGGGCGAGCTGAAGGACCTGATGAAGCGCTCGCGCGAGCTCGGCATGCAGACCTTCGACCAGGCCTTGTTCGACATGTACGAAGCCAACCTCGTCACCGACGAAGACGCCCTGCGCAACGCCGACTCCGTCAACGACCTGCGCCTCCAGATCAAGCTCGACAGCGAGCGTTCGCGCTCCACCGACCTCGCGGCCGGCACCGAGCACATGACGTTCGGCTGAACACGTCCCCGCCATGGCAAAGAGCTACGAACCCACCGCTTCAAGAAAAGTCGCCTTCCTCGGCCTCGGCGTGATGGGCGGCCCGATGGCCGGCCACCTGGCCGCCGCCGGGCACCAGGTCACCGTCTACAACCGCACCGCCGCCAAGGCCCACGCCTGGGTCGAAAGGCACGGCGGCGGCGCCGCCGCGGCCACGCCGCGCGAGGCGGTGGCGGACGCCGACTTCGTGTTCGCCTGCGTCGGCAACGACGCCGACCTGCGCTCGGTGATCCTCGGCGACGACGGCGCCTTCGCGGGCATGGCCGACGGCGCGGTGCTGGTCGACCACACCACGGCGTCGGCCGACATCGCGCGCGAGCTCCATGGCCTCGCCGCGCAGCGCGGCCTGCACTTCGTCGACGCGCCGGTCTCCGGCGGCGAGGCGGGCGCAGTCAATGGCCAGCTCACCGTGATGTGCGGCGGCGACGCGGCGCCGTTCGACGCGATGAAGCCGGTCGCGATGGCGTTTTCCAAGGCGGTCACGCGCCTGGGCGACAGTGGCTCGGGCCAGCTGGCCAAGATGGTCAACCAGATCTGCATCGCCGGGCTCGTGCAGGGCCTGTCCGAGGCCGTGGCCTTCGGCCAGCGCGCCGGGCTCGACATGCCGGCCGTGCTCGACGTCATCGGCAAGGGCGCCGCGCAGAGCTGGCAGATGGACAACCGCGGCAAGACGATGGTCGACGACAAGTTCGACTTCGGCTTCGCCGTCGACTGGATGCGCAAGGACCTGGGCCTGGTGCTGGACGAAGCGCGCCGCAACGGCGCCCGCCTGCCGGCCACGGCGCTGGTCGACCAGTTCTACGCCGAGCTGCAGAACCGCGGCGGTGGGCGCTGGGATACCTCGAGCCTGATCCGGTTGCTCAACAAGTAGGGCGCCAGCGAAGTTGCTTGCACCTGCCGGCGCTGCCGCTGGGGCCGCGCAAGCGAAATACGAGGGAGCGGCGGAACCGGCTTTGCCGGGCCGCTCGCGGAGCGCCCCCTCGGGGGGGCAGCGAGCGCCAGCGAGCGTGGGGGCTACTTCAAGTTCCCCAGCTGTTCCTCGCTGAGGATCTCGAACACGCGCACCACCTTCAGCACGCTGGGCTGCGAGCGCGCGATGTCGGCGGCGCGGCCGGCCTCGCGCTCGGTGACGCGGCCCATCAGGTAGACGTTGCCGCGCTCGGTGACCACCTTGATGGCCCCGGCCTGCACGTCCTTGGCATCGACCAGCGCGCTCTTCACGCGGGTGGTGATGACCGTGTCGCTGGAGCGCGTGGAGATCGTGCTGTTGGCACCCACCTCGAGCTCGTTGACGACGTTGTTGACGCCCCCGATGCCCGCGACGGCCTTCTCGACGGCGGCCTTGTCGGCGTCGGCCGGCACCTCGCCGGAGATCAGCACGATGCGGTTGTAGCTGGTGACGCTGATGTGGCCGCGGTCGCCGATGGCCTCGCGGATGCGGCCGCCCGACTTCAGCTCGATGGACTGGTCCTCGATCTGCGCGCCGCCGGTGCGGCGGTCGTTGAGCGACAGGCCGCCGGCCACGGCGCCGCCGGCCAGCAGCGCGATGCAGCCCTGCATGGAGGCGAGCGTGGCGACGCCCAGCGCGCCCACGAGCACGGTGGCGAACAGGGGACGGCGGGCGGTGGAGGTGAGGGTCATGGTCATCAGAGGTCGGGGTCGCCGAGCAGTTGGAGGTCGACGGCATCGCACAGGGCATGCGTCGTCAGCAGTTGGAGTTCGCAGATGCGCGCGGCGCGCTCGTGCGGGACGGAGATCCAGATGTCGGTCTCGGCGGCAATGGCCGCGGTCGCCGGTTTAGGGGCGCCGCCGGTCTCGCGGCCGGCGATCACCAGGGCGCTCATCTCGCGCTCGTGCGCGGCGCCCACGACGGCGGCCAGCAGCGCGTCGTCGGGACGCAGCGCGAAGGCCACCAGCACGTCGCCGGCCTGGCCCAGCACGCGCAGCTGGGTGACGGCCGGGGCATCGGCCTCGGAGGCGCGCGCCTCGGACAGCAGCAGCGGATCGACCGCCAGCACCATCGCGGCCAGGCCCGGGCGCTCGCGCTCGAACCGGCCGGACAGTGCCGCGCCGAGCAGCTGCGCCGGCGCCTGGGCCACGCCGCGGCCGTGCACCCAGACGCGGCCGCCGGCGGTGACGCAGTCGACGATGGCCTGCGCGGCGTCGGCGATCGGGCGCGCCATGGTCTCCGCCGCCTGGTACGCGAGGTCGGCGCTTTCGAAGAAGTGCTGTTGGATTCGAGGTTCGAGCATGGAGGCCAGGTGAGGCGGCCGGGAGGGAAAGGCCGCGCGCGGAATCATAGTGCAGCGCTCCGTAGGACAGAGTCGCGACCCGCCGTCGAGTTCCGCATGTCGTCCTTTGCGGCGAATTCGGGTCGAATATTCCTGCAAATTACGGGTTTGTACTTATCTATTGAGGCTTGTGGCGGCCGATAACAGCTATGAACGCCGAATCCGCCGACTCAAGTCGCGTCGAACGCGGCCTTCAGCCACTGCACGTGATCCCCGTCCACCGCGACGACGTCGAACCGGCAGGGTGGCAGTCGATCCAGGCGCGCCAGATAGCACTGCGCCGCGAACACCAGGCTGGCCCGCTTGGCCGGCCCCACGCTGGCCGCGGCGCCACCGCCGAAGCCGTCGCGCCGCACCCGCACCTCGACGAACACCAGCGTGCCGTCGGCGTCGAGCAGAATCAGGTCGATTTCGCCGCCACGCCGGGAACGGCCGCGCGCCACTCGATAATTGCGCTCGAGGACGCGCATCCCGCGTGCGACCAGGTGACGCAGCGCCAACGCCTCGCCGGCGCGTCCGGTTCGTGCGCGATCGTCCTTTTTCGCGCCAGTGCTTGCGTCCGTCCCGCTCATTCAAGGCCCCGCCATCGTGTCCGAACCCACCCTGCCTTCCACCGGCGAGCCCGTCGCCCACGTGGGCCTGCGCCAGACGCTGCAGACGGCCGCCGCCGTGGCCGGCCAGCAGGACTTTCCGCGCGGCTGCCTCTACGTGGTGGCCACCCCGATCGGCAACCTCGCCGACATCAGCCTCCGCGCACTGCACGCGCTGGCCCTGGCCGACGTCATCGGCTGCGAGGATACGCGCACGAGCGGCGCGTTCCTGCGCCATTTCGGCCTCGAAAAGCCCCTGTTGGCGCTGCACGAGCACAATGAGCGCTCGGGCGCCGCGCAGGTGTGCGCCCGGCTGGCCGCGGGCGATCGCGTGGCCTACATCAGCGACGCCGGCACGCCGGCCGTGTCCGATCCGGGCGCGGTGCTGGTGCAGGTGGTGGCCGCCGCCGGCCATCGCGTGATGCCGCTGCCGGGCGCCAGCAGCGCCATCACCGCGCTGAGCGTTGCGGGCGACACCGCCGCCGCCGGCTTCGCGTTCGCCGGCTTCCTGTCGAGCAAGGCGCAGGAGCGCGCCAACGAGCTCGGCCGCCTGAAGGACGTGCGCCAGTCCACGGTGATCTTCGAGGCGCCGCACCGCATCGAGGCGCTGGCCGCCGCCATGGGCGAGGCGCTGGGCGGTGGCAACACCCCTCGGCTCGTCACGGTGGGCCGCGAGCTCACCAAGCAGTTCGAGCAGGTGGTCACGCTGCCGGTGGCCGGCTTCGCCGCCTGGCTGGCCGCCGACGCCAATCACCGCCGCGGCGAGTTCGTGCTGGTCCTGCACGCCGCCGCGGCGCGGCCGGTGCAGGAGGACGGGCTGCCCGCCGAGGCCGAGCGCACGTTGCGCGTGCTGCTGCGCGAATTGCCTCTGAAGCAGGCCTCGGCGCTGGCCGCCGAGCTGTGCGGCCTGCCGCGCAAGCGCCTCTACGCACAGGCGCTCGCGTGGCGCGCGGACGCGCCCGAGGCCGACGAGCCGGACGATGGTGACGACTGAGGCATGCCCCGTCGCGCCCGAAGTGCCCGTTAACCTGTCAGACTTCCCAGATCGTGATGCGTCCGGCCCGGCAAAATGGGTCGACCGTCCCCGCTGACCGGCACCCGCCGCAGCCTCTCTTTCAGGAGCCCGCCGTGATCACTCGCGAACCCACGATCGAACGTCTGGCCATCGCCCAAGGTCTGCTGCTCGACCCGTTCGGCCTCACCGAGGCCTCGCTCGCCGCCACGTTGGCCGCCATGGGCGAGCACAAGATCGACGACGCCGACCTCTACTTCCAGACCACCCGCCACGAAGGCTGGAGCCTGGAGGAAGGCATCGTCAAGAGCGGCAGCTTCTCCATCGACCAGGGCGTGGGCGTGCGCGCCGTCGCCGGCGAGAAGACCGCGTTCGCCTACTCCGACGACATCTCGGCGGCCTCGCTGATGGACGCCGCCCGCACCGTGCGCGCCATCGCCGCGGCCGGCCAGAGCCGTCGCGTGAAGCTGCAGAGCAAGACGAAGATCTCCTCCAGCCGCCTGTTGTACGGCACGGCCGACCCGATCGCCACGCTGGATTCCACGCAGAAGGTCGCGCTGCTCGAGCGCATCGAGAAGATGGCCCGCGCCCGCGATCCGCGCGTGGTGCAGGTGATGGCCGGCCTGGCCGCCGAGCACGACGTGGTGCTCATTGCGCGCGCCGACGGCACCCGCGCCGCCGACGTGCGGCCGCTGGTGCGCCTTTCGATTACCGTCATCGCCGAGCAGAACGGCCGACGCGAGACGGGCTCGGGCGGCGGCGGCGGGCGCTTCGGCCTGGGCTACTTCACCGACAGCGTGCTGTCCACGTACGTCGACCAGGCCGTCAACGCGGCGCTGGTCAACCTCGAGTCGCGGCCGGTGCCTGCCGGCGAGATGACCGTGGTGCTCGGCCCGGGCTGGCCCGGCGTGCTGCTGCACGAGGCCGTGGGCCACGGGCTGGAGGGCGACTTCAACCGCAAGGGCTCCAGCACCTTCGCGGGCATGATCGGCAAGCGCGTGGCGTCCAAGGGCGTCACCGTGCTCGACGACGGCACCATCGCCGACCGTCGCGGCTCGCTCAACGTCGACGACGAGGGCAACCCGAGCCAGCGCAACGTGCTCATCGAGGACGGCATCCTGCGCGGCTACATCCAGGACTCGATGAATGCGCGCCTGATGGGCGTCAAGCCCACCGGCAACGGCCGCCGCGAGAGCTACGCGCACACGCCGATGCCGCGCATGACCAACACCTACATGCTGGCCGGCGACAAGCCCAAGGAAGAGATCGTCGCGTCGATCAAGCGCGGCCTGTACGCCACCAATTTCGGCGGCGGGCAGGTCGACATCACCAGCGGCAAGTTCGTGTTCTCCGCCAGCGAGGCCTACTGGGTGGAGAACGGCAAGATCCTGTACCCCGTCAAGGGCGCCACGCTGATCGGCAACGGCCCGCAGGCGCTCACGCGCATCTCGATGATCGGCAACGACCTCGAGCTCGACTCCGGCGTGGGCGTGTGCGGCAAGGAAGGCCAGAGCGTGCCGGTGGGCGTGGGCCAGCCCACGCTGCGCATCGACGGCCTGGTGGTCGGCGGAACCGCGTAACTGACCGCCCCACGGTCGCTGGCGCTCCCTGCCCCCGAGGGGCCGGCCGCGAGTGGCCCGGCAGAGCCGGCGCCACCGCTCCCTTGAGTTTCCGGCCACGTTCTGGGCGCCGGCGGCGGTATGCGCCAACTCGCGTAGGGTCAGTACACGCCACGCGAAAGCAATCGGCGCCCCAGTGTGCTAAATTGGAATTCCCATGAATGTCTCGCGCTTCTTCTTTTCGTACTTTTGGTTCTCGCCCCGTCAGGTGGCTGGAGAAGCAATCGCGCGCAAGTAGGCAAACGAGACCTTCAAGAGACCGCCGGCAAACCCGGCGGTTTTTTTTCGCCGGTACCAGCCGCAAGCCACGACGCCAGCCTGACGAGAAACCCGGAGCACCCCGATGACGAACCCCAAGCAGCCGCCCGAAGCGCGCCACACGCTGTCGCTGAGCGAACGCACCAGCAACACCGACGACGAGCGCATCCGCGACGTCACGCCGCTGCCGCCGCCGGAGCACCTGATCCGATTCTTCCCGATCGCTGGCACGCCGGTGGAGACGTTGATCGGCAACACGCGCGGCGCCGTGCGCAACATCCTGGCCGGCACCGACGACCGGCTGCTGGTGGTGATCGGCCCGTGCTCCATCCACGACCCGGCCGCCGCGCTGGAATACGCGCGCAAGCTGAAGGTCGAGCGCGACAAGTACGCCGACACGCTGGAGATCGTGATGCGCGTGTACTTCGAGAAGCCGCGCACCACCGTCGGCTGGAAGGGCCTCATCAACGACCCGTACCTGGACGAGAGCTACCGCATCCACGAGGGCCTGCGCATCGCGCGCCAGTTGCTGGTGGACATCAACCGCCTGGGCGTGCCCGCGGCCGGCGAGTTCCTCGACACGATCTCGCCGCAGTACATCGGCGACCTGATCAGCTGGGGCGCCATCGGCGCGCGCACCACCGAGAGCCAGGTGCACCGCGAGCTGGCCTCGGGCCTGTCGGCGCCGGTGGGCTTCAAGAACGGCACCGACGGCAACCTGAAGATCGCCATCGACGCGATCCAGGCCGCGGCGCGTCCGCACCACTTCCTGTCGGTGCACAAGAACGGCCAGGTGGCCATCGTCGAGACGCGCGGCAACAAGGATTGCCACGTGATCCTGCGCGGCGGCAAGGCGCCCAACTACGACGCGGCCAGCGTCAAGGCCGCGTGTGGCGAACTGGAGGCGGCCAAGCTGGCGTGCAAGGTGATGGTCGACTTCAGCCACGCCAACAGCGAGAAGAAGTACGAGCGCCAGGTGGCCGTCGCGCGCGACGTGGGCGACCAGGTGGCCTCGGGCAACGGCTGCATCTTCGGCGTGATGGTGGAAAGCCACCTGGTGGCCGGCGCCCAGAAGTTCACGCCGGGCCAGGACGACGCATCGAAGCTGGAATACGGCAAGAGCATCACCGACGGCTGCATCGGCTGGGACGACTCGATCACCGTGCTCGACGTGCTGCGCGATGCGGTGATCGCGCGACGCAAGGCCACGCTGTCATCCTGCGCGTAGCGGCCCGGCGACGGCGTCATCCTGCGCGCAGGATGACCGGGTTCAGGCGACGTCCGGATCCTGCCCACGCGCCAGTCGCGCGCTGTGCCAGTACACGTCGTCGCCGCCCAGCCCGTCCAGGTTGGCGCGATTCAACACGCGCGCCAGCACGAACAGCACGTCGGACAGGCGATTCAGGAACAGCCGCGGCGCGCTGTTGATCGTCTCGCTCTCGGCCAACGTCACCACCGCGCGTTCCGCGCGCCGCGCCACCGCGCGCGCCACGTGCGCCAGGGCCGCGCTGCGCGTGCCGGCCGGCAGGATGAACTCCTGCAGCCTCGGCAGCGTGGCGTTGTAGTGCGCCAGCGCGTCGTCGAGCGCCGCGACGGCATCGTCCTTGAGCAGCGTGAAGCCCGGGATGGACAGCTCGCCGCCCAGGTTGAAAAGCTCGTGCTGGATCGTCACCAGCAGGTCGCGCACGTCGTCGGGCAGCGGCTCGGCCAGCACCACGCCGATGTGCGAGTTGAGCTCGTCCACGTCGCCCATGGCGCCGATGCGCCCGTGGCTCTTTGGCACGCGCGTGCCGTCGCCCAGTCCGGTGGTGCCGTCGTCGCCGGTGCGGGTGGCGATCTGTGAGAGTCGGTTGGCCATCGCCGCAGTGTAGGACCTTCGCCCGCGCGGACACGTTTGCCAACGGGAGCGTAGACTCGTTCGCCACCCTCCGGACTCCCCGATGAACACCGCCGTCGACTTCTCCCTGAACGTGCTGCCCCGGCTGATGCCCGCCGCGATGATCGAGGCGTTGCGCGCGCACTTCGCCGAACGCTTCGTGCAGTCCCTGGCCGTGCGCGAGCAGCACGGGCGCGACGAGTCGCCGTTCGACGCCCCGCCGCCGGAGGCCGTGGTGTTCTGCCAGAGCACCGACGACGTGGCCTTCGTCGTGGCGAGCGCCGCCCGGCACCGCGTGCCGGTGATCCCGTACGGCGCCGGGTCGTCGCTGGAGGGCCACCTGCTGGCCGTGCAGGGCGGCGTCAGCGTCGACGTGTCGCGCATGGATCGCCTGCTGCAGCTCAACCCGGAAGACCTCACGGTGACGGTGCAGGCCGGCGTCACGCGCATGCAGCTCAACCGCGAGATCAAGGACTCGGGGCTGTTCTTCCCCATCGATCCGGGCGCGGATGCCACGCTGGGCGGCATGTCGGCCACGCGCGCCTCCGGCACCAACGCCGTCCGCTACGGCACGATGCGCGAGAACGTGCTGGCGCTGACGGTGGTCACGGCCAGCGGCGAGGTGATCCGAACCGGCACGCGGGCGCGCAAGTCGAGCGCGGGCTACGACCTCACCCGCCTGATGGTGGGCAGCGAGGGCACGCTGGGCGTCATCACCGAAGTCACGCTGAAGCTGCATCCGTTGCCCGAAAGCGTGGCCGCCGCCGTGTGTTCGTTCGACGACGCGTCTGCCGCGGTGGACACGGTGATCGCCATCATCCAGGTGGGCGTGCCCATCGCGCGCTGCGAGCTGCTCGACGCCAACGCGGTGATCGCCGTCAACGCGCACGACAAGCTGGGCCTGGTGGAGAAGCCGATGCTGCTGATGGAGTTCCACGGCAGCGACGCCGGCGTGGCCGAGCAGGCCGCCACGGTGCAGGCGCTGGCGGCCGAGCGCGGTGGCACCGCGTTCGAGTGGGCGAAGACGCCCGAGGAGCGCACGCGGCTCTGGACGGCGCGCCACCACGCGTTCCTGTCCGGCCTGCAGATGCGTCCGGGCTGCCGCGCGGTCACCACCGACTGCTGCGTGCCCATTTCCGGACTGGGCGAGGCCGTCACGCTGGCGCTGGCCGAGGCCGAGTCCGCCGGCCTGCCGCACTTCCTGGTCGGCCACGTGGGCGACGGCAACTTTCACGTGGCCTACCTGATCGACCCGGCGCTGCCCGAGGAGCGCGAGACGGCCGAGCGGCTCAATCGCCAGCTTGTGCAACGCGCGATCGATGCCGGCGGCACCTGCACCGGCGAACACGGCATCGGCCTCCACAAGCAGGGCTTCCTGGTGGAGGAGGCGGGTGCTGGCGCGGTGGCGATGATGCGTCAGATCAAACAGGCGCTCGATCCGCACAACATCATGAATCCGGGCAAGATCTTCAGCCTTTGAGCCGTCAGCGGCGCCGGCTCAAGGAGGGGGCCGTGCTCAGGTGGGGCGCTTGCGCAGCACCACCACCAGCGCTCCGAGCGCCAGCAGCGCGGGAATCAGGCGATCGCGCGCGTTGCCGCTGGTCTCGGGCGGCAGAGCCGGCGCGGGTTCGGTGGCGGCGTCCTTGAAGTCGAGTCCGGCGCCGCGCGGCGGTGGCAGCGGAGTCCAATCGGCGGCGCTGGCCGGCGTGCCGGCGATGCCGACCGGCTCCGGTGCCGACGCCGCGAGCATGGCCGGATCGGCGTTGGCCGCGTGCGCCGTGGGCGCGGCGGACAACGCGGCGGCGATGAGTGCGACCCTGAACATTCTTGAACTCCCTCGCGAAATCGTTTTTCGCGCGTCGCGGACGTTACATCCAGAGACGAATGCCGTCATCCGCAACTTGGATGAAACGCGGGAAAACGATGAGGGAAGGTCTTGACTCTTCAGGTCTTGCTGGGCGCCACCGACCAGCGCCGCGTGATGTCGCCCCCGCCGTTGACGCTATCGAGGTGCACGTCGAACCCCCACAGGCGGGCCACGTGCTTGAGCACCTCCTGCGAGCTGTCGTGCAGCGGCCGGTCGTTGTGCTGCGTGTGACGCAGCGTGAGCGAGCGGTCACCGCGCAGGTTCACGTTCCAGACCTGGATGTTGGGTTCGCGCGAGCCCAGGTCGTACTGCCGCGACAGCGCCTCGCGCAGCTTGCGGTATCCGTTCTCGTCATGGATGGCGGCGATCTCGAGCTCGCTGTCCTTCTCGTCGTCGACGATGGCGAACAGCCGGAATTCGCGCATCAGCTTGGGCGACAGGTACTGGCCGACGAAGCTCTCGTCCTTGAAGTTGCGCATCGCATGGTCGAGCGTGGGCAACCAGGGCGTGCCGGCGAAGTCGGGGAACCACTGGCGATCCTCGTCGGTCGGCTTCTCGCAGATGCGCTTGATGTCGGTGAACATCGCGAAGCCCAGCGCGTACGGATTGATGCCGGAGTAGTTGCGCGAGGCGACCGGCGGCTGCGCGACGACGTTGGTGTGCGACTTGAGCCACTCGATCATCATGCCGTCGGCCAGGTAGCCGTCGTCGTACATCTGGTTGAGCAGGCGGTGGTGCCAGAACGTGGCCCAGCCCTCGTTCATCACCTGGGTCTGGCGCTGCGGATAGAAGTACTGGGCGATCTTGCGCACGATGCGCACGATCTCGCGCTGCCAGGGCTCCAGCAGCGGCGCGTTCTTCTCGATGAAGTACAGCAGGTTCTCCTGCGGCTCGCTCGGGAAGCGGCGTTCCGGCGCGGCGGCGTCGTCGCTGGCGGCCTTGCGCGGCAGCGTGCGCCACAGGTCGTTGACCTGCAGCTGCGCGTAGGCCTCGCGGTCGGCCCGCGCCGCCTGTTCCTGCGCCAGCGAGAGCTTGCTGGGCCGGCGATAACGGTCGACTCCGTGGTTCATCAGCGCGTGGCACGAGTCGAGCAGCTCCTCGACGGCGTCGAGCCCGTAGCGACCCTCGCACTCGGCCACGTAGTTCTTGGAATACACCAGGTAGTCGATGATGGACGACGCGTCCGTCCACATCCGGAACAGGTAGTTGCCCTTGAAGAAGCTGTTGTGGCCGTAAGCCGCGTGCGCGATGACCAGCGCTTGCATGGCCATCGTGTTCTCCTCCATCAGGTAGGAGATGCACGGCTCGGAGTTGATGACGATCTCGTAGGCCAGGCCCATCTGGCCGCGCTTGTAGTTCTTCTCCGTGGAGATGAACTCCTTGCCGTAGCTCCAGTGGCGGTAGTTCACCGGCATGCCCACGCTGGCGTAGGCATCCATCATCTGCTCGGAGGTGATGATCTCGAGCTGGTTCGGGTACGTGTCGAGGCCGAAGCGCTGGGCCGTCTCGCGAATCACGTCGTGGTACTGCTCGATGGTGTCGAAGGTCCAGTCGCTGGGCGAGGGCAAGGGCTGCGCGGGACGCTCCTTCAGCGGTGCGAGCTCCAGCGGCGGGCCCTGGCGGCGCCGGCCACCGTATTCATCGGCGCTGGCATTGCGGCCGACCGCGCGGCGATTTTCAAGAAAGGTCATGCGGACGCTCCTTCCTTCTTGAACAGGTCGCGGAACACCGGATAGATCTGCGAGGCCTCGATGGCCTTGCGCATGGCGAAGTGCGGCACCTCGTCGACGATGCGCCGATATTCCTCCCACAGGTTCTGCTCGGGCTCGGCCACCTGCACGTAGGCGAAGTAGCGGCACTTGGGCAGGATCTTGTCGACCAGCAGCTCGCGGCAGCGGCCGCTGTCGTGGTGCCAGTTGTCGCCGTCGCTGGCCTGTGCGCCGTAGATGTTCCACTGGTCGGCCGGATAGCGCGCGCGGATGATCTCGTCCATCAGCACCAGCGCGCTGGACACCACGGTGCCGCCCGTCTCGGTGGCGTGGAAGAAGTTCTGCTCGTCGACCTCGGCGGCCTGCGTGTGGTGGCGGATGAACACCACCTCGATCTTGTCGTAGTGCCGCGTGAGGAACAGGTACAGCAGGATGAAGAAGCGCTTGGCGAGCTCCTTGCGCGACTCGTCCATGGAGCCCGACACGTCCATCACGCAGAACATGACGGCACGCGTGGACGGGATGGGCACCTTCACGCGGTTGCGAAACTTGAGGTCGAGCGGATCGAGGAAGGGCACGCGCGCGATGTGGCCCTTGAGGTGCTTGATGCGCTCGAGCAGGTCGGTCTTCTGCTTGAGCGACACCTCGTCCTGCGCGCCCTGCTCGTCGAGCACGGCCAGCGCGGCCTCGGCGTCGCGCAGCTCCTGGCGGCTGTCGGCGCTGAGCGCGATGCGCCGGCCGAGCGCGCCGCGCATCGAGCGCACGATGCTGAGATTGCTGGGCGTGCCGTCGTTGACGAAGCCGGCCCGGTGCGACTTGTACTCGGGGATGTCGGCGAGCTGCGTGCGGGCGAGGTTCGGCAACGCGAGGTCATCGAAGAAGGCCTGCATGAACTCCTCCTTGGTGAGGTGAAAGACGAAGTCGTCCTCGCCCTCTCCGGAGTCG
>JBBQYL010000044.1:0-28673 GCA_038208735.1 Burkholderiales bacterium
TGCTGAGCCACGCCACCTGGCCGGCCTGCGAGTTCATGGTCTGCACGTTCTTCGAGCCGCCGGGCGCCGCCGCGTCGAGCCTGGCCGCGATCAGGCGTTGCGTGGCCACCGCCTGTTCGCGCGCATGTGCGGCGCGCGCGAGCTGGCCGTCGGCCGTGGCGGCCAGCGACTCCCACACCCAACCCACCACCACCAGGCCCGGGTCGGTGGAGCGCGCGCCCAACCTGCGGATGAGGGCGGCCTCCTGCAACGCGGTGGAGATCTGGCCCTTGACGATGCGCATGGGCGCCAGCGACTGCCAGGCCTGCGCCTCGCGTCGCGGGTTGTTCACCTCGCGCCCGGAGCGCGCCGCATCCTCGAACAGGCGGATGCCCTCGTCGAGCTGGCCATTGCTCATGGCCAGGTCGCCGGCGGTCATCTCCACCCAATATTGCAGATCGGGGCTGGAGGTCTTGCGGGCGTACGGCAGCGCCTCTTCGACCCAGCCGAACGCCGCGCGATCCTGGCCCGAGAACGAGAGCAGTGACGCCTTGAGCGTGTAGGCCGAGGCCATGGCGGCGGCGTCGTGGGTGCGCTCGCCGATGTCGATGAGCTCCTCGACCGCGGCATCCGCCACGGCGGGCTTGTCGACGGCGCCGTGCGCGTAGCCCCAGGCGGCGAGGAAGGCGCGCAGGTCGTCGCCGCCGCTGGCGCGCGCCGGCGCCTCCAACGGCCGGAGGTGCTCGATCACCTGGCCGGCATCGTTGCCGTAGAGCGACTCCACGTCGTACACCTGGCGGATGATGGGCTCGGTGCCCGCCGCCTGCGCCGATCCCACGGCCGCCAGCAGCGCGAGCCCGGCGGCGATGGCGCGCAGGCATCCGCCCGCGCGGCGGCGGGACGTCCGGGCAGTCGGACAAGCAATCGGATGAACAGTCGAGAGGGCCACACCGCCTTATCGACCTGTAGCCGTGCTGATTGAAGCTCGGCCGGGCCCTCTCTTGCGTGACATAAGTCCGCCCGGCTGGGGCGGAGCGCGTCAGCCGGTGTTGCGCAGGCCCGCGGCGATGCCGTTGATGGACAGGTGGATGCCGCGTTGCACGCGCTCGGTGGTCGGATCGTCTTCCTTGCGCATGCGGTAGCGCCGCATCAGCTCGACCTGCAGGTGGTTCAGCGGATCCAGGTACGGGAAGCGGTGCTCGATGGAGCGGGCCAGCGACGGATTGGCCTGCAACCGCCCGGTCTCGCCCGTGATCTCGCCCAGCATCGCCTGCGTGCGTTCCCATTCAGCCTTGATGGCCCCGAAGATGCGCTTGCCCAGCTTCTTGTCGTCGACCAGGTCGACGTAGCGCGAGGCGATGCGCAGGTCGCTCTTGGCCAGCACCATGTCCAGGTTGGACAGCAGCGTGCGGAAGAACGGCCACTGCTTGTACATCTTGCGCAGCAGCTCCAGCCGCTTGTCGTGCTCGGCGCCGGGCGCGCCCAGGAACGACTTCACGGCCGAGCCGAAGCCGGCCCAGCCCGGCAGCGCCACGCGGCACTGGCCCCACGAGAAGCCCCAGGGGATGGCGCGCAGGTCTTCGATGCGCCGCGTGGACTTGCGCGAGGCCGGGCGCGAGCCGATGTTCAGCTCGGCGATCTCGCGGATGGGCGTGGCCGAGAAGAAGTAGTCGGTGAAGCCCGGCGTCTCGTAGACCAGCCCGCGGAAGGCCTGGAAGCTGGCCTCGCTGAGCGCCTCGGCGGCGTCGAGGAAGGCCTTGGGCGGCGCCTTCGTGGTGTGCAGCAGCGTGGCCTCGAGCGTGGCGGCCACCAGGGTCTCGAGGTTGCGCAGGCCGATCTCCGGATTGGCGTACTTCGAGGCGATGACCTCGCCCTGCTCGGTGAGGCGGATCTGGCCGTTCACGGTGCCCGGGGGCTGCGCGATGATGGCCTGGTAGCTGGGGCCGCCGCCGCGGCCCACCGTGCCGCCGCGGCCGTGGAACAGGCGCAGGCGGATCCCATGGTCGGCCTCCAGCTGCGAGAACAGCGCCACCAGCGCCACCTCGGTGCGGTAGAGCTCCCAGTTGCTGGTGAAGAAGCCGCCGTCCTTGTTGCTGTCGCTGTAGCCCAGCATGATGTCCTGCTCGCCGCCGCTGCGCTTGAGCAGGTCGGTGATGCCCGGCAACGCGTAGAACTGCGCCATGATGGGCGCGCCGTTGCGCAGGTCGGCGATGGTCTCGAACAGCGGCGACACGATCAGGTCGGCCTTGGCGGCCGCCGAACCCGCGCCGTCGAGCGTGCCGCGCATCAGGCCGCATTCCTTCTGCAGCAGCAGCACCTCCAGCAGGTCGCTGACGTCCTCGGTGTGCGAGATGATGTAGTGGCGGATGGACTCGTGGCCGAACTGCGCGCGCATCTTGAGTGCGGCCTCGAAGATGGCCAGCTCGCCCTGGGTCAGCGCGGAATACTCGGCGCCGTGCACGCGCAGCGGACGCGCGTCGTTCAACAGGCCCAGCAGCAGGGTGCGGCGCGCCATCTCGTCGAGCGCGCTGTAGTTGTCTTCCAGGCGCGCGGCCTTCAGCAGCTCCACGATGACGGCCTCGTGCTGGTCGGAACTCTGGCGCAGGTCGACCGTGGCCAGGTGGAAGCCGAACACCTGCACGGCCCGCTGCAGCGGCGCCAGGCGCGGGCCCACCAGCGCGCCCGCGTGATGCGAGTGCAGCGAGCGCTGGATGACGGCCAGGTCGGCGCCGAACTCGGTGGCCGAGCCGTACGGATCCTGTGGCACTACGGCGTGGCGCAGCGCCTCGGTGCCCGTGAGCAGTTGCAGCGTGGCGGCCAAACGCGCATAGACGCCGACCAGCGCGCGCCGATAGGGCTCGTCCTCGCGGTGCGCGTTGCGGTCGGGCGAGCGGTCGGCCAACGCGTTCATCTCGGGCGTGACGGGGGCCAGCATCTGCGAGATGGACAGTTCGGCGCCCAGGGCGTGCACCTCGTACAGGTAATGGCGCAGCGCCGTCTCGCTCTGGCGCGACAACGCGATGCGCAGGGTGTCGGCGGTGACGTTGGGGTTGCCGTCGCGGTCGCCGCCGATCCAGTTGCCCATGCGGAAGAACGGCGCCACGTCCTGGCCCGGCAGCGCGTCCTCGATCGCCTTGTACATCTTCGGGATCTGGCGCAGGAAGGTGGCGTGGTAGTACGACAGCGCGTTCTCGATTTCGTCGGACACCGTCAGCTTGGTGTAGCGCAGCATGCGCGTCTGCCACAGCTGCGTGATGCGGGCGCGCATCAGCTCGAGGTTCTCGTTGAGCGTGCGCTCGGAGATGAGATCGCCGCGCTCGGCCAGCAGCTCGGCGATGGCGCGCTCGGCGTCGAGGATGCTCTTGCGCTGCACCTCGGTGGGGTGGGCGGTAAGCACCGGCGAGATGAAGGCCCTGTTGAGCGCCGCGGCGATGTCGGCGGCGCGGTGGTCGGCGTTGTGCAGGCGCTCGAACGCCATCGCCAGCGAGCCGTCCTGCAGGTTGCCCTCGCGCTCGTGGTGCGCGCGACGGCGCACGTGCTGGCGATCCTCGGCGATGTTGGCCAGGTGCGAGAAGTAGCTGAACGCCCGGATGACGCTCACCGTCTGGTCGGCGGTGAGGTTCTTCAACAGGCGATCCAGCACTCGCCCGGCGCTGGCGTCCTTGTGGATGCGGTAGGCCACCGACAGCTGTCGCACGCGTTCGATCAGATCGAAGGCGGCCAGTCCTTCCTGTTCCCGAATGACCTCGCCCAGCAGCCGTCCGAGCAGGCGGATGTCTTCCACCAGCGGCCGTTCCTTGTCGACTGCCGAGGTGACGGGCTTGGTCGGCGCACTCTTTCGAGGCGTCTTGACGGTCTTGCGGGCGGAAGTGGTGCGTGGCATCGGGACGTTCCGTTTGATGTAACAAAATTACCAATCGTCAAATGTAGCATCCGTGGACGGCCCGCGTCGAGCGGTGACGACTGTGACTCACACCAGCGCGGTGCATAGGCGCTTTCTCGAATGGGAAAGGGCCGGCGTGTTCGAGACGCTTTGGAATGCGGGGCTTGCCGAGTACGACCAGACTCAGGGCATCGCTTGGCGATGGCGAGGCGTCGACGCAGAAATGGTCAGCGGTCCGATGGCGCAAGAGGCGCTCGGGCGGAACGCGGCCAATCGCGAAGCCGGTGGGCATCAGGCCAGATCCACCGAAACAAGAACGTGGCGGCCCGTTGTCGCCCGTCGCGACCGAGGTCAGCTTGAGTGACGCTGCCCCGCCCGAAGCGCGCCCCGTGCAAGTCGCCAACGCGCTGCGGGCTGGCGGTAGTGGGCGTGTAGTTCGACAGGTTGCCGTCGGACATCGCAGTTATTTATGGATAGGTTCCATCGACCGTCGCCCGCCGGTTCCAGCGCCACGAGCCCTGACGCCGCGGCGCTTCCCGGCCGGCATTGACGCCCTGGTGGTCACATGCTGAAATCAATTCAACCCCCGTGTGAAGGAGCCGTGCGATGACATTGGAAGACTTGGTCGCTGACGGATGGCGGCGTCACGCCGATGAACCGCAGACGGTTTCCGAGGCCCTTGCCCAGGTCGCCGGCCTGGTGACAAGCGAGACGCAACTGGGCGCCTACGTACGACTGGCGACGCATCTCCATGCTGAACATCTTGACGATTGGCGTGCCGGTGTCGAGTTGCTGGAGTCGATGCGCCTGCGCTTCGAAGACGCCTCACGAGGGCCCTACCGGGCGGCGACGGTCGGCATCGCCACGTTGTACCTGGCAGGCGGTGAAGCGATTGACCTGAGCCACCTGTCGAATGTGGAGCGCTCCGCTGCACTGGCTACCGCTGCGCCGGCCATGGCGTCGCCTGCCTTGCGTGCCCTTGCTGCAGCCGGCAACAATCTGGCCGTCGCGCTCGAGCAATTGGCTGATCGCGCCAGCGCCGAGACGGCGGCGATGATCCATATCGCGGACGCTGCGTTGATGTATTGGAAGCGGGCCGGCGGTTGGCTCGAGGAAGAGAGGGCACAGTATCGTCGCGCCAGGACTCGGCTGCAGGCCGGCATGCCCGTCGAGGCGATCGAGTGCTCACGCCTTTGCCTGCAGATCTGCCAAAAGAACGATGCCCCGGCTTTCGAGCGATTTTTCGCTCACGCGATTCTTGCCATCGCGCATCGGGCTGCCGGGCAGGATGCGGGATGCGAGCAGCAGCGTTCCTTCGCGCTTGCTCAACACCAGGCCCTTTCGCCCGACGAGCTCACGTGGTGCGAGGACGAATTCAAAGAGCTCGCTGCCAAGCACGAAGCGGCTTGATTCGTTCAGGCGGTCGAGCCTTCTGACGTCGGGCGCACCGCCGCTGGCTGTCATTTTCTCCCTCCATCCCGCTTGCCCCCTTTCTTTCGGCGCGGTCGTCCATGCACGTTCGCCGCTCCGGATCGCAGCTCGTGCGCACGGAGTTCGGAGAACATCAACGCGTTGATCGCCGGACCCAACACGGAGCGCACCGCGCCGACGACGTCGGCGTCGTCCTCGCCGCGCTGGCTGCGCTCGGCCAGGACGCGCAGCAGCGAATCGAGAGCGGTGAGCTGGCACCACGCCCAACTGACCAGCGCGCCGGGCAGCGCCCGCTCGTTGAAGGCGAGCGCGGGCGGCTCGTCCTCGTCGAAATGAACGCGGATCGCGTTGTGGTCTTCCGGCATGGCCCCGGTGGCGTGGCGCCCGGTCATGAATCTTGCGCGCGGGGCGCATGCGTGGGCGTGGACGGAATGCGGACTTCAACCATGGTGGCTCCTTGAGTCTGAGTGGGCAAAACTCGTGCTTCCGGCTTGTCAATCCCGACGGGCGACGACCGCCGGCGCGCCCGTTTCTGGCGGGATTCGCGCGCGGCTCTTTTCCAGAAGCACGGGATAGTTGTCCGACCGTTCTCTTTGCGCACGGTCGGTAGTGCCCACTCATCGAGTGAACCTCGACCGGGGCGGCGCGGGCGGTTTCAACCGCCTCCACAGTGATATGCGAAGGGCGGCCCGTTCGCAGACATCCCGGCCATCGTGTCTGCGTACGGTCGCCGCTTCGCACAGGGGAGGTAACAGATGCACCGCTGTCCGTGCCGGAGTCCCCGTGACCAGTCGTTCGTTCAATCTTTCCGCCGCCACGCTCGAGGAGCTCAGCCAGGCCATCCGGCAGCTCACGGCCGACGACCTTCGCCGCCTGAAGCGGCGTGGCGATCAACTGGCCTTCGGCACCCAATACGCCGGCGGCCTCGAACTGCTTGGCGAGGCAGTCGCCCGGGCCTTGATCGGCGCCTCGGGATCGCCGCGCGAGCGGCTGAGGGGGCGGGTGTGGCGCGTGGAGGTGAGCTTCGCCGCCTTCCTCATGATGACCATGAAGGGCCTGTCCACCGATTCGCGAGGCAGCCTGCCCGTTCGTGTCGAGCGGCGCATGGAGGCGCTCACGGGCGACGACGGCGAAGACAGCGCCGGCATGCGCCAGTTCGACCGCTGCCACGCGTCGGTCGAACAGGATCTCGTCGAACGCGAGGAATCCGAGGCTCGCCTCGGACGGATCGACGCGGACGCCCGGCTGATCGAGCACCACTTCAAGGACGACACGGAAGTGCGGGCCATCCTCGAAGGCGAAATGGCCGACTGGCCGGCCTGGCGGGTGCGCGAGGATTCCGGCATGACCAAGCTCGCCTACGACACGGCCCGAACGCGGTTGCGGCGGGGCGTCGACAAGCTCATGCCCGGAAGGAGACTGAAATGACGAATGCAAGCCGCCAGACCATCGAGGCCATGCAGGCGCTGGCCGGGCAAGACCTCGAAGAAGCCGGCAATGCGCAGATCCGCGGCGAGTTCGCCGAGGACGCGCTCGATCCGGCCGGCGAGGCGCGGCACGTGGCGGAGTTGCTCGACACCATCGTCGCGCAATTCATGCGCGACCGCGCTTCGGCCGCGAAGGCGTTGCGTGCGGCAACGGCGCCCGCGGTTCCGCTGCAACGCCCCACCATCGAGACGATGAGGGCCCTTGTCCGCGCCGCCTTCGACACCGAGCCGCAGCTCGCCACCGCTTTCCGCGATGGCAAGGCGCACACCGACGCCGACGTGCAGTCGCTGTACGACGACCTGGTGGCCCTGGGCAAGATCTGCAGCTCACGGCCATGAGCGTCAATGTCCGCACGCTGTCCGCGCCCGAGCGGCTGCTCTGGTTCTACGGCTGTCGACAGCCCGAGCACATCGACCTCGAAGGCATCGCCTGCGATCGGGGCGCGCGCGTCGTCTATCGGCGCATGGAGGGCTGCGCGGCGCGGCTGCTCACCGACGGCGAGCAGGCCGTCATCAGCATCCAGGCGAGCGACAACGAAGGGCGCCGACGCTTCTCGCTGGCGCATGAGCTGGCCCACTGGATCAACGACGCGCGACGCGGCTTCAGTTGCTTCGGCGACGACATCGGGCCGCAGAACGCCCAGGCGGTGTCCGTCGAGGCCGCGGCCAACCATTTTTCCAGCCAGCTGGTCCTGCCGGACTACCTGGTGGCACCCTGGATGCGAGGACGCCGCGTCAGCCTGGGCCTGGCCGTGGAGCTGTCCATGGCGTTCCGCACCAGCGTCACGGCGTCCGCCATCAAGTTGGCCCGCAAGGGCGCGTGCGAGGTCTGCCTGGTCTGCCACTCGATGCACGGCCGACGCTGGTTCGTCCGCAGCCGGAGGTGGCCGTACGGCCTCTATCCGCGCAGCCAGCTCCATCCGTACACCGCGGCGTTCGACCTGGCGGTGCGGGGCGTCGGCGCCATGTCGCGGGCCACGCCGGCGCCCGGATCCCATTGGCTCGAAGGCCAGGGCCCGCCGGTGCGCACCGTCGAGGCCCAGTCGATGCGCCTGCCGGACGCCACGGTGTTGACGATGCTCACCCTGCCGCCGCGCACCGGCGCTGGATCGGGCGCCCGTACGGCGGGGCAACGATAATGCACGCATGGACAACATCGTGATCGCCACCCGCGAAAGCCGCCTCGCGCTGTGGCAGGCCAGCCACGTGCAGGCGCTGCTGGGGCAGCGGCTGGGCGTGGACGCCGCGCTGCTGGGAATGACCACGCGCGGCGACCAGATCGTCGACCGCACCCTGTCCAAGGTGGGCGGCAAGGGACTGTTCGTCAAGGAGCTCGAGACCGCGCTCGAGTCCGGCGCGGCGCACCTGGCGGTGCACTCGCTCAAGGACATGCCGATGGAGCTTCCGGCCGGCTTCGAGCTGGTGGCCGTGCTGGAACGCGAGGATCCGCGCGACGCCTTCGTCTCCAACCGCTACGCGTCGATTGCCGAACTCCCGCAAGGCGCCTTGGTGGGCACCTCCAGCCTGCGCCGCGTGGCGCAACTGCTGTCGCTGCGCCCCGACCTGCGCGTGGCCCCGCTGCGCGGTAACCTCGACACCCGCCTGCGCAAGCTCGACGAAGGCGGCTACGACGCCATCGTGCTGGCCGCCGCCGGACTCATGCGCCTGGGCCTGGGCGAACGCATCCGCGCGCGCTTCGGCGTCGACGAGATGATCCCGGCGGCCGGCCAGGGCGCGCTGGGCCTCGAGATCCGCACGGGCGACGCCGCGCTGCACGACGGCCTCGCGTCGCTGATCGACGCCGACGCCTGGCTCGCGGTGCACGCCGAGCGTGCCGTGGCCCGCGTGCTGGGCGGCAGTTGCAGCATGCCGCTGGCGGCGTACGCCAGGCGCACCGACGACGGCCGGTTCACGTTGCGCGCCGCGCTCGGCGACGCGGCGGTGGGCGCGTCGCTGGAGGTGGCCATGGGCCACGAGGGGCCGCGCGTCTCGGCGCGCCCGCTGATCAAGGCGAGCGAGACGGCGGCACTGGCGGACGTGACCGCGGCCGAGGCCCTGGGCGCCCGCGTGGCCGCCGCGCTGCTGGCCGCCGGCGGGCACGGCTACCTGCCCTCGGCCGGCGCCTGAGGGCGGCGTGACGAGCGCGTCCGCCACCTTGCTGGTCGTGCGTCCGCGCGCGCAGGCGCTGGCGTGGGTCGACGAGCTTGCCGCGCTCGATGTCGACGCGCGCGCGTTGCCGCTCATCCAGATCCTGCCCGCGCCCGACGCCGTGCAGGTGGGCCGCGTGCTGGCCGAGGTCGAGTCCTCCGGCGCGGAGCCGGTGCTGGTGTTCGTCAGCCCCAACGCGGTGCTCGGGTTCTTCGATGCCGCCGCGTCGGCGCGCGGCGTTCCGGCAGGCGTCCTCGCCTGGCCGGCGCAGGCCTGGGCCGCGGCCACCGGGCCCGGCACGGTGGCCGCGTTGCGCGAGCGTGGCGTGCCTCTGGCGCGCATCGTCGCGCCGGCGCACGACGCGCCGCAGTTCGACTCCGAGGCCTTGTGGTCGCAGGTCTCCCGGTGGAACTGGGCCGGGCGCCCCGTGTGGCTGGTGCGCGGCAACGGCGGGCGCGACTGGTTGGGGCAGCAGTTGCGCCAGGCCGGCGCCGACGTGCGCGTGCTGCAGTCCTACGGGCGCGCCGCGCCGGTGCTGTCGGCCGACGAGCGCGCGCTGCTGGCGGCGGCCGTGGCCGAGCCCGCGCACTTCGTCTGGATGTTCAGCAGCTCCGAGGCCATCGACAACCTGCAGGCGCTCGCGCCCGAGGCGGCGTGGGCATCGGGCCGCGCGCTCGCCTCGCACCCGCGAATCGCCGAGTGCGCGCTGGCGGCCGGCTTCGGGTCGGTGTCGATCGTGGCGCCATCGGCCGCCGCGGTGGCTCGGGCAATCCACCCCTGAAGGGCGGAATCCGGGCTTCCCCGGAAGTTGTGGCGGGCGCGCATCGCCGGGGGCTGCTTTTCCCCCGGGCGCGACCCGCGACGTTGTGGTGTGGTCGCTACAATGAATCGCGTGACTGACGACACCAACGCTTCGACGAACACGCCGCCGCCGATGGCCGTGCTCCCGCCCGTGACGGCTCACGTTCCCGCGGTCGCGCATGGGCCCGCCCCGACGCCCCGCTCATGGCTGTTGCTGGGCTGGATCGCGGCGGTCGCGTTCGGGGTGATGTCGGTGGCAGCGTTCGTGTCGGCCTGGCACACGCAGCAGCGCGTCAAGTCGCTTGAGCAGGAGCTGGTCAAGCGCCAGCAGACCAGCCAGGACGACGCCACCGAGGCCAAGCTGCTGTCCAAGCAAGCGCTCGACAGCGTGCGCGAGGCCAACGGCAAGCTGGGCGTGCTCGACGAGCGCGTGGCCGAGTCGCAGCTGCAACGCTCGCAGGTGGAAGACCTCATCCAGTCGCTGTCGCGCTCGCGTGACGAGAACGTGCTGGCCGACGTGGAGTCCGGCCTGCGCGTGGCGATGCAGCAGGCGGCGCTCACCGGCAGCACCGACCCGATCGTCACCATCCTCAAGCAGTCGGACGAACGCCTCGCGCGCTACAACAATCCGCGCCTGGAGCGCGTGCGCCGCGCCGTCGCGCGCGACCTCGACCGCGTGCGCACCGCGTCGGCGGCGGACGTGCCCTCGCTCACCATCCGCCTCGACGAGGCGGTGCGCATGGTCGACGATCTCCCGCTCGTGTCCACGCCCGAGCGCGCCACCGTCGCCGGCCGCGCCGCGGCGTCGGCGGCCGCCACGGCCTCCGTCACCGCGCGCAATGCCGCGGCCGCGCGCTCGGCCAGCGCCGCGTCGACGCCCACGTCGGCGCCCCCGGCCTGGGTCGTCACGTTGCAGCGTGGCTGGGAAAGCTTCAGCGTGCCGTTCTTCGGCGAACTTCGGCAGGCGGTGCGCGTCACCTCCATCGAGCACCCCGAGGCGGCGCTGATGACGCCCGACCAGGCGTTCTTCCTGCGCGAGAACGTCAAGCTGCGGCTGCTCAATGCGCGGCTGTCCATCCTGTCGCGCCAGTTCGACCTGGCCCAGGCCGACCTGCAGCAGGCCCAGGTGGCGCTCGATCGCTACTTCGACCACAGCTCGCGCCGCGTGGTCGCCATGTCCGACCTGCTGCGCCAGGTGGGCACGCAGGCGAAGCAGGTGAGCTTCCCGCGGCCGGACGACACCCTGGCCGCCATCGCCGCCGCCGTGGCGGGACATTGAGAACCTGATGCGCACCGTCATCTGGGTGATCCTGCTGTTCGTGGCCGCGGTGGTGTCGGCCGCAGTGCTGAACCAGAACGACGGCCTCGTGTCGATCTTCTGGGCCGGCTATCGCATCGACACGTCGTTGAACGTGGCGATCATCGCGCTGCTGCTGTTCGTCATCGTGCTGTACGTGGCGCTGAAGGCCGTCAACGGGCTCCTGAGCATGCCGCGCCGTGCGCACGAGTGGCGCGAGCTCAAGCGCGAACGCGCCGCGCACGCCGCGCTGCGCGACGCGCACGCCGAGTACCTGGCCGCGCGCTTCAACCGCGCGAGCAAGTCGGCGCGCCAGGCACTCGAGCTGCAGCAGGATGTGGAGGTGCTGCGCAACGACAAGGAATTCGCCGGCCTCGCGCACCTGATCGCCGCGGCCTCGCTGCATCGCATCCAGGATCGACGCGGCCGCGACGAGCGCGCGCGTCGCGTGGTGGAGCTCACGTCGGGGCTGTTGTCCGGCTCGGTGGTGCTCGATGGCGCGCACCTGTTGATGGCCGAATGGGCGCTGGACGACCGCGACGCCGAGCGCGGCCTCGAGGCGCTGCGCGCACTGCCGCCGGGCGTGGCCCGCCGCACGCAGGCGCTGCGCCTGCGCCTGCAGGCCGCGCGCATGGCGCAGAAGCCCGTCGAGGCGCTGCAGACCGCGCGCCTGCTGGCCAAGCACCAGGGCTTCTCGCAGGTGGCCGCGCAGTCGCTGCTGCGCTCGCTGGCCATCGACGTGGTGTGCGCCGCGCACGACGAGGAACAACTGCTGCGCGCCTGGCAGTCGCTGGACGCCGCCGACCGGCGCGACGTGATGGTGGGCTCGCGCGCCGCCGTCCGCGCGCGGGATCTCGGCCGGTCCGACCTGGGCCGCGATTACCTGCAGCCGCACTGGAGCGAGCTCGCGCGCATGGACGCCGACGAGCGCGCCGCGCTGGCCATCGCGCTGATCGACTGCATCGCGGGCCTGGGCAACGAATGGCTGCCGCGCGTGGAGGCGGCGGTGGTGGCGCACGGCAACGAGCCGGCCATCGTGGCGGCCGCCGGCATGGTGTTCGCCGAGCGCCAGCTGTGGGGCAAGGCACGCCGCCCGCTGGAGCAGACCGCGCACACCGCCACGCTGCCCGGACGCGTGCGCCGCCATGCGCTGCGCCGGCTGGCGTTCATCGCGCGCCTGGAGGGCGACGAGGTGCGCGGCGGCGAGTACGAGCGCCAGGCGGCGGTCATCGATTGAAGACGTCCGATTGAAGGGGTCTGGCCCCTCTGGCTATATGACCTCCGAGTTTGCTCGGAGATTGTTGATAAGTCGCTGGTCATCAGGCCATAATGCAAGGCTTCGCGGCTGTAGCTCAGTTGGATAGAGTACTTGGCTACGAACCAAGGGGTCGTGGGTTCAATTCCTGCCAGCCGCACCAGAATTTCGGTTCTAGAAACACAGCTCGGAAACGCAAGTCTCCGGGCTGTTTTTCTTTGTGTGCTTCGCGCGAGTCATTTGGAGCCGTGCTATAGTGCAAGGCTTCGCGGCTGTAGCTCAGTTGGATAGAGTACTTGGCTACGAACCAAGGGGTCGTGGGTTCAATTCCTGCCAGCCGCACCAGAATTTCGGTTCTAGAAACACAGCTCGGAAACGCAAGTTTCCGGGCTGTTTTTCTTTGTGCGCCAGGTACTCGTCCAGCACTGAAGACTCAGTCGCGCGCCGCGTGGTGGTTGATCACGCGCTTCATCGACTTCTCGATGTCGCCGCCGCAGTAGCTGTCCCCGAACTGCTCGCGCGAGACGCGCGCGAGGTTCGAGAGCGCGGGCGCGGCCATCAGGCGGCGTACCAGTCCGGCGACGGCGGGCGCCTCGGCGTCCAGCAGCTCGCCGATGGCAGGGAAACGCTCGGCGAGCGTGCCCCACAACGTGGCCGTCACGATGTCGGCCACGCCGGTCTTGGGGTTGCCCAGCAGGTGGCCCGCGTCGGCGCTGAGCCCGTGGCGGCGCCCGGTCTCCTCGAAGATGGCCATCCAGCGCTTGAGCCGCGGCTGGTACTCCTGCCAGCGCTGCGGCGACCACATCTGCTTGCCGCCGTCCAGCGAGAGCTCGTCGATGACGTCGTTGGCGTCGTTGACCACCTTCAGCGACAGCGCCTTGCCGTTCAGGCTGGCGGGCATCAGGCCGTGCTTCTCGCCAAGCCAGAACGCGATGGCGGGCATCTCGGCCAGCGCGAAGCCGGTGGCGCGCTCGACGAGCATCGGCGGGCCCTTGAACGGGATCGCCTGCTTGCGCACGTCGGCCTCCATCGCTTCTGAAACGGTGCCGTCGTCGTGCTCGCTCCAGCGTTGCGCGGCCCAGGCCAGGATGGCGCGGACGAACTGGCCGCGAAAGGGCATCTGCCAGTAGTAGAGGTCGTAGTCGGCCATGGGGCGTTCCCGAGTCGAAGGAGGAATCGTCAGCTCGGCAAGCGACGCGCCATGACCTGTCATCCTGCGCGCAGTCGCAGGATCCACCCTACGACGGGCGTTGCTAGCCGCGCGGATCCTGTGACTTCGCGCAGGATGACCGCTTCGCGCTATTCGCGAATCGCGGGTTCGGGCGCGGGAATCCAGCCCGGCTGCGCCTCGGCCAGCGGCGCGTCGCCGAACGTGGCCACGTAGAGCACCGACAGGCCGCCGGGCGGGCCCTCGGGCGCGCTGCGTGGCGCGGGTGGCTCCTCCGCCTCCTTGCTGGAGCTCGCCCATTCCTTGCACTGCCGGCCGACCGCGTCGACGCTGGCAATCAGGTCGTCGACGTAGGCCTCGAAGCTCTGCTCGCGGTCGACGGTGGAGATCAGCTTCGCGTTGACCTCGACCGCCAGGAACGACTGCACATAGGACAGCGCCGCGCGTTTCTTCGGCAGGTCGACGCCGCCGACGCGCTGCACCTGGTGTTCCCACGGCACGGCGCGCTCGAGCGTCTCGCGAACGAAGGCCGACCAATGGTCGTCGGGGCCGGAGACGACGTCCCACGGCCGGCCGTGCCGCCCGTGCACGAACCCGTCCAGCGCGGCCGCCAGGCTCAACGTGCCGCGCGACTCGCGCGAATGGCCCGGCTCGGGCGGCAGCGCCTCGCCCACGGCCCATGGGCAGTTGTCGGGAAACTTCTGTCCCTTGCACGAGCGCTGGCTGGACACGATGCCGTAGACGCCGGAGAGCAGCTCGGCGCCCGGGCCCTGGGCGAGGATCCAGCGGTCGCCGCTGGGCGGCGCGCCGAAGTCGCCGTTGGGAAACGAGATGGGCGTCGTCCAGTCGGCCTGCAGGTCGAACGCGTGCGCGAGGCGGCCGGTGAGCCGGCCCGTGCGCGGCGTGGTCGAGGCCTTGGCGCGCAGCATCAGCGCGCGGCCCTCGGGACGGAGGTGGCCGGTGCGGAAGTGGTGGCGCACGAGCAGCAGGTCGGCGAGGTCCACCTGCGAGGCGCTCTTGCCGAAGCGCACCTTGGGCGTGCCGGCATGGAACACCCCGGAGACCAGCGGCGTCTCCTTGCACGACTCGGGCGGAAGCGCGGCCTGGATGGCCTTGGCGAGGCGCCGGCGCAGCACCGGTGAATCGACCAGCATCGACACGAACGCGGGCTCGCCGGGCGCCGTCCACTTGTCCGAGGTGCGGCGCGACAGGCCGTACAGCGCCGCGTGGAACTTGACCCAGTCGAATTGCGACCACGCGGTGTGGCAGGACTGTTCGATGAGCTTCTGGATGTCGTTCGCGAGGGGCACGGGCGCGGGGCGGGCTAGGGCGGGGCGCCAGTCTATTCGCAGTCGGGCGCCGGTCCTGGCCAGCCATGCGCATTTCCGCATGGATCCATGAAGTTGCCGCCCTGCGCCGCATGGCCTTTGCGGGACAGGTAACCTTCGGGCATATCCATCCGAGCGAAAACCGCCATGACCACCTCCACCTCCACCTATCCCGACACCCGTCTGCTGATCGCCGGCGAATGGCGCGACGCCACGGGCGGCAAGAAGATCGCGGTCGCCAACCCGGCCACGGGCCAGACCATCGGCCATGTCGCGCACGCGACCATACCCGACCTCGACGCCGCCCTGGCCGCCGCGCAGTCGGGCTTCAACGCCTGGCGCAACATCCCGGCCGCCGAGCGCGCCATCACCATGCGCAAGGCCGCCGCGCTGCTGCGCGAGCGCGCCGACGCCATCGCGCGCCTGCTCACGCAGGAGCAAGGCAAGCCGCTGGCCGAGGCCAAGGTCGAGGTGATGGCCGGCGCCGCCATCATCGAGTGGTTCGCCGATGAGGGCATGCGCGTCTACGGCCGCATCGTGCCGTCGCGCAACCCGGCCGCGCAGCAACTGGTGCTGAAGGAGCCGGTGGGCCCCGTTGCCGCGTTCACGCCGTGGAACTTCCCGATCAACCAGATCGTGCGCAAGCTCGGCGCGGCGCTGGCCACGGGCTGCTCGTTCCTGGTGAAGGCGCCCGAAGAGACCCCGGCCTCGCCTGCGGCGCTGCTGCAGACCTTCGTCGACGCCGGCGTGCCGGCCGGCACCGTGGGCCTGGTCTTCGGCGATCCGCACGAGATCTCCAGCTACCTGATCGCCAGCCCCATCATCCGCAAGGTCACGTTCACCGGCTCCACCCCGGTGGGCAAGCAGCTGGCGGCGCTGGCCGGCTCGCACATGAAGCGCGTCACGATGGAGCTCGGCGGCCACGCGCCGGTGATCGTGGCTGAGGACGCCGACGTGATGCTGGCCGTCAAAGCCGCCGGCGCCGCCAAGTTCCGCAACGCGGGCCAGGTGTGCATCTCGCCCACCCGCTTCCTGGTGCACAGCAGCCTGCGCGACGAGTTCGCCGCCGCGCTGGTCAAGCACGCGCAGGGCCTGAAGCTGGGCGACGGCCTGGCCGAAGGCACCAGCCTGGGGCCGCTCGCCAACGACCGCCGCCTCACGGCCATGGCCAAGGTGATGGACGACGCGCGCGCCAAGGGCGCCAAGATCGCCACCGGCGGCGAGCGCGTGGGCTCCACCGGCAACTTCTTCGCACCGACCGTGATCACCGACGTGCCGCTGGACGCCGACGTGTTCAACAACGAGCCCTTCGGCCCGGTGGCCGCCATCCGCGCGTTCGACACGCTGGACGAGGCCATCACCGAGGCCAACCGCCTGCCGTACGGCCTGGCCGGATACGCGTTCACCAAGTCGATCAAGACCGCGCACATCCTGGGCCAGCGCCTGGAGCTGGGCATGCTGTGGATCAACCAGCCGGCCGCGCCGTCGCCCGAGATGCCGTTCGGCGGCGTCAAGGATTCGGGCTACGGCACCGAAGGCGGCCCGGAGGCGCTGGAGTCGTACCTGGTCACCAAGGCGGTGTCCATCGTCGGGGTCTAAACGGGTCTGGCTGCCGCCAGACAGCCTCGCCCGGCGGCCGATGACGTCCCGGGCGGGTGCCTGACCCCTCGATAATTCCCGCATGATCGATATCGGCGTCAACTTCCACTCATCGCAGCTCAAGGGCCTGGGCGCCGAGCTGCTCTCCCGCGCCGCGGCCGCCGGCGTCACCCACATCCTGGCCACCGGCACCTCGCTGCACGCCAGCGAGCTCGCGCTCGCGTTCGCGCGCGAACATGCGCAGGTGTGGGCCACCGCGGGCGTGCACCCGCACGACGCCAGGCATTGGACCGACACTTCGGCCGCGCAGTTCGAGCCCCTGTGGGCTGACGTGCGCGCGGTGGCCGTGGGCGAATGCGGCCTCGACTACCACCGCATGTTCTCGCCGCGCGAGGATCAACGCCGCGCCTTCGAGGCGCAGGTCGCCGCCGGCGTGCGCCTGGACAAGCCGCTGTTCCTGCACAGCCGCGACGCCTTCGACGACTTCGTGGCGATGCTGCGCGACGCGGCCGCGGCGGGCGCGCACGGCGTCGTGCACTGCTTCACCGACGGCGCGGCCGAGGCCGAGGCGTATCTCGCGCTGGGCTTCGACATCGGCATCACCGGCTGGGTGACCGACGCGGCGCGCGGTGCGGCGTTGCGCGACGCGCTGCGCGTGATTCCCGCCGACCGGCTGCACCTGGAGACCGACGCGCCCTACCTGCGTCCGAAGAACGCCGGCAAGACGCGGCCGTACAACGAGCCGGCGTTGCTGCCGTTCGTGGCCCAGGCCGTCGCCGAGTTGAAGGGGCTGCAGCCGGCGGCGCTCGCCGCGCAGGCCAGCGCCAACAGCCGGCGCCTGTTCAAGCTGCCGGGCTGACATCGCTCGCGCGTTCGCGTCGTTACGAAGCTTTGTCCAAACCGCGGTTCGTGTTCACGAAGCTGGTTTAATCTGCTCGAAACGCGCGCCGCGCTCCCCAGCCCGGCGCTGCCGCACAACGAGACGGAGACAGCCGATGAACGACGCAACGAAGGCCCGCACGCCGCAGTTCCCCATCGCCGGCCTGTCGCACGTGCAGGGATGGACCGACATCCCCCTGTCCGACGCGACGATCTACGGCCTGCTTGCCGACACCGCCAAGGCCTACCCGGCCCGCCCCGCGGTCGTGTTCCGCGAGCAGGGCGTGCGCTGGAACTGGCGCGAGTTCCTGGCCGAGGTCGACGCCTTCGGCGCCGGCCTGGCGGCGCTGGGGCTGGCCAAAGGCGACCGCGTGGGCATCTGGTCGCCCAACCGCGTCGAGTGGCTCGTGACGCAGTTCGCCACCGCGCGCCAGGGCCTGGTCCTGGTCAACATCAATCCGGCCTATCGGCTGTCCGAGCTGGCGTATGCGCTGCAGGTGTCCGGATGCCGCGCCATCGTCTCGGCCGAGCGGCTGAAGACCTCGATGTACCTCGAGATGTTGCAGAAGGTCCGCCCCGAGCTGCCCGCGCTGGAGTTCATCGTGCGCATGGGCGACGAGCGCACCGAGGGCATGCTCAACTACGCCGACGTGCTGGCGCGTGGCCGCGCCGAGCCCGTGCCGTTCGCCGACTGCCTGGCCCACGAGCCGATCAACATCCAGTTCACCAGCGGCACCACGGGCAACCCCAAGGGCGCCACGCTCACCCACCACAACGTGGTCAACAACGGCCGCTTCATCGCGATGGCGATGGACTTCTCCGAGAGCGACTCGCTGTGCATCCCGGTGCCGCTGTACCACTGCTTCGGCATGGTGCTGGCGGTGCTGGCGTCGGTGTCCACCGGCGCGGCGATGGTGTTTCCGGGCGAGGCCTTCGACCCAGTGGCCGCGCTGTCCGCCGTGGCCGACGAGCGCTGCACCGCGCTGCACGGCGTGCCCACGATGTTCATCGCCGAGCTGGCGCATCCGCGCTTTTCCGAGTTCGACCTGTCGTCGCTGCGCACCGGCATCATGGCCGGATCGCCATGCCCCATCGAGACGATGAAGCAGGTGGTGTCGCGCATGCACATGGGCGAGGTCACCATCGCCTACGGCATGACGGAGACGTCGCCGGTGTCGTTCCAGAGTTCCACCAGCGACCCGCTGGATCGCCGCACCACCACCGTGGGCCGCGTGCAGCCGCACCTGGAATGCAAGGTGATCGACCTGGACGGCAACGTGGTGCCGGTGGGCGAGAAGGGCGAGCTGTGCACGCGCGGCTACTCGGTGATGTCGGGCTACTGGGGCGACGAGGAGCGCACGCGCCAGGCCGTCGTCCACGGCTGGATGCACACCGGCGACCTGGCCACCCTCGACGAGGACGGCTACTGCAACATCGTCGGCCGCGTGAAGGACATGCTCATTCGCGGCGGCGAGAACGTCTACCCGCGCGAGGTCGAGGAGTTCCTGTTCCGCCACCCGAAGGTGCAGTCGGTGCAGGTGTTCGGCGTGCCCGACGTGAAATACGGCGAGGAGGTGTGTGCCTGGATCGTGCTGAAGCCGGGCGAGGTGGGCGTCGAGGACGAGATCAGGGACTTCTGCCGCGACCAGATCGCGCACTACAAGGTGCCTCGCTACGTGCGCTTCGTGCAGGAGTTGCCCATGACGGTGACGGGCAAGGCGCAGAAGTTCGTGATGCGGGACCAGATGATCGAAGAGCTCCAGCTGAAGGGCGCGACCACCGCCTGACGGCGGCCGCGCCACGTCAAAGGTGTCAGGCATTGCCCGCGGGTACGCGGGAGATACCAGACGCCTGTGCGCTCAGCGATCCACCATCGCCATGCGCTCGGCCGAATAGCGATCGCCGGCGACGCGGTCCGGCGCCAGCGCCGCGCCGAGCGCGGCCACCACTTCGGGCGTCAGCCGCAGCGAGGCCGCGGCCACGTTCTCCTCCAGCCACTTGCGCCGCTTGGTGCCGGGAATGGGCACGATGTCGTCGCCTTGCGCGAGCACCCACGCGAGCGCCACCTGGCCCGCCGTGGCGCCCAGCGATTCGGCAATCTCTCGCACCCGACCCGCCGCCGCCGCGTTGGCGTCGAAGTTGGCGCCCTGGTAGCGTGGATCGTCGTGGCGGAAGTCGTCCTTGGGCAGGTCTTCGGCGCGCTTGACCTCTCCGGTGAGGAACCCGCGGCCCAGTGGGCTGAACGGCACCAGACCGATGCCCAGCTCGCGCAGCACGGGGATGAAGTCGTCCTCGAGGTTGCGTTCCCACAGCGAGTATTCGCTCTGCAGCGCCGTCACCGGGTGCACCGCGTGGGCGCGCCGGATGTTGGCCACGCCGGCCTCGGACAGCCCGAAGAAGCGCACCTTGCCTTCCTTCACCAGTTCGCCCACGGTGCCGGCGACCTCCTCGACGGGCACCTTCGGATCGATGCGGTGCTGGTAGAGCAGGTCGATGTGGTCGGTACCCAGGCGCTGCAGCGAGCCTTCGACGGCCGCGCGGATGTCGGCCGGGCTGCTGGCCCGTCCACCGGGCACCTGCTTGCCGTCCTTGAACTTCCACGCGAACTTGGTGGCGATGGTCACCTCGTGGCGCCGCCCCTTCAGCGCCTTGCCCAGCAGCGCCTCGTTGGTGAGCGGGCCGTACACCTCGGCGGTGTCGAGGAAGTTGCAGCCCAGCTCGATGGCGCGATGCAGCGTGGCGATCGATTCCGCCTCGTCGGCCGGCCCGTAGGACTGGCTCATGCCCATGCACCCCAGCCCGATGGCCGAAACCTCCAGGCCCTGGCTGCCCAGCTTGCGTCGTTGCAGTGTCATGTCGTGTAGCTCCGGATCCGGTTGGCACCCAACCACTCTAGAGCGAAGTCATTGGAGGGGCGCGCATGCGTCGAAAAGCCGACGCGCGCAACATGGCTTGGTGGGTGGGATCCCGTTAGACTGGAGTACCCATGCTTGTCGACGTGACGCACTGACGTCTGTAACTTGCGTGTGCGCGTCGGCCGCTTTCGACGAAGATCGCTGCGCTCGGGAAGGACCTCCAGGAGGCCCATGCCTCACATCAGAAAAATCAGGGTAGCGGGCACTGCTCTCAATGTGCCGGTAGAGATCTACCCCTGCAGCTTTGAAGACGTCGTTTTCTGGCAGCGGCGGATTCATGACAGGCACATCGCGCCGGCTGGGGGAATCGGAAGCGACTGGGATTGGCCCGCTTGCTTCCTTGGCTGCCACTTTGTCGAGCAACTGAAACGACGCCAAGCGCTGTCCTTTCAATTGCGCGTCGATGACGGCAACGGAATCGGGTTTCCAGTAGCGCAGGCGCTCTTCAGCCTCCGCTATCCCTGGCCAGCCGACAAGAGGCATCAATGTGTATTCATCTGGTTCATTGCGGCGGCGCCTCGAATCGCACTGCTTGATCGAGGCATCCCGCATCGCGACGCGATCTTGGCCCCTCTGCTCGACATCGCCGTCCAAGTTTCAGTTGCACATGGCCTTTGTGGTCGTATCGGACTTCACGCTGCGCTCGGCACGCGGGAGGAATCGGACGACTTGGTGCGGCGCTACAAGACGATGGGCCTCAGCCAGACTGCCCGGCGCAGGTGGTGGCTGTTCCGCTTTCCGCATCGCTGGGAGGACGGCAGGCTGTTCTATTTCAAGCCAGAGGACGCGTTGTCGTTTGCAGCAAAGCAGGATGACTTGCGCTGACCCCGAAGCCATGTTGAACGTGCATCAAAGGCCAATCATGACAGCAGCTCTACAGCACTCCAGCGCGCTCGGCCCAGATGTGACCGAAGCGCTTTCGCCCGAGCCGGACAAGCGGAAGATCGAGCTGGCGTTTGTTCATCGACTCAACACGGCGGTAGCCGCAGCCGCCGCCGACGTTCTTGGTTCATCCAGGAAAGAACAGACCATCTCCTCTGAATTGGCCGCTGTTCGCAGTCCGGTGTTTGCCGCGATGGCGCGCCAATTGGAAAAGTCGGTGCCGGATGACGCCGACTTCGGTGCGTTCCACGCTTCCTGAGCCAATCAAATCTCTTCGCGCAGCACCACGTCCGACAGCGGCCGCGCCACGCATGGCAGCACCAGCCCCTCGGCCTTCTCCTCGCGCGTGAGGCCCGGCCAGTCGATCTCGTAGGCGATGGCGCCGCTGTCGAGGCGGCACAGGCAGGTGCGGCAGGTGCCGTTGCGGCACGAGCTGCGCATCGGTGCCATCGCGCGCAGGCCGGCCTTCAGCAGCGACTCGTCGGCGCGCGCGGGAAAGCGCAGGTCGTGCGGCAGCAGCGTCACCTGGAAGACGGCCGCGTCGCTCATTCCAGGGGCTTCAACGATTGCAGCATCGTCGGGATCAGTTCGCTCACGGTGGGGTGGATGTGCATCGTGCGGGAGATGGCCGTGTACGGCAGGCCGGCGCTCATCACGTCGAGCAGTCCGTGGATGGCCTCGTCGGCCTCGATGCCCAGCAGGGTCGCACCCAGGATGAGCTGGGTGTCGGCATCGACCAGCGCCTCGATGAAGCCGTCGGTCTCGCCGCGTTCGCGCGCGCGGCCCACGCGGGTCATCGGCAGGTGGCCCACCAGCACGCGCTTGCCCGATTGCCGCGCGGTCGCGCGAGACAGGCCGATGCGCGCCAGCGGCGGATCGGTGTACAGCGCGTAGGCCGGCACGCGATCGCGCACGCTGCGCGGGTCGTCGTCGAGCAGGTTGGCGGCGACGATCTCGTAGTCGTTGTACGAGGTGTGCGTGAACGCGCCGCGGCCGTTGACGTCGCCCAGCGCCCAGATGCCCGGCACGTTGGTGCGGAGCTGGTCGTCCACCTGGATGGCCCCGTGCGCGTCGCACGTGACGCCCGCGCGGGCGAGGGCTAGCGCCTCCACGTTGGGCCGGCGTCCCACGGCCACCAGCAGGTGGCTGGCGGCCAGCGCTGCGCCGTCCACGGTCAGGACCACGCCGTCGCCGTCCTGGCGCAGCGCGGTGGCGTCGGCGCCGATGCGAAAGACGACGCCGTCGCGTTCGAGCACGCCGCGCACCACGTCGGCCACCTCGGGATCCTCGCGTGGCAGCAGGCGGTCGCCGTGCTCGAGGACGGTCACCGCGCAGCCGAAGCGGGCATACACCTGGGCGTATTCGAGCGCGATGTAGCCGGCGCCCAGGATCGCCAGGTGCGTGGGCAGGCGATCCAGCCCCATCAGCGACTCGCTGGTGAGGAAGGGCGCGCCGGAGGTGGCGATCCAGTCCGGCACCACGGGCCGCGCGCCCACGTTGAGGAAGATGCGCGGCGCCTTCAGCGTGCGCTCGCCCACCTGCATCGCGTCGGGCGCGACGAAGCGCGCCTCGCCGTGAACGAACGCCAGGTTCGGCGTGCCGGCGATCCAGTGGCCCAGGCCGTCGCGCGAGGCCTGCACCACCTTCATCATGCGGGCGCGCACCGCCGCGGGGTCCACCGTCATGGGACCGGGCACCATCACGCCGAAGTCGGCCGCGTGGCGCACCACCCACGCCGCGCGGGCGCTGGCCACCAGCGTCTTGGTGGGCGTGCAGCCGTTGTTGACGCAGGTGCCGCCCAGCTCGCCGCGCTCCACCAGCGCGGTCTTCCAGCCGTGGCCGGCCAGCCGCACGGCCAGGGCCGGGGCGGCCTGGCCGCTGCCGATGACGAGCGCGTCGAAGGATTCGGAATTCATGGGGCGGTGCCTTTCGGGGCGTCGGAAGGGGGACGTGCGGAGATGAGCCACGCGGCGCTCAGCGAGCTCGCCACGGCCAGTGTGGCGGACACCTGCATCGCCAGGCGAAAGCCCGCCACGAACGCGTTGCCGACGAGCGCGTGGACTTGCTGTGCGACGGCCGGCGCGGCGCCCTCTGGCGGCGCGATGGCGGCCAGCTTGTGGCGCTGCTGCCAGACGGCGTCGGCCACGTCGCGGGGCAGGCCCGAGCCGGCGATGGCGGCATGGAGACGCGCTTCGAAGACCTGCGCCAGCACGGCGCCCAGCGCGGCGATGGCCAGCAGGCCCGCGGCGCGCGACACGGCGTTGTTGACGCCCGAGGCCGTGCCGGCCAGCGCCTGTCCGTGGGCATTCATCACGGTGGTCGTGAGCGGCGTGATGGTGATCGTCATGCCCAGGCCCAACACGCACACCGCCGGAAAGAACGTCGTCCAGTAGCTGCCCCCGATGCCCGGTCGCGCGAACAGCGCGAAGCCGACCGCCGCGACCGCGGGACCGGCCACCAGCGCCCACTTCGCGCCGACGCGGTCCGCCAGCGCGCCCGCCGCGCGCGACAACGCGAACATGATGGCCACGAAGGGCAGCAGCGCGGCGCCGGCCGCGGTGGCGCCCCAACCCTGTACCTGGATCAGGTTCAGCGGCACGAAGTACAGCCCGCCGCCGAGCGCCGCATACAGCAGCAGCGTGAGCAGGTTCGCGCCCGCGAAGTCGCGGTTGCGGAACAACGCGAGCGGCAGCATCGGGTCGTGCGCGCTTGCCTCCCACGCGACGAACGCCGCGAGTGCCGCCAGGCCCAGCACGCCGGCGCCGAGCACCCCGCCCTCGTGACCCGCGCGCGTGGGGGCCTCGATCAGCGCGAACGTGATGCCGGCCAGTCCGAGCGTGGCCAGCATCGCGCCGACCAGGTCGAGTCGGCCCGGCGCCGCCGCGCCGCGGCTCTCGGGCACCTTGGCCACGCAGGCCAGCACCAGCACGACGCCGATCGGCACGTTGAGAAGGAAGGCCCAGCGCCACGAGAAGTGGTCGACGAGAAAGCCGCCCACCACCGGCCCGATGGCCGCCGTGACGCCGCTGAACGCCGACCAGGTGCCGATGGCCTTGCCGCGCTCGTTCTCGGGAAAGTTGGCGCCCAGCAGCGCGAGGCTGCCGGGCACCAGCAAGGCCGCGCCGATGCCCTGCAGCGCTCGCGCGGCGATGAGCTGTCCGGTGCCCTGCGCCGCGGCACAGGCCGCCGACGTGGCGGTGAACACGACCACGCCCACGATGAACACGCGCTTGCGCCCGAACCGGTCGCCCAGCACGCCGCCCACCAGCAACAGCGCGGCCAGGAAGAGGCCATAGGCCTCGATGATCCACTGCGCGTCGGCGCCGCTGGCGTCGAACCCGCGCTGGATGGCCGGCAGCGCCACGTTGACGACGGTGCCGTCCATGAACGCCATGCTGGAGCCCAGCACGGCGCTGACGAGCGTCCAGCGGCGGGCCGCGGCGTCGGGAAGCGGGGCGGTGGCGAGCTCGCTCATGCGGCGATTCTGCGCTGAGCTCCAAGAGGAGCGTTCACGTCGTCGACAGCTCGCAGAAGCGAAGACGATTTCCAAAGGGGTCGGCGACCTGCAGCTGCTTGCCCCAGCCGACTTCCTCGATACCGGGCTTCGCATAGGCATAGGACTTCGCGCGAAGCTCGTCGTGCAGTGCAGCGATGTCCAGAACGGGCACGAACACCGTCGACCCCGGCGAGGCGTCTCCATGGTGTTCGCTCAGGTGAATCGTCAGGCCGGATCGGCGGATCTGGGCGTACAGGGGAAAGCCCGGTTCGAACCTGTGCTCCCAGTCCCAGCTGAAGCCCAGGAAGTCCACGTAGAACTCCCTGGCCTTGTCCACCGAGAAGATTCGAAGAATGGGTATCGCCGCCGAAAGATTCACGAGAGTCTCCTTTGATCAAGTGCCGCCCGGATCCTGTCGAACGCCGCCTGAAGAGGCTTCCATTGCGCCTCGTCCAACGTTGCCGGTTGGAGCGCGTCGGCGTCGTCGCAGGCGACGAGCGCGCCGTCCTTGCGCGCGAACACGATGGCGTTGCCGCTCTCGTGCTCGGTGACCGCCAGGGCCTGGCCCTCGAAGCTGCGGCCGACTCGGGCGATCAGCAGCGAGAACTGCTCGTTCTCCAGATGGAAGTTGGCGGCCATCACGCCCGATGGCCGCAGGCAGTCGAATACGTCGTCGTAGAAGCACTTCGAGCTGAGCTCGCCGGGCAGGCCGTCGCTGTCGTACCCGTCCACCAGCAAGACGTCGAACATCGCTTCGTGTGCCCGCACGTACCTCGCGCCATCGGCCCGGATCACCCGGAACCGCGCATCGTCGTCGGGCACCGCGAAGTCCCGGCGCAACGCGATCACGTGCGGGTTGATCTCGAGCACGGTGATGTCGGCGCGGGGAAAGTGCCGGTAGCAGAACTTGGCCAGCGACCCGCCACCCAGGCCGATCATGCCGATGCGCAACGGGCTCGGATGAAACAGCAGGAAGCCCATCATCGTGCGCGTGTAGACGAGGTCGAGCGCGTCGGGCTGTGCCAGGTCCATGCTGCTCTGCACCTCCGCGATCGAGAAGTGGAGCGACTTCATCTTCCGTGTCTGGTGCACGAAAGGCTTGACGTGATCCTGCTTGGGATCGAAGCTCATGGCCGCACCACGCCTGCGCTCAATGAAGGGTCGGCCGGCTCGCGCCCAGCAGCTTTACCGTCAACCGCTCGAAGCGCGTCACATCCACGTCCTGGACGACCTCGACCTCGCGCTCGCCCAGGCCCGGGCCGCGTCCGATCGGCCAGCTGAGCGTGCTGCCGTAGCCGGCGCCGTCGCCCACCTCGACGTCCTCCAGCATCTTCTGGCGGCGCCTGACCAGCGATGGATCCAGCCACACGGCCGCCGCCAGCTCGTCCCACATCGGAAAGCCCTCGCCGAAGCGCGCGACATACGCGGCCACGGGCGTTCCGGCGCGGCCGATCTCGGCGTACAACTCCTTGCGGAAGAACGTCTTCGTCGTCGGGTCGATCGGAATCTGCACGATGCGCGGCCAGGCCTCGTGAAGCACGGCCGACGCCGCCTCGGCGTCCCACAGCATGTTGAATTCACGCCGCGGCGAATGGACGTACTCATCGGCGAACGAGTTGTCCGCCGCCACGGGGTTGAAGCTGCCACCCATGAAGACGAGCTCCTTGGCGGCCGCGGGGAAGCCGGGATCCTGGCGCGCGGCCAGCGCGAGGTCGGTCAACGCGCCTCCCATCCACAGCGTGACGCGGCCCGGATTCCTGCGCACGGTGCGGATCATGAAGCTGATGCCGCTCTCGGCCTGCACCTTCAGCGAGGGCGTGCCCGCGGCCAGCGGCGGCACGAGGAACGGATCGGCGTGGTACTCGGCACGCGGCTTTCCGCCGAACGACTCCGTCCACGCACCTTTCCAGACCAGCGGCCCGTAACGATGCTCCCAGGCCTTCGTCCGCGCGGCGCTATTGAGCAGCGGCAAGGCCGCGCCCGCGTAGACCGGCACCTCGGGTCGGCCGACCAGCTCCAGCATCCGCAAGGTCTGCGCGATCTCTTCCTCGCGCCAGCCGTCGCCGCTGCTGACGACGATGCCCAGCACGTCGACGTCGGGCGCCTGAAGCAACATCAGTACGGAGTTCATGTTGCTGCCGCCGGGTCCGAACATGTCCTGATCGATGATGACCTGGCGTCGGTTGTCGGCGGCGCATGCGATGGTGGAAGAGGCGACCAGCACCCATGCGCCCAGCAAGGATCGCGCAACGAGAGAAAGGGGACGGAACATCGGCGGCTGCCTTTGCGATGAATGGAGAGATGCGCGAGCTGCAAGCAAGGCGCGTACCGCCGAGTATCGCGGGAATGCACGCGCACGCCGTCGTTCCAGATGACCTTCGACAGCCGCGGCTCGCTCGCAGGCGCCATAATCGCGGCTCCATGCGTAAGCTGCTGCTGTCCCTTCTGTTGCCGATCGTGCTCCTGCTCTCGCAGCAGGGTGCGGTCGTGCACGAGATCAGTCACCTGGCCGAGTTTGCCTCCGGGGCAACCAACGGCCCGGGTTCGACCGGGCACCGGCCCGGCGACCTGCAGTGCGAGGCCTGCCTGGCCTTCGCGCACCTGGCCGGCGTCGCCACGGCCCACGTCGTCCCGCCCGCGTTGCTGAGCTTCAGCTTCGAGGCGCCTGACAACGAGTCGCCCGCGTTCATCGCCGCCGATGCGCCCACGGCCCGCAGCCGCGGTCCGCCCACGAGAATTTGAGCCCCACGCTCGCTAGCGCTCGCTGGCCCCTGAGGGGGCCGGCCGCGGCGAGCTCGGCAGAGCCGGTTCTCGCGCTCCCTCGTGTCTCTCGCGACTGCCTCAGCGGCGGCGCCGGAGAGCGCGCTTGCGAACCGATCTGCGCTCCGCGAGCCGGACTCACGCCATGCGTTGCTGTCGTCGACTGATCGACTGACGAAGCGTGGCGCCGGCGTCATCCCCGATTTCACAGGATTCCTCACAATGTTCGGTATCAACGCCCGGAACGTGGCGCGCGCGCTCGTTCTTTCCGCCCCCCTGTCCGCCTCTCTTTGCGTGTTCGCCGACGAGGCCCCGGCGGCCGCGGCCCCAGCATCCGCGCCGCCTTTCTCGAAGACCGTCGTCGCCTCGGCCGCGGCACCGACGCAGACCGTGGTGGTCGACGCGCTGCGCCAGAAGCTCGACGCCGCGCGCAACGGCCTGTCGCCCGACACCGGCAGCAGCGTCTACAAGTTCGGCGAGGCCGACATCGCGGCGCTGCCGCTGGGCCAGGCCACGCCGCTGAACCAGGTGGTGCTGCAGGCGCCCGGCGTGGTGCAGGACTCGTACGGCCAGCTGCACGTGCGCGGCGATCATGCCAACGTGCAGTACCGCATCGATGGCGTCGTGATCCCCGAGGCGATCAGCGGCTTCGGGCAGTCGCTGGAGACGCGCTTCGCCGACCGCATCGACGTGCTCACGGGCGCGCTGCCGGCGCAGTATGGCTACCGCACCGCGGCCGTGGTCGACATCAAGACCAAGGCGCGGGCCGAGGGCACCAGCGGCAGCTTGAGCACCACCGGCGGCAGCAACGGCCACAACGAGGAAAGCGGCGAGATCGGCGGCACGCACGGGCCGATCAGCTACTACCTCACCGGCTCGCTGCTGCACGACGGCGTGGGCATCGAGAACCCGACGTCCTCGCGCAGCGCGCTGCACGACCGCACGCAGCAGACCAAGGGTTTCGGCACGGTTTCGTACCTGCTCGACGACTCGAGCCGGCTGAACTTCATGTTCGGCGTGTCGAACAACCACTTCCAGATTCCCGACGTGCCCGGCCAGACGCCGCAGTACGCGCTGTCCGGCGATCCGGCGGTGGACTCGTCGACGCTGAACGCGCGCCAGCGTGAGCGCAACAGCTTCGAAGTGCTGTCGTACCAGGGCCACGTGGGCGACGCCACCGACTACCCGGTGTCGTATTTCCATCGCGAGACCGACGTGCACTATTCGCCCGACCCGATCGGCGACCTCGTGTTCGACGGCATCGCCGCCGACGTCAAGCGCAAGAACACCGCCGATGGCCTGCAGCTGGACTCCAGCCTGGCGCTGGGTTCCTCGCACACGCTGCGCGGCGGACTGTTCTTCCAG
>JBBQYL010000045.1:0-28592 GCA_038208735.1 Burkholderiales bacterium
CGGCCCCGCCGAAGGCGGCCGGGCGGTAGCGGAACGAGGAGTCGACGTTGATCATCCAGCCGACCTGGTTCGAGTTGATCTGGCCGCTGGGAAACCACACCTTGGACCACGTCGGACCCGTGTACAGGCCGGGGAATCGGAACACCAGGTCGACGTGCGGGCGCAGCATCAGGCCGCCGCCCACGGGCGCCGCGGCGCCCCCGCCGCCGCCCACGAACACACCCGCGTCCACGGCCAGCCAGTCGTTGAACGGATGCGACCACGCGCCCTCGAAGCCCGGCACGAACAGGCCGCCGCGCTTGCCGGTGGCCGCGCCGTACGCGCCCGGCCCGACCCACCATTCGCCGCCCACGTTGAACAACTCGGTGAGCCCGACCAGCCCCATGCGCTCGCCCGCGGGCAGGTGCACGCGCTCGCCGCTCAGGCGCACGCGCGCGTCGAGCACGCGCAGCGGCACGGTGCCGACGCTCGGATCGGGGTCGATGGACAGCGCATTCTGTGCGTGCGCGCCCCCGGCGAGCAGTGCGAGCGCGCAGGCGAGGGCGACGGGCGCCAGGGCGGAGATTTCAGGACGCATGAAGGGACGCAGGCCGAAAGCCGCGATCTTAGCGGGACAGCGCTGCTGCCTCGGAGCCAGACCCCCAATGGGGGTCCGGCCCCTTCCCATCAATGCATCAGCAGCTGCGGCAGCCACAGCGACAGCGGCGCCCAGTAGGTGACGAGGATCAGGAAGCCGATCATCGTCAGCAGCCACGGCCAGACGGCCACCGTCAGCTCCGAGATACCCATCTTGGTGATGCCGGAGGCCACGTAGAGATTCAGCCCGACAGGCGGGTGGCACATGCCCACCTCCATGTTGACGGCCATCAGGATGCCCATGTGGATCGGGTTGACGCCCAGCTTGCAGGCCATCGGATACAGGATGGGCGCCATGATCAGCACGATGGCCGACGGGTCCATGAAGTTGCCGGCCACCAGCAGGATGATGTTGACCAGGAACAGGAACACGATCACGCCGAAGCCCTGCGTGGTCATCCACGAGGCCATCGCCTGCGGGATCTGCTCGGACGTCAGCAGGAACGAGAACAGCACCGCGTTCGTGATGATGTACAGCAGCATCGAGCTCATGGCGGCCGCGTTGCGCAGCACCGCGGGCACCTGCATGATCTTCATGTCCTTGTAGATGAACACGGAGATCAGGAACGAGTACACGGCGGCGATGGCCGCGGCCTCGGTCGGCGTGAACATGCCCGAGTAGATGCCCCCCACCACGATGACGATCAGGGCCAGCCCCCACGACGCCTCGCGGAACGCATGCCAGCGCTCGCCCCACGTGGCGCGCACCATGCGCGGGTAGTCGAACTTCTTGGCGCGGCGCCAGGTGGTCACTCCGAGAAGCAGCGCCAGCACCAGGCCCGGGATCACGCCCGCGATGAACAGGTCGCCCACCGAGGCCGTGGCCACGGGTTCGCCGTTGGGGCCGGTGGCGCTCATGCCCGTGGTGGCGATGGAGAAGATCACCAGGTTGATGGACGGCGGGAACAGGATCCCCAGCGCGCCCGAAGTGGTGATGACGCCGGCCGAGAACTTCTTCGGGTACCCCGCGGCCGTCATCGCCGGCATCATGATGGTGCCCACGGCCACGACGGTGGCCACCGACGAGCCCGAGATGGCCGCGAACATCGCGCACGCCAGCACCGCGGCCAGGCCCAGGCCGCCGTACAGGTGGCCCACCATGGTGGCGGCGAAGTGGATCATCCGTTTGGCCGCCCCCCCGTTGGTGAGGAAGTTGCCGGCCAGGATGAAGAACGGGATCGCCATGATCGGGAAGCTGTTGAGCCCCTCGAACAGCTTCAGCCCCACGCTGGCCATCGGCACGTCGCTGAGGAAGAAGAAGAAGCTCATGACCGTGAGGCCGAGCGCGATCGAGATCGGCATGCCCGTGAGCATCAGCAGCACGAGCAGCGAGAAGATGATGAGCGCGCTCATTTGACGATGCTCCCTTGCGGCGTCGGCTCGTAGTTGTCGACGTCTTCGAGGCCGTCGACGTGGGCGACCTCGTGTTTCGGAAGCTCACCGGTGCGCCAGAACCTGACGAACACCTGGATGAAGCGGAAGCACATCAGGTACGAGGCCAGCGGAATGGCCAGGTATTCGATCCACACGGGCAACTCGAGGTCGGGCGTGGTCGCGCCCTCCGACAGGTCGCCCACGTTGCGGCCCAGGCGGGCCAGCCAGGCGTAGTGCATGCCGTCGTCCCATACCAGCACCGCGCCCATGGTGCCGACGACGGCCGTGAACACGATGCCGCCGAACAGGCCGAACAGCGTGAGCCAGCGCGCCTTGGCCGGTGGCAGCGCGCGCACCAGCACGTCGACGCCCACGTGGGTGCCGTGGCGCACGCCGTAGGCGGCGCCGAACTTGGCCATCCAGATGAACATGTAGATGCACAGCTCCTGCGCCCAGCTCAGGTTGATCTTCAGCAGGAAGTCCTGGATGAAGCCGAGGGCCGGCGGGTAGTGCCACCCGGCGGCGTAGCGATGGACCACCGCCACGAAGATCAGCAGCGTCGCCGCGCCCATGAGGAACGCGATGAGCCACTCTTCGAGGTGGTCGAGGAGTCGATTGAACATCTGGGGCCTTTCTCGCGCCTCATGGCGCGATGGGCGGAGCGAAGGATCAGACCGGAACGAAGCCGGTGGCCTTGTAGGCCGCCGCGATCGTTTCCTTGCCAACGCGCGATTCCATGTCGTGATGGACCGACATCAGCGCCTTCTTCCACTCCAGCTCCTCGGCGGGCGCCAGCTGATAGATGGTGCACTTGCCGCTGGCGCGGATCTTCTCCAGCGCCTGCACGTTCTCGGTGGCCGCGATCGCGTTGGCGTACGTGGTGGCGTCCTTCATGCAGCCATCCAGCGTGGTGCGGACGTCGGTCGGCAGGCCGTCCCAGAACTTCTTGTTGACGATGGCCGCGTAGGCCAGGTGGCCGTGGTTGGACAGCGTGATGTACTTGGTGACCTCGTAGGTCTTCTGCGTGAGGAAGTTCGACGGCGTGCCCTCGGTGCCGTCGACCACGCCCGACTGCAGCGCCTGGTACAGCTCCGAGAACGCCATCACCTGCGGGATGGCGCCGAGCGCGCGCATCTGCGCGTCGAGCACCTTCGACGACTGGATGCGCATCTTCAGGCCCTTGAAGTCGGCCACGTGGTGCAGCGGGCGGTTGGCGCACATCTGGTGGAAGCCGTTGTCCCAGAAGGCCATGCCGCGGACGCCCTTGGGCTCGAGCTTGGCGAACAGGTCCTTGCCCAGCTGGCCTTCGGTGATGCCCTTGAAGGCGGCGGTGTCCTTGAACAGGAAGGGCAGGTCGAACACCTCGAATTCCTTGGCGCCCAGCGGGCCGAACTTCGACAGCGACGGCGCCAGCATCTGCACGGAGCCCAGCTGCAGCGCCTCCATTTCTTCCTTGTCCTTGTACAGCTGGCTGTTCGGGTAGACCTCCACCTTCACCTTGCCACCGGTGCGCTGCTCGGCCAGCTCCTTGAAGCGCTGCGCGCCCTTGCCCTTGGGGGTATCCGGGGCGACGACGTGGCTGAACTTGATCACGATGGGGGCCTGGGCGCGCGCGCTGCCGAAGCCGACCGTGGCGAGCGCGGCGGCGGCGCCGAGAACCTGGCGGCGGGAAGTGGTGTTCATGCGTGTCTCCTGAGAATCGTTTGAAGTTCGTCGTCGAATTCAGCCTGGCGCAAGCCTGGGCGGCGCGCACGCCGGGGGCCGGTGGCGTTCGAGTCGGGCGATTGTCGACAGCGCATGGACGCGCTGCAAATTGTGGACTCCCACATGAGCCCGGCCAAGGCGTCCTTCGAGCCCGGGCAACGACATAGACTCGCGCCATGCTTCCTGCCCTGACGCAGCCCCCCAGCGTGATGCCCGGCGCGCCCGCGAGTCGCGCGTGGGCCCGCACGCTCGCGCGCCGCGGCGCGTGGTGGTGGGTGCCGCTCGTGTTGTCGGTGCTGTTCACGGTGTCGGTGGCCATCTGGCTGCAGTTGTCCGATCGCGCCGACATGGAGTCGCGCCAGCGCCAGCTGATCACCGACTCGCTGTCGCTCGAAAGCCAGATCACCGATCGCGTGGGCGAGGAGCAGGTGCAGGTCAACGAGCTCGCGCGCAGCTTCGACGTCTCGCAGCCGCCCGAGGCGCTGGCCAGGCAGGAGGCCGTGACCGACGGTCTCGCGCGCCTGTGGCAAAGCATCAGCTGGGTGGACGCCGACACGCGCCTGCGCGTGGTCGTGCCCGAGGGCATCGGCATCTCCGAGCGGCCGGGCCTCAGCGCGCACCTGAGCGCGCCGCTGCGCGACGCTTTCGGCCGCCCCGCCGGCCATTTCGTGGTGCGCTACGCGCCGGCCGTGCTGCTGCGCCAGACGGTGCCGTGGTGGCTCGCGCACGAGTACGACGTGCGCCTGGTCGACGGCTACGGGCAGGTGGTGGCCGACCCGCTCAACAGCGGCGACCACGAGGCGCCGCCGGAGGAATCGCATCGCCACAGCCTCGAGCCCGCGATGCCCGACACGTACCTCGAGCTGTCGTTGCACGAGTCGCTGCGGCCGTGGTGGCTGCGCCTGCCCATCGTGCTGATGGGCGTGTTCCTGGCGCTGATCGGCGTGGCCACCGCGTTGCTGCGCTGGCAGGTCAACGAGGTGCTGCGCACGCAGGCCGCGCTGCGCACCGAGGCCGCGTGGCGCCAGGCGATGGAGGACTCGCTGACGGTGGGCCTGCGCGCGCGCGACACCGACGGCACGCTGGTGTACGTCAACCGCGCCTTCTGCGACCTGGTGGGCTTTCCGCCCGAGGAGCTCATCGGCCGCGCCACGCCCATGCCCTACTGGCCGCCCGACGCCATCGCCGACAGCATGTCGCGCCACCTGCGCAACATGGCCGGCGGCGCGCCGCGCGACGGCTACGAGGCGCGCTGGGTGCGCAAGGACGGTCGCCCGATCGACGTGATGCTCTACGAGGCGCCGCTGGTCGATTCCAGCGGCCGCCACATCGGCTGGATGGGCTCCATCCTCGACATCACCGAACGCAAGCGGCTCGAGGAACGCGAGCGCCACCAGACCGACTCGATGGCCCACCAGGCACGGCTGACGATGCTGGGCGAGGTGGCCTCCGCGCTCGCGCACCAGCTCAACCAGCCGCTCACCTCCATCACCGGCTACGCCGCGGGCGTGAAACGCCTGCTGGAGCGCGCGGGTCAGCCCGATGCGCGCCTCGTGGACGCGATGACGCGCCTGGGCGACCAGGCCGCCGAGGCCGGCCGCATCGTCAAGCGCATCCGCGAGTTCCTCACGCGCCGCAGTCCGCAGCGCGAGACCATGGATCTCGGCGACATCGCGCACCGCGCGCTGGCGCTTCTGGCGCGCGAACTGCGCCGGCTGCAGCTGCACGTGGAGTGGGCCGTGGCGCCGGGGCTGTCCAAGGTCGACGCCGACCCGGTGCTGGTCGAGCAGGTGGTGCTCAACCTGGTGCGCAACGCCTGCGACGAGATGGCCGGCGTGCCCGCCTCCCAACGCCGCCTGCGCGTGAGCATCTCGCGCGCGGGCACCAGCGCGAGGCCTGGCGCGAGCGACACCGACGGTTTCCTGCGGCTCGACGTCGAAGACGCCGGCCCGGGCTTGCGCGGTCGCACGGTCGAACAGCTCGTGACGCCGTTCTATTCCACCAAGCCCGACGGCATGGGCATGGGTCTGGCCATCTGCCGCTCCATCATCGAGGCCCACCACGGCGCCTTCGACGCCACCGACAGCGCCTGGGGCGGTGCGCGCTTTTCCTTCACCTTGCCCGTGGCCGGCAGCTGGCCCGCGTCGGAGCTGTTGCCCGACGCCGCCGAGTCGACCGCGCAATCCGAGGACCGTCCATGAACGCCACTTCGCTTGCCCACCGCCCGCCCGAACCGATGGTCCACCTCGTCGACGACGAGGCCCCGGTGCGCGACGCCCTCAGCTTCCTGTTCCAGTCGCACGGCCTCGCGGTGCGCTCGTATCCCAGCGGCCCCGAGTTCCTCGACGCCGCCGACGAAGCGCCGCTGGCCGGCTGCATCCTGCTGGACGTGCGCATGGAGCCGATGTCGGGCCTGCAGGTGCACGACGCGCTGGTGGCGCGCGGCAGCGGCGTGCCGGTCATCTTCCTCACGGGCCACGGCGACATCCCGATGGCGGTGGAGGCGTTGAAGAAGGGCGCGTTCGACTTCGTCGAGAAGCCCTCGGGCGACGTGGCGCTGGTGGAGCGCGTCACGCGCGCGCTGGCGGTGGACGCGGCACGCCAGGCCGCCGATTCGAAGGACGACGAGACCGCCGCGCGCCTGGCCAGCCTGTCGGAGCGCGAGCGAGAGGTGATGCAGCGCGTGGCTGCCGGCAAGCTGAACAAGGTGATCGCCGACGAGCTTTGCATCTCGGTGCGCACGGTGGAGGTGCATCGCGCGCGCGTGTTCGGCAAGCTGGGCGTGCGATCGGCCGCCGAGGTGGCGACGCTGCTGGCGCGGGGACGCTGACCTCAGGCGATAGAAATCGCCGATACGTGGAACCGTATCGATGTCTTCTGCCTGTTTTTGCGGCGCTTGTCCGCTGCAAAGCCGCGTGCAAACCCTTCCCCCCCGACGAACCCCCCGTAATTTCCGGGCATTTCGTGGCGCGCGGGTACCGCACCACCTATGCAAATTTCGTGAAATGCCCACAATGGCGGTGCGGCGGCTCCGATGGAGGGCTGCCGTTGGAGGGTCCAAAAAATGTCAGTGCTTGTCGATGAACAAAGCCGAACCGAAGTGCTCAACCGCCTCAAGCGTGCCGAAGGGCAGCTGCGAGGTATCCAGCGAATGATCGAATCCGGCCAGCCCGGCATCGACATCGCAAGCCAGCTCGTGGCGGTCCGCCGCGCGTTGGACAGTACCTATGTGCACATGACCGTCAGCCTGGTCGAGCAGGAGCTCGGCAGCCGCCTGGGCGGCGACTCGCGCGGCCGCAAGCAGATCGGTGAAGTCCTGGGCGAATTGACGGCGTTGTTGGCCAAGGTGCGCTGAGGACGCCGGGCGGCATGGCCGCCCGTGGCCTTCGCGAAAGGGAAAGTGACGCTTGCCCGGGCAGGGGTGCGCCGCTGCGTTGAGAGACGCCGTCTCGACATGCGGGAACCGTTGGTGCAACCAACGAAACCCGCATATGGATGCGCGCATCGCTTCGTTGGCGCGCCGCGGCAGGGGGCTCTACAGTGGATGAAATGGCCTTTCTGTCCACGCGCGCCCTGCTGCTGCGGCGTCACAGCGTGTTGCCCGGGTTCAATCTCGCCCTCGGCTTCGCGCTGCTGTACCTCTGCTTCATCGTCCTGATCCCGCTGTCGGCGGTGTTCCTGAAGACCTTCACGGTCAGCTGGGGCACCTTCGTGGCCACCGTCACGTCGCCGCGCGTGATGGCGTCGTATCGCCTCACGTTCGGCGCGTCGCTGCTCGCCGCGCTGGTCAACGCGGTGTTCGGCCTGCTCGTGTCGTGGGTGCTGGTGCGCTACCGGTTTCCCGGCAAGCGCCTGATCGACGCCCTGGTCGACCTGCCGTTCGCGCTGCCCACCGCGGTGGCGGGCATCGCGCTGACCACGCTTTACGCGGGCAACGGCTGGATCGGCAAGCTGCTCCCGTTCAAGGTGGCCTACACCCCGCTGGGCGTTTTCGTGGCGCTCACGTTCATCGGCCTGCCCTTCGTGGTGCGCACGGTGCAGCCGGTGCTCGAAGACCTGCAGCGCGAGCTGGAGGAGGCCGCCGCCACGCTGGGCGCATCGCGGCTGCAGACCTTCTACTACGTGATCTTTCCGGCGCTGATGCCCGCGCTGCTCACCGGCTTCGCGCTGGCGTTCGCGCGCGCACTGGGCGAGTACGGCTCGGTCATCTTCATCGCCGGCAACATGCCCATGGTCTCCGAGATCACGTCGCTGCTGATCATCACCAAGCTGGAGCAATACGACTACGCCGGCGCCACCTCCATCGCGGTGGTGATGCTGGTGGCGGCCTTCCTGCTGCTGCTGATGATCAACCTGCTGCAGGCCTGGGCGCGCAAGCGCCAGGGACGTTGACATGAGCGCCGTCGCTCCCTCCTCGACGCCCAAGCTCGCCGTGGCCGATGCCGGCCCCGTGGTGCGCCCGCTGGCGCCGCCGAGCGTGGCGGATGCCGTGAGCGAGCCCGCCTGGGTGCGCCGCACGCTGATCGGCCTGGCGCTCGCGTTCCTCACGCTGTTCCTGTTCGTGCCGCTCGTGTCCGTGTTCGTGCAGGCGTTCGCCAAGGGCGCCGAGGTGTACTGGGCCGCGCTCACCGAGTCCGACGCGCTGTCGGCGCTGAAGCTCACGCTGATCGCCGCGTTCATCTCGGTGCCGCTGAACCTCGTGTTCGGCGTGGCCGCGGCGTGGGCCATCGCCAAGTTCGACTTCCGCGGCAAGAACGTCCTGCTCACGCTCATCGACCTGCCGTTCTCGGTGTCGCCGGTGATCGCCGGCCTCATCTACCTGCTGATCTTCGGCCTGCAGGGCTGGTGCGGCGAATGGCTGCGCGACCACGACCTGAAGATCGTGTTCGCGGTGCCGGGCATCGTGCTGGCCACGGTGTTCGTCACGTTCCCGTTCATCGCGCGCGAGCTCATCCCGCTGATGCAGGCGCAGGGCCAGGAGCAGGAGGAGGCCGCGCGCGTGCTGGGCGCCTCGGGCTGGCAGATCCTGTGGCGCGTGACGCTGCCCAACGTCAAGTGGGCGCTGCTGTACGGCGTGATCCTGTGCAACGCGCGGGCGATGGGCGAGTTCGGCGCGGTCAGCGTGGTCTCGGGCCACATCCGCGGCCAGACCAACACGCTGCCGCTGCACATCGAGATCCTCTACAACGACTACCAGTTCGCCGCGGCCTTCGCCGTCGCCTCTCTGCTGGCCGCGCTCGCGCTGGTCACGCTGGTCCTCAAGTACATCGTCGAGCGACGCGCCAGGTCGTCGCACCGGGAAGCCCGAAATGAGCATTGAAGTTCGCAACGTCACCAAGCGATTCGGCGATCTCGCCGTGTGCGACAACCTGAGCCTGGACGTGCCCGCCGGCGAACTCGTCGCGCTGCTGGGCCCCTCGGGCTCGGGCAAGACCACGCTGCTGCGTATCATCGCCGGCCTCGAGATGCCCGACTCGGGCAGCGTGCTGTTCCACGGCGAGGACGCCACCAACACCGAGGTGCGCGACCGCAACGTCGGCTTCGTGTTCCAGCATTACGCGCTGTTCGGCCACATGACCATCGCCGAGAACGTGGCCTTCGGTCTGCGCGTGCGTCCCAAGGCCACGCGGCCGTCGGAGCGCGAGATCAAGGCCAAGGTCAACGACCTGCTCAAGCTGGTGCAGCTCGACTGGATCGCCGATCGCCATCCGCACCAGCTGTCCGGCGGCCAGCGCCAGCGCATCGCGCTCGCCCGCGCGCTGGCGGTGGAGCCCAAGGTGCTGCTGCTGGACGAGCCCTTCGGCGCGCTCGATGCCAAGGTGCGCAAGGAGCTGCGCCGCTGGCTGCGCCGCCTGCACGACGAGATGCACGTCACCAGCGTGTTCGTCACGCACGACCAGGAAGAGGCCATGGAGGTGGCCGACCGCGTGGTCGTCATGAACCAGGGCAAGATCGAGCAGCAGGGCGCGCCGAGCGAGGTCTACGACCACCCGGCCACGCCGTTCGTGCTGCAGTTCCTGGGCGACGTGAACCTGTTCGCGCGCGGCTCGGAGACCGACTACGTGCGCCCGCACGAGATCGACATCGTGGCCGTGCCCGAGCCCGACACCTGGTCGGTGACCGTGGGCCAGATGCTCACCGTGGGGCCCAACACGCGCATCGAGTTCAAGCGCGACGACGACGGCAGCTTCGTCGACGTCGAGCTCACGCGCCAGGACTTTTTGGCCACGCGCGAGCGGCTGGGATTGGTGACCGGCGCGCGCGTGTTCCTGAAGCCACGGCACATCACCCGCTTCGCCGCATAGGCGTCACCCCGCGCAGATCCGCGCCCGGCCGGCCGCCTTCGCTTGGTACATGCGCGCGTCGGCCACGCGCGCCAGCGACTCGAAGTCGCGGCCGTCCTTGTCCAGTACGGCGACGCCGGCCGAGAAGGTGCAGTCCTGGAGCATGTCGTCGCCCACGCCGAATCGCATCGCGCGGAACTGCCGCATGATGGTGTCGAGGATCTCCACCAGCGCCGGCTGCTCGCAGTTGTCCACCAGCAGCACGAACTCCTCGCCGCCGAAGCGACAGATGACGTCGCTGCGACGCATGCGCTCGCGCAGCAGCGCGGCGAACTGCTGCAGCACCTCGTCGCCGCGACCGTGGCCGTGACTGTCGTTGATCTGCTTGAAGTGGTCGATGTCGATCAACACGATCGCGATCGCCGTGGCCTGGCGGCGTGCCAGCTCGATGCGCGCGACGCTCGCCTCGGCCAGGAAGCGGCGGTTGTACAGGCCGGTGAGGGGGTCGCGAACGGCCTGATCGCGCAACTGGACCTGCAGCGCCTCGGCCTCGGCGATCTTCTGCTGCAGCGCGTCGTTCAGGTGTTGCGACTCGCGCATGCGCTCCTCCAGCGCGAAATTCAGTGCCGCCAGGCGCCGGCGGTCGACCTCCGCGCGCTCCTGCGCCTCGCGTGCGCGATCGCGGTCGTCGCGCGCGACGGCGGTCTCGTGGGCCACCTGGGTGGCGATGAAGCCGGCGCGCGCGCTCCGACCCACGAGGGTCTCGAACAGGGCCTGCGCCTCGCGCAGCGTGCGCAGCGCCGCGGCGTGGTCGTGCAGGCGCTCGCACACGTCCGTGGCCACCTGCAGCAGGCGCATCCGCGCGTAGGGCGGATCCTTCAGCTCGGCGTCCGCCGTCTCGGCGATGCGCGCCTGGATCACGGCGCGCGCCTCCTGCGGGCGGCCCGTGGCCATCAGCCAGGTGGCCTGGGCCCGCGCGAAGTCGGTCTTGCCGTCATGGTCGGAGAACATCGCCGTCACGCCGCGGTCCAGCCACGTGCGCGCGCCCTCGACGTCGCCCGCGCACAGGTGGGCGATGGCCATCAGCGAGGTGTTGTTGGCCAGCACGCCCGGCGCCATGCGGTGTTCGTTGCGGCGGATGCGCTCCAGCAGTGCGGCACAAGGCGCGGCCAGCCCAGCACTGGGCCAGGTTGAACACCGCCACGGCGAATGCCGTCCAGGCGCCTGCCGCCTCGGCCATGTCGAGTGCCTGCTCCGACAGCTTCTGCGCCTCGCCCAGGTTCCACAGGTCGGTGTGGCTGCCGCCGAGGTTGGTCAGCGCGTTGATCTGCGGGCCCGGCGATTCGCAGGCCTTGGCCGCGTGGAGCGCCTCGTAGAAGTCCAGCAGCATGTAGTCGTGCTGGCCCAGCAGCTTGCGCGTGATGGCGCGCGAGTTGTGGCAGATGTACAGGTCGGTGGGCCGGCGCGACACGCCCGCGCTGCGCGCGAGGATGCGAACGTGCAGCGCGAGCGCGTCCTGCAGTTGTCCCCGGACGTGCAGGTTCAGCGCGTCGAACTGCTCGCACATCAGCAGGCCGCGGGCGTCGTCGTGCGCGGCGAACGAGCCACGCGCAAGCTCGTTGTGCTCCAGCGCGGGTGTCACCTGGCCGGCGCGCAGCAGCGCCAGGCCTATGTGGAAATGCGCATCGCCGCGCAATGCGGCCGTGGGGCGGTCGCGCAGGGCGTCGAGCGCGGCCTGGCCCAGCTCACCGGCTCGGCGGCTGTCGATGTAGAGGTGCCAATCGGCCTGCGCGAGCAGGCTCGCGGGGTCGGTGGCGTCCCGACCAGGCAGGTCGGAGGCGGACTGGAACGGGGAGGTCAATGGTCAACCAGGATGGCCGCTGCACCCCGGATTGGAGCGCTTCACCCCCGGGATCGGCGGTCCGCCGCGGATCTTGAGGTCTCCCCCACGGGTGCAAGCGGCCGGACCGTTGGAAAGTGCGCGTTTCGAACGATATCGATGACTATCGTTCTAGAGGCATTCCTCTACAGCGGCGCCTGCTCGGTGTCGCTGGGCGCCGCCTGCGCGGCCTCCACCACCTCGCGCGTGAGGTGCGACGCGAAGGTCTGGATGAAGTCGTAGGCGTAGCCGCGCAGCAGGCCGCCGCGACGCACGGCCACGCTGGTGGTGTTGATGGAGAACAGGTGGCGCGCGTCGACCGCGCGCAGGCGGCCGGGCTGGTCGTCGTCCATCGCGATGGAGGCCAGGATGCCCACGCCCAGGCCCAGGTCGACGTAGGTCTTGATGATGTCGGCGTCCATCGCGGTGATCACGATGTCGGGGCGCAGGCCCGCGCGCTTGAACGCGGCGTCGATGCTCCAGCGGCCGGTGAGGCCGATGTCGTACGTGATGATCGGGTACTTGGCCAGGCGCTCCAGCGTCACCTCGCCGTCGGCCACCAGCGGATGGCCCTCGGGCACGACGATGGAGTGCGTCCAGCGATAGCACGGCAGCGCCACCAGCTCGGGACGCTCGGCCAGCAGGTGCGACGCGATGCCGATGTCGACGGTGCCGGTGAGCAGCATCTGGGCAATCTGCTCGGGCGAGCCCTGGTGCAACTGCAGCTGGACGTTGGGGTGGGCCGCCCGGAAATCGCGCACGGCCGTGGGCAGCGCGTAGCGCGCCTGGGAGTGGGTGGCGGCGATGGTGAGCACGCCGCTGGTTCCCTGCGTGAACTCCTCGCTGGCGCGCTGCAGGCTCTCGGCGTCCTGCAGCAGGCGCTCCACCCAGGGCAGCACGGCCACGCCGGGCTGGGTGAGGCCGGTGAGGCGCTTGCCCACGCGCACGAAGATCTCGACGCCCAGTTCATCCTCGAGCTCGCGGATCTGGCGGCTGACGCCCGGCTGCGACGTGTGCAGCGCCTGGGCGACCTCGGTGAGGTTGAAGCCCCGGCGCACGGCCTCGCGCACGGAGCGCAACTGTTGGAAGTTCATGAAACGATTATCGAACCCTACTCGATAACCGCATATGCCTTATGCCGCAGAAGCATTTGTGAAAACCGACTATGCCCCGGATGCCATCACCAACGCGATGCCGATCGCTGCGGGAATCGCCTGGATGAACAGGATCTTGCGCGTCGCCGTCAGGCCACCGTACAGCCCTGCCACCAGGATGCAGCCGAGGAAGAACAGCTTGACGCCGTGTCCTTCGGTGCCGAGGTACAGGCCCCATGCGAGCCCGGCTGCCAGGAACCCGTTGTAGAGCCCCTGGTTCGCGGCCAGCACCTTGCTGGCCTCGGCGAATTCCGCCGTCGTGCCGAATGCCCGGCGGCCCCGCTGGGTCGTCCACAGGAACATCTCCAGCACCAGGATGTAGACGTGCAGCAGCGCCAGCAGGGCGACGAAGATGTTGGCGACGGTGGTGAGCATCGAGCGATCCTTGAAATTGGAACGCGAGCATGCCATGCGCCAAGGTGTCTGGCATCTCCTGCGTACCCGCAGGCGATGCCAGACACCTCTGGTCAGCCCAGCGTCGTTGCCGACTCGATCACGCCGCCGCCCAGGCACACGTCGCCGTCATACAGCACGGCCGATTGCCCGGGAGTGACCGCCCACTGCGCATCAGGAAAGCTCAGTGCGATCGACGCCTCGTCGCAGGCGCGTTCCAGCGTGCAGGCCGCATCCGCCTGCCGATAGCGCGCCTTCGACGCCAGCTCGCCGGCCTCAGGCGTCGCCCCCGCCACCCAGCTGAGATCCATCGCGCCGAGCCGACGCGACAGCAACCAGGGATGGTCGTGCCCCTGCACCACGCGCAAGGTATTGGTGTCCATCTCCTTGCGCGCCACGAACCAGGGCGCGTGCTCGCCGCCGCCGCGCTGGCCGCGCTTTTCCTTCACGCCGCCGATGCCCAGGCCCTGGCGCTGGCCCAGCGTGTAGAAGCTCAGGCCCACATGCTCGCCCAGCTTGCGACCGCGGTCGTCCAGGATCGGGCCGGGGTTCTGCGCCAGGTACTTGTTCAGGAACTCGCGGAACGGACGCTCGCCGATGAAGCAGATGCCGGTCGAATCCTTCTTCTTCGCGTTGGGCAGGTTGATCTCGTCGGCGATGCGGCGCACCTCGGTCTTGTGCAATTCGCCCACGGGGAACAGCGTCTGCGCCAGCTGTGCCTGGTTCAGGCGGTGCAGGAAGTAGCTCTGGTCCTTGCCCGGATCCAGGCCCTTCAGCAGCTCGTGCCGCCCGGTGGCCTCGTTCAGCCGCACGCGGGCGTAGTGTCCCGTGGCGATGCTGTCGGCGCCCAGGCGCATCGCGTGGTCCAGGAACGCCTTGAACTTGATCTCGGCGTTGCACAGCACGTCGGGGTTGGGCGTGCGGCCGGCGCGGTGCTCGCGCAGGAACTCGGCGAACACGCGATCCTTGTATTCGGCCGCGAAGTTGACGTGCTCGATCTCGATGTCCAGCACGTCGGCCACGCTGGCGGCGTCCAGGAAGTCCTGGCGCGTCGAGCAGTACTCGTCGTCGTCATCGTCTTCCCAGTTCTTCATGAAGATGCCGACGACCTCGTGCCCCTGCTTCTTGAGCAGGTGGGCCGTCACCGCCGAATCGACACCGCCGGACAGGCCGACCACCACACGCTTCGCACACATGCCTCGATTGTAGGAAACCCGGGCCCGGCGCGCGCCGCAAAGGCCTCTCAGGGTTCCGAGGTGACGGCGCCCGCGTCGGGCGAGGCCACGCTGGGGTGCGTGAACAGGGCGTCCAGCGGCAGGCGCTTGCCGGCGCGGTGATCCTCGATGCATTGCAGCACCAGCGGGCCTCGCAGGCGGTCGCTGGCGGCACGCACCTCGTCGACAGTCATCCAGAGGGTGCGCACCACGGGACTGTCGAGCGCCTGGCCGGGCACCGGATCGCTGGCCGTGCCGCAGAACGCGAAGCGCATGTAGGTGACGCCGGGGCCGCGGTCGGTGTCGGGGTTGCGCGCCATGTAGACGCCCAGCAGGGCCTCGGGCGTGAAGTGGCAGGCGGTCTCCTCGAGCGCCTCGCGCATCGCGCCGGCAAGGGGCGACTCGCCGGGCTCGAGGCCGCCGGCGGGGTTGTTGATGCGCAGGCCGTCCCGCGTCATCTCCTCGATCATCAGGTAGCGGCCGTCCTTCTCGATGACGGCGGCTACGGTGACGCTAGGCTTCCAACGATCTGCTCCCATGGCTGGCGATTGTCGCGGCGCCCGCGCCCGCAGGCCAGCAAATCCGTGGGGGAAGCCCCGCGGGTGTGGCGTTGCGTTCACGCTGAATCGCCCGGGGAACAGGCCCTGAACGCCGCCGAGCAAACTGTGTAAGCTTGCGCAGCCCATTCTCGAGGCAAGGAGACTTCCATGTTGATCGGTGTTCCGCTGGAAACCGCGGCGGGCGAAACGCGCGTGGCGGTCACGCCGGAGACGGCCAAGAAGCTCAAGGCGCAGGGGCACGTCATCCGGGTGCAATCCGGCGCGGGCGTGGCCGCCAGCGCCACCGACGAGGCCTACGTGGCCGCCGGGGCCGAGATCGTCGACCGGGGCGCCGCGCTGGGCGCCGACCTGGTGCTGAAGGTGCGCGCCCCGCTGGCCGACGAGCTTTTGCTGATGAAGCCCGACGCCGTGCTGGTGGGCATGCTCAACCCGTTCGACCGCGACGGCCTGCAGAGGCTGGCCGACGCCAGGCTCACCGCGTTCGCGCTCGAGGCCGCCCCGCGCACCACCCGGGCGCAGAGCATGGACGTGCTGTCCTCGCAGGCCAACATCGCCGGCTACAAGGCCGTGATGATCGCGGCCGACAAGTACCAGCGCCTGTTCCCGATGCTGATGACCGCGGCCGGCACCATCAAGGCCGCGCGCGTCGTCGTGCTGGGCGTCGGCGTGGCGGGGCTGCAGGCCATCGCCACCGCCAAGCGCCTGGGCGCGGTGATCGAGGCCACCGACGTGCGCCCCAGCGTCAAGGAGCAGGTGGAATCGCTCGGCGCCAAGTTCATCGACGTGCCCACCGAGACGCCCGAGGAGAAGGAAGCCGCCGAAGGCGTGGGCGGCTACGCCAAGCCGATGCCGCCCGCCTGGCTGGAGCGCCAGAAGGTGGAGGTGGCAAAGCGCGTGGCGCTGGCGGACGTCGTCGTCACCACGGCGCTGATCCCGGGCCGCGCGGCGCCGGTGCTGGTCACCGAGGACATGGTGCGCTCGATGAAGCCGGGCTCGGTGATCGTCGACATCGCGGCCGGCCGCGGCGCGTCGGGCACCGATGGCAACTGTCCGCTGACGGAGGCCGGCCGCACGGTCGTCAAGCACGGCGTGACCATCGTCGGCGAGACCAACCTGCCCGCGCTGGTGGCGGCCGACTCGTCGTCGCTGTACGCGCGCAACGTGCTCGACTTCCTCAAGCTCGTCGTGGACAAGGATGCGGCCTTCCACCTCGATCTCGAGGACGACATCGTGGCCGCCTGCCTCATGTCGCACGCCGGCGAAGTCAAGCGCAAGTGAACCCATAAAGCGAGGAGTCTCCATGGACATCGTCTCTCCCACGATCATCAACCTGATCATCTTCGTGCTGGCGATCTACGTCGGCTTCCACGTGGTGTGGAACGTGACGCCCGCGCTGCACACGCCGCTGATGGCGGTCACCAACGCGATCTCGGCCATCGTGATCGTGGGCGCGATGCTCGCCGCGGGCCTCACCGAAGGCGTTCTGGCCAAGACCATGGGCGTGCTGGCCGTCACGCTGGCCGCGGTCAACGTGTTCGGCGGCTTCCTGGTCACGCGGCGAATGCTGGAGATGTTCCGCAAGAAGGAACGGCCGGCCGCTCCAAAGGACGGCAAGCAATGATCACCCTCGTTCCCGACAGCCCGGCGCCGGGCCGCAGCCTGTTCTGGCGCGTGCTGCATTTGGTGGCCGGCGTGGCGCTGTTCCTCTACGCGCTGCGCGTGCTGCCGCCGATGCCGCTGCAGCGCGGCGCGCTGGTGCTGGTCGCCGCCCTGCTGGCGGCCGGCTCGATGGCGCTCACCGACTCGGTGATCGGCGTCCTGTCCGCATGGTTCGACCGGACGCAGAAGGGTGCCAAGCCATGAGTCTCAACCTCGTCACGCTGCTGTACCTCGTCGCCAGCGTGTGCTTCATCCAGGCGCTCAAGGGCCTGTCGCATCCCACCACGTCGATCCGCGGCAACCTGTTCGGCATGATTGGCATGGCCATCGCCGTGGCCACCACGGGGGCGCTCATCTTCACGATCGCGACGTCGCCCCTGGGCCTCGGGTGGGTGCTGCTGGGCCTGCTGCTGGGCGGCACCGCCGGCACGCTCATGGCGCGCCGCGTGGAGATGACCAAGATGCCCGAGCTGGTGGCGTTCATGCACAGCATGATCGGCCTGGCGGCGGTGTTCATCGCGGTGGCCGCCGTGGCCGAGCCCTGGGCGCTGGAGCGCGGGCTCGCGCGCGGCGAGGCCATCCCGTACGGCAACCGGCTGGAGCTGTTCCTGGGCGCGGCCATCGGCGCGATCACGTTCTCGGGCTCGGTCATCGCGTTCGGCAAGCTCTCGGGCAAGTACAAGTTCCGCCTGTTCCAGGGCGCCCCGGTGCAGTTCTCGGGGCAGCACGCGCTCAACGCGGTGCTGGGCCTGGCGATGCTGGGCTGCGGCCTGGCCTTCGTTGCCACCGAGAGCTGGGCGGCGTTCTTCGCGATGCTGGCGATCGCCTTCGTGCTGGGCGTGCTCATCATCATCCCCATTGGTGGCGCCGACATGCCGGTGGTCGTGTCCATGCTGAACAGCTACTCGGGCTGGGCCGCGGCGGGCATCGGCTTCTCGCTGAACAACGCGATGCTGATCATCGCGGGTTCGCTGGTGGGCAGCTCGGGCGCGATCCTGAGCTACATCATGTGCAAGGCCATGAACCGCTCGTTCTTCAACGTGATCCTGGGCGGCTTCGGCGCCGCGCCCGGCACGGCGGTGACGGGCGCGGCCGAGGCACGGCCGGTCAAGAGCGGCTCGGCCGAGGATGCGGCCTTCATCCTGGGCAACGCCGAGAGCGTGATCATCGTGCCGGGCTATGGCCTGGCCGTGGCCCGGGCGCAGCACGCGGTCAAGGAATTGGCGGCCAAGCTCACCGCCAAGGGCATCAGCGTGAAGTACGCCATCCACCCGGTGGCCGGGCGCATGCCGGGCCACATGAACGTGCTGCTGGCCGAGGCCGAGGTGCCCTACGACCAGGTGTTCGAGATGGACGAGATCAACGGCGAGTTCGGCCAGGCCGACGTCGCCATCATCCTGGGCGCCAACGACGTGGTGAACCCCGCGGCGTTGATCAAGGGCACGGCCATCTACGGCATGCCCATCCTGGAGGCCTACAAGGCCAAGACCATCATCGTCAACAAGCGCTCGATGGCGGCCGGCTACGCCGGCCTCGACAACGAGCTGTTCTACATGGACAAGACGATGATGGTGTTCGGCGACGCCAAGAAGGTGGTCGAGGCCATGCTCAAGGCCGTCGAATAGGGCCTGTGGCGCAACCGATCCGGGAATCGGGTACCGTGCCACCCGAAGAAGTTCCTTTTCCCTGACTGGTCAGAGACCCCGCACGCCGGAGACAAGATGGAACGCAACTGGTTGAAGAACTACCCCGCCGGGGTGCCGCCGCATGTGAACGCGAACGAATACGCGTCCCTGGTCGAACTGCTGAACGACAGCTTCACGAAGTACGCCCACCTGCCCGCGTACAAGTTCATGGGCAAGGACTACAGCTTCCGGCTGATCGACGAGATGTCGCGCGCCTTCGCGGCCTACGTGCAGACGCTGGGCTTCGCCCCCGGCGACCGCGTGGCGATCATGCTGCCCAACGTGCCGCAATATCCGGTGGTGGTGGCCGGCCTGCTGCGCGCAGGCCTGGTGGTGGTCAACGTCAACCCGCTGTACACGCCGCGCGAGCTCGAGCACCAACTGAAGGACTCGGGCGCCAAGGCCATCGTCATCATCGAGAACTTCGCCACCACGCTGCAGCACGTGCTGAAGGACGTGCCCACGAAGAAGATCATCCTCGCGTCCATGGGCGACCTGCTGGGCCTGGTCAAGGGCAGCATCGTCAACTACGTGGTGCGCAACGTGAAGAAGATGGTGCCGGCGTTCGACCTGCCCGGCGCCGTGCGCTTCAACGACGCGATCGCCATCGGCCGCCGCGCCACGTTCACGCCGGCCAAGGTGGGCGCGGAGGACGCGGCGGTGCTGCAGTACACCGGCGGCACCACCGGCGTGAGCAAGGGCGCAGTGCTGCTGCATCGCAACCTGGTGGCCAACGTGCTGCAGTCGGAGGCCTGGTACCAACCGGCGATGAAGAAGGTGAAGCCGGGTGACCAGGTGGTCACCATCTGCGCGCTGCCGCTGTATCACATCTTCGGCTTCAACACGAACATGATGCTGGGGCTGCGCATGGGCGGCTGCAACATCCTCGTCGCCAATCCGCGCGACATCCCGGCGATGTTCAAGGACCTGCGGCGCCAGCCGTTCCACAGCCTGCCGGCCGTCAACACGCTGTTCAATGCGATGGCCAACCATCCCGATTTCGACAAGGTCGACTGGTCGACGCTCGTGTTGTCGGTGGGCGGCGGCATGGCCGTGCAGCAGGCCACGGCGCAGCTATGGCTGCAGAAGACGGGCTGCCCCATCTGCGAGGGCTATGGCCTGTCGGAAACCTCGCCCGCGGCCACCTGCAACCCGGTGGACACCTCCGCCTACAGCGGCACCATCGGCATGCCCATGCCCGACACCGACGTGGTGCTGCTGGACGACGACGGCAACGAGATGGGTCCCGGCGAGCGCGGCGAGATCGCGATCCGCGGCCCGCAGGTGATGGCCGGCTACTGGCAGCGCCCCGACGAGACCGCCAAGGTGATGACCGCCGACGGCTTCTTTCGCACCGGCGACATCGGCGAGGTCGACGAACGCGGTTACTTCAAGATCGTCGACCGCAAGAAGGACATGATCCTGGTGTCGGGCTTCAACGTGTATCCGAACGAGGTGGAGGACGTCGTGGCGCTGCTGCCCGGCGTGCTCGAGTGCGCGGCCGTCGGCATCCTCGATGCGAAGCAGGGCGAGGCCGTCAAGATCGTCATCGTCAAGAAGGATCCGGCGCTCACCGAGGCCGACGTGCGCGCGTGGTGTGAAACAAATCTTACCGGTTACAAACGCCCCAAGGTCGTTGAATTCCGTTCTGATCTGCCGAAAACCAATGTAGGGAAGATCCTGCGGCGCGAGCTGCGGGACGGCAGAAAACCTTAGACACATGGCCGCCCGGCCAGCAGGGACAGACGATGATGACCACGACCCATGCGGAGGCCTACGTCCGCACCGACGCCGGCAAGGCTGAGTTCCGCGCGCACAGCATCAAGCTCTCGCGTCCCGCACGCAATCTGCTGATGGTGATCGATGCCTCGTGCACCGGCGACGCGTGGATCGGCAAGGTCAACGGCAGCACGCCCGGCGACCTCGACGTGCTGCTGGCCGCCAAGCTCATCGCGCCCAGGGACGGCGTCGGCGCCAAGGTGTTGTACCAGCGCATCCCGGTGGACGTGGCGGTGCGCGACTGGACCTACGACGCGCTCTACACGCTGCTCACCCACGAGGCCAAGGAGCGCTTCGGGCTCATCAAGGGTTATCGCCTGATCCTCAAGATCGAAGGCTGCTCCGACCTGGCCGGCATGCAGGTCGTCGCGCTCGACTTCGTCGAGCAGCTCCGCAAGGCGCACGGCGAGGAATCGGCCGCGCGTTTCCGCAAGCAGCTGGGCGCCACCGAATGACGGCTGCGTGAACGCATGACGCGGCTGGCCATCGTCGGCGCGATGCACGAGGAGATAGCCGCGCTGCGGCCGTGCCTCGCCGACCTGCGAACCGAGCGGCGCGCCGGCCGCGACTTCCACTTCGGCCGCCTCGACGGCCACGCCGTGATCCTGGTGCGCTGCGGCATCGGCAAGGTGGCCGCGGCCATCACCGCCGCCGTGCTGCTCGACGCGTTCGATGCCCGCGCGCTGCTGTTCACCGGCGTGGCCGGTGGCCTGGGCGCCGACGTGCGCGTGGGCGACATCGTCGTCGCGAGCACGCTGCTGCAGCACGACATGAACGCCGAGCCGCTGTTTCCTCGCTGGGAGGTGCCGCTCACCGGCCGCGCGCGCTTCGACGCCGACGCGCACTGGAGCGAGCGACTCGCGCAGGCCGGCCGCGCGCTGGCGGCCACCCGCGCCCATGCGCAGGCGGCCACGTTGCACCGGGGCCTGGTGGTCAGCGGCGACCGCTTCGTGGCCACGCACGCCGAGAGCGACGCGCTGCGTTCGTTGCTGCCCGACGCGCTGGCCGTGGAGATGGAGGGCGCCGCCGTGGCCCAGGTCTGCCACGACTTCGAGCGCCCGTTCGCCGTCGTGCGCACGATCTCCGATCGCGCCGACGACGCGGCCCACGGCGACTTCCAGCGCTTCGTGCGCGAGGTGGCGGCCCCGTACTCGCGCGACATCGTGCGCGCCGCGCTGGCTCGCACTCCAGCGGAGATGCCTCGGGTCCGTTGTCGCCGGTCCTAAAGCCTCGACAAGACCGCCATCTGCGCCAGCCACGCCAGCGGCGCTGTGTCGGCGCGCAGGATCAGGCTGCCGAGGCTGACGCGCGTGAAGCCGCGCGCGACGGCCGCGGCCTCCTCGTCGGCGTTCAGGCCGCCCTCCGGCCCGCTCAGGGCCAGCCAGCGCCCGCGCGGCGCCGCAACCAGTGTCTTCGACAACGCCGGCGCCGTGCCGGTGCTCATCACGAAACGGCCGTCGTAGGGGGCCCCCTCCGACGGCGCCGCGAGCCAGGCCGCCAGGCTGCGCACCGGCGCCACCAACGGCACGCGCGTGCGTCCGCTCTGCTCGCTCGCACCCACGGCGACGGCCTGCCAGTGCGCCACGCGCCTGGCGGCCCGGTCGCCGTCCAGTCGAAGCACGGAGCGCTCGGTGTGCAGCGGCTGGATGGCGGCCACGCCGAGCTCGGTGGCCTTCTCGATGAGCGCGTCCATGCGCTCGTTGGTGGGCATGCCCAGCGCGATCTCGAGGTCGAACGGCAGCTCGCGGTCGACCGCCTCGTGCGCGCCCACGCGCACGTCCACGTCCCGCTTGCCCATGCGCGTGACCCGAGCGCGCCACTCGCCGCCCGCGCCGTCGAACAGGCGCAACTCGTCGCCCGGCTGCAGCCGGCGCACCTGCACGTGGCGGGCGGCGTCTTCGGGCAGGCCGAACTCGAGCTCGGCGGACAGGGGCGATTCGACGTACAGGCGCAGGGACATCCCGCCAGTGTGCCCGATGCGCTGCCAACGACCTCCGCACCGCGTACCCGGTCAGGTACGATGTCCGATCACAGCGCCGCGCTGCCTGCCCGGACCATGAGCGACTCCTCCGTTTCCACCCTAGCGATCGACGGCGACGCGCTCCTGGCGCAGATCGATCCGATCCACGACGACGAGCCGCAGCGCGCCATGGAGCTGCTGCGCGGCCTCGACGTGGCCACGGTCTCGGTGGGACGGCTGCCGAGGCTGGCCTTCCTGATCGATCACGTGCTGGGCGAGAAGTTCGACCTGTGGGCCGAGGCGCTGGCGGCCCAGCGCGCGCTGGTGGCCCGCGCGGGCATCCACGCCACGCCTGCCATCTTCCGCCAGGCCGCCGTCGCGGCGCAGATCGCCGGCGACTCGAACCAGGCGCGCACTTGGACGCAGGCGCTCGCGGCCAGTTCCGACACGCCCGTGGCCAAGGCCCGCGCGCTCATCACGCTGGGCGCGGTGATGTACTCCATCAGCGGCCAAGGCGCCGAGTCGGCCGGCCGCCTCACGCTGCAGGCGTTGCAGCCGCTGGCCGCGCTGCACGCCATGCCCGGCCCGGGCCTGGACACCGCCTTCGGCGCCGTCACCGACAACATCGCCTCCGACCTGCTGGAGCGCCCGGTGGCCGACCTCTCGCAGCCCGACCTGCGCACCGCGCTGCACCTGACTACCCAGCATGCGCAGCGCTTCTGGGAGCGCGCCGGCACCTGGCTCAACCGCGAGCGCGCGCACTACCTGGGCACGATGACCGCCAACGCGCTAGGCGACGGCGTGACCGGAGCTGCCCAGGCGCGTGCCGGGCTGGCACTGCTCGACGCGCACGACGTGGACGGCAACGAGAACGTCGACCGGTCGTTCCTCGAGCTCGAGCTGGCGATGGGCCTGCGGCTGTGCGAACAGGCGGCTCGAGCGGACGCGCTCGCACGCGCACTGGCGCTGGCGTCGCAGTTCGAGGACGCTTACCTGGATCGCTGGTTCTCGGATCGACGCAGCCGCAACGAGGCGCTCGCCGTTTACTACGGCCGCTGAGTCAGGGGTCAACGTCCTTGTTCGACGTCGTGGATCGCGTGCTTCGTGGCTTCGATGGCCAGGTCGGTGTGTTCGACGATGCGGTTGCGCAGGTTGCGCGTCTCGGGGTTGTCTTCCTCGCGAGCCACGTCGTTCCTGGCCTTCTGCAGCAGCTCCAGCGCGTGGTGCAGGCGGCCCGGGCGGTCGAGGTTCGCGTCTTCCTGCGGATGATCCTCGATGTTCTTGCCGTCTTCCATCGCGGCCGTCTTGGCCTCGTGGATCGCGCGGTCGGTCTCGACGATCGCCACGTCTTCCTGCGAGCTCACGGCCGCGTCGCCGGCGCGATGTTCCAGGTTCCAGCGCGCGCCGCGCAGGTCGGTGAGCGCGTGCAGGTACGCGGGGTGCTTGCCGGGCAGGTCGGCGGCGTGGGCCGACAGGGCGGTGAACGAGGCGGTCAGCGCGAGTGCGGCGAGCAGCGGGGTCGAGAGCTTGAAGGACATGATGATCTCCTGTCGATGGGGTCGTTTTGCGGATGTGTGTGAGAGAGCACCCAGAAAACGATCCCCGGAGACGACCCGTTGACGGGTTTTGGAGCAAGCGCCTTGCGCGATCCTGACCGGAGGGTGACGTTCAGTTACCGGAGGTCACCGGCGGCTGTGCACCGCCGCGCGCGGAGCCGCTGACCATGTCGAAGCGGAACAGCCGGCACTCGATCGGCCCGTTCCACATCGGCACGCGCCGGCTCTCCTTCAGGCGCATCGCCGTGGGCAGCTTCATGTCGGGGCTCAGGATCCAGGCCGTCCAGCCGCTGTAGTTGCGCTTCCAGTGGGTGGCCAGCTGCGAGAAGAACTCGGTGGCGGCGCCGTCGCCCACCACGGCCGACTCGCGCCCGCCGCCGGATTGGAACGTGCGCGGCGCGCGCGGGCCGTCGGCGCCCTGGCTGCCGCGGCCCTTGGCGTCGATGCGCTCGCCGTAGGGCGGGTTCATCACGATGGTGCCGCGGTCGGCCGGCGCCAGGCGCTGCAGTGCGTCGGCCGTCTTGAAGTCGATGGCGTGCGCCACGCCCGCGCGTTCGGCGTTGCGGGTGGCGAAGTCGGTCATGCGGAACGACACGTCGCCGGCCCAGATGGGCACCGCGGGCTTCACGATGGTGTCGCGCGCCTCCACCTGCATCTCGCCCCACAGCTTCGAGTATTCGAGGAACGGACGCAGGCGCTCGAACGCGAAACGGCGGGTGAGTCCCGGCGCGATGTTGCAGGCGATCTGCGCGGCCTCGATGGCGATGGTGCCGGCGCCGCAGGTGGGGTCCAGCAGGCCGCCGTCCTCGGGGCGGCCCTGCCAGCCCGCCGCATAGATCAGCGTGGAGGCCAGCGTCTCCTTCAGCGGCGCCTCGCCCTGCAGCTCGCGCCAGCCGCGCTTGAACAAGGCCTCGCCGCTCAGGTCGATGGCGATCCACGCGTGGGTCGGGTCGACGTGCAGGCTGATGGCCAGGTCGGGGAAGCGGGTGTCCACGCTGGGGCGCGCGCCGGCCTGCTCGCGCATCACGTCGCACACGGCGTCCTTGATGCGCAACGCCGCGAAGTTCAGGCTCGTCAGCGGCGAGCGCTGGGCGGTGACGTCCACGCGGATCGTCTCGTCGGGCGTGATCCATTCCGACCAGTTGATGCGGCGGCCCAGGTCGTAGAGGTCGTTCTCGTTGCGGTAGTCGCCGTCCACCATCGGCCACAGCACGCGCTGCGCGATGCGGCTGCGCAGGTTGAGGCGCATCGCGTTCTCGACGCTCTCGTCCACCATGACGCCGCCGCGTCCGGCCACCACGCCTTGCTTGGGGCCGAGGATGCGGACGCATTCCTCGGCGAGCAGGTCTTCGCTGCCGTTGGCGCAGGTGACGAAGAGGAAGTCTGGTTTTTCGTTCATCTATACCGTCCGGCGCAGGTTGGCCGGCGCAATCTTCAAGGCTTCACGATACTTGGCCACCGTGCGGCGCGCCACCTGGATGCCCTGGCCTTCGAGCAGCTCGGCCAGCTGGCTGTCGGACAGCGGCTTGGCGGCGCTCTCGGCGGCCACCAGCTGCTTGATCAGCGCGCGCACCGCGGTGGACGACGCGTTGCCGCCGGCGTCGGTGTTCAGCGACGAGCCGAAGAAGTACTTCAGCTCGTAGGTGCCGAACGGCGTCGACATGTACTTGGCGGTGGTCACGCGCGAGATGGTCGACTCGTGCAGGCCCAGCTCGTCGGCGATCTCGCGCAGCACCAGCGGCTTCATGGCGATGGCGCCGTGGCTGAAGAAGTTCTTCTGCCGCTCGATGATGGCCTGCGACACGCGCAGGATGGTGTCGAAGCGCTGCTGGATGTTGCGGATGAACCAGCGCGCCTCCTGCAGCCGCGCGGTGAGCGCGCTGCCGCTGGCGCGTTGCGACTTGATCGCCTGCGCATAGAGGTCGTTCACCCGCAGCTTGGGCATCACGTCGGGGTTGAGCACGGCCTTCCACTGGCGCGCCACCTTCATCACGATCACGTCGGGGATGATGATCTGCGCCTCGGCGCGCGCGAACGGGCGGCCCGGCTTGGGCTCCAGCGCCACGATCAGGCCCTGCGCCGCGCGCACGGTAGGCTCGTCCATCTGGATCAACTGCGCGATCTTCTTGAAGTCGCGCCGGGCCAGCAACCCCAGGTGCTCGGTGCAGATCTTCAGCGCGGCCAGCAGCGAGCCGGCGGTGGACCTCGGCGGCGGCTTCTGGCGCAGTTGCAGGCTCAGGCATTCGCCCAGCGAGCGCGCGCCCACGCCGGTGGGCTCCATGCTCTGGAGGAAGTTCAGGCCGCACTGCAGCCGGTGCAGCAGCTCCTCGTGCTCCTCTTCGCCCTCGACGCCCAGCACCTCGGCCAGGCGCTCGGCGATCTCTTCGAGTGCATCGGCCAGGTAGCCGTCCTCGTTGAGCGACTCGATGAGCACCAGCACCGCGGCCGCGTCCTCCTCGCACAGGCGCAGGCTGCTCAGCTGCGTACGCAGGTGATCCTCGAGGCTGATGCCGACGTCGTTGCGGTTCTGGCGCTCGAAGTCGTCGTCGTTGTCGCCCGACTGGCCGCTGCCCGACGTGGGCAGCTCGCGGATGCCGTCGAAGTCGTCGCGCTCGGTGCCGTTCTCCCAGTCGTCGCGCTCGGTGGTGCCGAACTCGGCGGCGTCCACGCCCGCGGGCTCGTCGACGTTGTCGTTGCTGGTGCGGCCGTCGGCATCGACGTCGGTGGCCGTCTTGGCCGTGTCCGACGCGGTGGCGGACGTGCTCGCGTTCAGTCCCTCGAACGGCGTCTCGGCCAGCCCCGCCTCTTCCTCGGGCTCGAGGAACGGGTTCTGCTCCATCATCTGCTCGATCTCCTGGTGCAATTCCAGGGTCGAGAGCTGCAGCAGCCGGATGGACTGCTGGAGCTGCGGCGTGAGCGCCAGGTGTTGCGACAGGCGCACCTGCAGCGAGGCTTTCATGTTCACTCGCCTGCGCTCACATCCGGAAGTGTTCGCCGAGGTAGACGCGACGGACGTCGGCGTTCTCGACGATCTCGGCGGGGGTCCCTTCGGCCAGCACCCGGCCTTCGCTGATGATGTACGCGCGGTCGCAGATGCCCAGCGTCTCGCGCACGTTGTGGTCGGTGATCAGCACGCCGATGCCGCGCGCCTTCAGGAAGCCGATGATGCGCTGGATCTCGATGACGGCGATCGGGTCGACGCCGGCGAACGGCTCGTCGAGCAGGATGAAGCGCGGCTGCGTGGCGAGCGCGCGCGCGATCTCCACGCGGCGCCGCTCGCCGCCGGACAGCGCCGGCGGCGGCGTATGGCGCAGGTGCGTCAGGCTCAGGTCGGTGAGCAGCCCGTCGAGGCGCTTGTCGATGTCGGCGGTCTTGAGCGCCTTGCCGTTCTCGTCGTACTGCAGCTCCAGCACCGCGCGGATGTTCTCGTCGACGGTGAGCTTGCGGAAGATGGAGGCTTCCTGCGGCAGGTAGCTGAGGCCCAGGCGCGAACGCTGGTGGATGGGCTTGGCCGAGATCTGCTGGCCGTCGATGCTGATTTCGCCCGCGTCGGCGCGCACCAGGCCCACCACCATGTAGAACGTGGTGGTCTTGCCGGCGCCGTTCGGGCCCAGCAGGCCGACGACCTCGCCGGCGTTGACGGCCAGGTGCACTTCCTTGACCACCACGCGCGCGCCGTACGACTTGCGCAGGCCCGTGGCCTCGAGGCGGCTCTGGGTGGCGCTGGCCGGCGTCATTTGGACGGCCCCGATGCCGGCGCCGGAAGCCGCAGCTCCTCGGTCGCCTTGGGCGCGCTCGACGCCTTGGGCGTGAAGATGACCGTGGTGCGGCCGCCCGTCGACGAGGTGGGCGTGCCCGGCTCGCCCGAGCCCAGCTTGATGGTCTCCGAGCCCGTGTCGTAGGTGATCAGCGCCGCGTTGGCCTGGTCGGTGACGGCGACGCCCTTGAGCATGCGCAGGTGGGCCGCGCCCACGAAGCGCACCCGGTTGGCGGCGCTGTCGTACTCGATCTTCTGGGCGTCACCCTCGCTGTACTCATCGGCGCCGTCGCACTTCTGGCGGAAGGTGGCGGGCCTGGCCGACGATCCGAACGCGTAGCCCAGCTGGTTGCCGTCGGGATCCTGGCTCACCTCCACGCGGTCGGCGTGGATCTCGAGCGTGCCCTGCGTGATGACCACGTTGCCGGTGAACACGGCGCTGTGCTTCTTCAGGTCGACGACGTCGGGATGGTCGCCGCCGCTGGTGACGCTCATCGGCTTGGTGCGGTCGGCCTTCTCCGCGTGGGCGGCCGGACCGGCGCACGCCAGGGCGAAGACCGCCAGGGCGGCGCGGAGGACATCAGGCGCGGGAAGTGTTTTTAGCGGTCGCATCGTGATCGGCACGGAAATTGCAGACCATTCTAGCCCGCACGCAACGATGGTGCGCACCATGCCGCCCCTTTACGCACCGGGTTGATCACGGCTGTCGGTGCTGACCAACGCCTTGGCAGATCCCCGCCGGCCGGGGCCTGCCCGATCAACCGCCCTTGCGAACGCGGTTCACCAGCCAGTCCGTGGTCGCCAGCACGCTGTCCGGGCCGGCTTCGGGCTGGGCGATGGCCACGAAGCGGCCGGCGATGGCCATCTCGGGCATGCGCTCGATGCCGTAGTCGTCTTCCAGCCGCTTGGCCGCGGCGCACTTCGACTGCACTGAAAAGCTGTTCCAGGCCGCCTGCACCTTCACCGGATCGAGGCCGTTCTCCTGGGCGAAGCCCACC
>JBBQYL010000046.1:0-28272 GCA_038208735.1 Burkholderiales bacterium
CGACGCAGGACGCGTCGCACGGCACGCCGCAGTCGCAGTCGATGAAGCCGGCCTGTCCGCGTGGCGCGACGGCGCGCTGTCGCATCCGCAGCGCCTCGGCCGCCACCCCGCACTCCGCCAGCCGGTTGCGCAGCACGCCGAGGCCGCGCCAGGCGCCGAAGCGCACCACCGCGCGCAGGCCCAGCGTGGAGCAGCTGCAACGGCCCGAGTGCAGGCGATACGCGCAGCCGTAGCCCTTGTGGGGCGACACGTGGCGCTTGTAGAGACGGATGGCCGCCAGCAGCAGCGCACGGAAGGGATCCCGCCGGCTCATCGGACGCGGCGCCAGAGCGAACGCACCGCCTGGCACACCAGCAGGTAGCCCCCGAAATAGAGCAGCACCGTGGGCAACGCGGACTCCGTGAAGGCGTCGGCGGCGACGGTGGGCAGGGCGTCGATAAGGATGCTGGGCCAGTAGACCAGCACGTAGACGAGGCCGGAGCGGCCGGCGTCGTCGAGGAGCCGCCAGGCCATCGCGCCGCCCAGGAGCGGCGTGGCGACGGCCAGCGCGGCGGAAATCAGGATGCTGGGGCGGTTGGGGGCGACCATGGGCCGCCATTCTCGCCGTGCCCCGGCAGGGAACGCACCAGGGCGCGTCCCAGGATCGTGGGAAGCCGGCCCGCGAGGGGCCGGTTCCGCACGCGCCGTCTTACTTGGTGACGGCGTCGGAAGCCTTGGCTTCCGCCTTGTGGGCCGCGTGCTTGACGCCGCTGGCAGCGTGGTGCGCGGCGTGGGCCGTGCCCGTGGCGGCTTCGGAGGCGACGTGCTCGGTGCCCGTGGCGGCTTCGGAAGCGCCCTTGGCAACGGCGTGGCCGGTGGCCTTGGCAGCGTGCTTGACGGCGCTGGCGGCGCTGGCCGGCGCGGTGGCGCCTTCGGCGGCGGAAGCGATGGAGGCAACGCCGATCAGGGCGGCAGCGATCGAGAGGGTACGGAAGTTCATGTTTTGTTCCAGTCAGGTTTCAGGGCAACGCGCATGTTGCCTTGCGGCGGGCCGCAACGCAATGTCGAGCAACCGAGGAAGCTTCATCACGACACATGCCCTTCTTCAACGCAAGGCGCCGCGGGTCGGTTGACCGCGTGCGGGGCGGCGGACGCGGTCGTTTCCGGCACAACCGCACACCCGGCGTCAGGGCCTGGCGATCTCGCCCAGCGGATCGAACCCGGCCGGCTTCTTCGACTGCCAGGCGGCGATGGCGCGCGCCATCTCGTCGATGTCGAACACGGCGCTCTGCAACAGGGCCATGTGCTCCAGCGAGTCGGCGGTGCCGTGGTCGCGGGCGTGGTTCAGGGCCACCTTGCTGGCGGCGATGGCCAGCGGCGACTTGGCGGCGATGGCCGCGGCAAGCTTGCGCGCGTGGGCCAGCAGCGCGTCGGCGTCGGGCGCCACCGCGTTGACGAAGCCGGTGGCCAGCGCGCGTTCCGCACCCAGGCGGTCGCCCGTGTACGCGAGCTCGCGCGCAAGGCCCTGAGGCAGCAGGCGTTGCAGGCGCTGCAGCACGCCCAGGTCGGCGGCCATGCCGATGTGGATCTCCTGCACGGTGAAGAACGCGTCCGCCGCGCACACGCGCAGGTCGCACGCCGCCGCCAGGTCGAGCGCGCCGCCCACGCAGGCGCCCTGCACCGCGCAGACGACGGGAAAGCGCGCGGCCTCCAGCGCGTCGAACGAGGCCATCAGGCGGCGCAGCTGGGTCTGGAACGCGAGGCGCTTGCGCGCGCTGCCGGTGTCCAGCATCGCCTGCATCGCGCCGTCGGGAGCGAAGGTGTCGAGCGACATGCCGGCGCAGAAGTGCTTGCCCTCGCCGCGCACGATGAGCACGCGCGTGGCGCCGGCGTCGTCGAGCGCCTGCACCGCGTCGCGCAGCGCCGGGAAGAAGGCCGGCGCCATCGTGTTCATGCGCTCGGGGCGGTTCAACACCAGCTCGGCGATGCCCGTGGCCAGATCCTGGTCGATGCGGAAGAAGTCGTTCAAGTTCATGCCGAGAATGATGTCAGGCCGACGCGACGTGGCGCACGCGCTTGGCGAACAAGCGATTCGGGAAGTCGTCGCCACCGAACGAATAGATCGTGCCGCCGACGTCCTCGTAGCCGCAGCGCGGATAGAACTGCAGCGCGCGCGCGTTGCCTTCCCAGGCCGTCAGCCACAGCGTGTCGGCGCCGCGCGCGGCCGCGGCCTTCTCGGCGTGGCGCAGCAGCTCGCGGCCCACGCCACGCCCCGTGAAGCGCTCGTGCACGTACAGCCGGCGCAGCTCCGAGGCCTCAGGCGCGGTCACGAGCGCGTGGGTCGCGCCGGCGATCACCTGCGACAGGCCCACGAGGTGGCCCGCGCACTCCGCCACCAGGATCGTGAGGCCGGGGTCGGCCAGCGCCGCCTCGTAGACGCCCACCGAGTGCTGCTCCAGCACCTCGCGCGCCAGCGACGGGCCGATGCCGTTCAGGGCGTAGGTGTCGAGGAAGACCTGGGTGGACAGCACGCCCAGGCACAGTGCGTCGGCGGCGACGGCGGGGCGGAAGGCGATGGGCTCGGGTGTCGTCATGGCGCGCAGCATAGCCTGCCGCGCGATGGTGTCGCCCCGGATGGCGGCGACGCGGCCCCGGTCCTACACTGCCGCATGAACCCCGTGATCACCGACGATGGCCTGGCCCTCCACCTGCGCACGTGGCCCGCGGCCGACACGCGCCGCGGCGTCGTCGTGCTGGTGCACGGACTGGGCGAACACATCGACCGCTACGACCACGTGGCCCGGCGCCTGAACGGGCTGGGCTTCGCCGTCGTCGGCTACGACCATCGCGGCCACGGACGCTCCCCCGGCGCGCGCGGCGGCATGCCGTGCGACGACGCGCTGTGCGCCGACCTGGGCCGCTTGCTCTACGCCGTGCGCGAGTCCTTTCCCGGCCCGCTGGTGCTGCTGGGGCACAGCCTGGGCGGCCTGGTCGCCGGGCGCTTCGTGGCCGAAGGCCTGCAGCCGGCGCCGGCCAAGTGGTGGCGTCCGGTGGACGCGCTGGTGCTGTCGTCGCCCGCGCTGGATCCGGGCACGAACGTCGTGCAGAAGCTGTTGCTGGCCGTGGTGGCACCGATGCTGCCCAACCTGGCGGTCAACAACGGCCTGGCGGTGGACTGGATCTCGCGCGATGCGGGCGTGGTCGAGGCCTACGTCGCCGACCCGCTGGTGCACGACCGCGTCACCGGCCGGCTGGGCCTGTTCGTGGCCCGCCAGGGCCCGGCGGTGATCGCGGCGGCGCCGAAGTGGAAGACGCCCACGCTGCTGATGTGGGCCGGCGCCGACCGCTGCGTGGCGCCCGCCGGCAGCGCCGCGTTCGCGGCCGCCGCGCCGCGTGACGTGGTCACGGCGCGCGAGTGGCCGGGCCTGTTCCACGAGATCTTCAACGAGCCCGAACAGGCCGAGGTGCTGAAGGTGATGGACGATTGGCTCGCGACGGCGGTGCCGGCGCGAAAGGCGCAAAATATCGTCTGAACCGAGGAGTCCGCCATGAATGCACCCGAACGCCTGCCCATCCCCGCCGAACCCGACAACGCCGCGCTGGCCGCCTTCGCCAACACGGCCTGGAAAGAGCGCATCCTGCCGCGGCTGGTCGACTACGTCGCCATCCCGTCCAAGAGCCCCATGTTCGACCCCGAGTGGGAGCAGCACGGCCTGCTCGACAAGGTGGTGCGCGACGCCGCGCAATGGGTGGAGGGCCGCAAGGTGCCCGGCCTCACGCTGGAAGTCATCCGCGAGCCCGGCCGCACGCCGGTGATCTTCTTCGAGGTGGCCGCCACGCGCACCACCGCGTTCGGCACGCCGCCCACCATCGTCATGTACGGCCACCTCGACACGCAGCCCGAGTTCAGCGGCTGGCGCAACGACCTGGGCCCGTGGACGCCCAAGGTCGAGGACGACAAGCTCTACGGTCGCGGCGGCGCCGACGACGGCTACGCGGTGTACGCGGCCGTCAGCGCCATCGAGGCGTTGAAGGCGCAGGGGCTCACGCATCCGCGCATCGTCGGCCTGATCGAGACGTGCGAGGAATCGGGGTCGTCCGACCTGCCCGTCTATCTGGAGGCGCTCAGGCCGCGCCTGGGCGACGTCACGCTGGTGGTGTGCCTCGACTCCGGCGCCGCCAACTACGACCAGCTGTGGCTCACCACCAGCCTGCGCGGCGCCGTCACCGGCACGCTGAAGGTGGAGATCCTCACCGAGGGCATCCACTCCGGCGACGCCAGCGGCCTGGTGCCGTCCAGCTTCCGCATCCGGCGCAACGTGCTCGACCGCCTGGAAGACTCCTCCACCGGCCGCCTGCTGCCCGACAGCTTCCACTGCCGCATCCCCACGGATCGCATCGAGCAGGTGAACGCCGCCGCGGCCATCCTGGGCGACGAGGTGTGGCGACGCATGCCCTGGGCGTGTGGCAACGACGGCGGCCCGTCCCTGCCCACCACCACCGATCCGGCGGAGGCGCTGCTCAATCGCACGTGGCGCCCCACCCTGTCGGTCACGGGCGTCGACGGCTTCCCCGAACTGCGCAACGCCGGCAACGTGCTGCGGCCGTTCAGCGCGTTCAAGCTGAGCCTGCGCCTGCCGCCCCTGGTCGACGCCAACGAGGCGGCCGCCAAGCTCAAGCAGTTGCTGGAGGACAACGCGCCGTACAACGCCAAGGTCACCTTCCAGGCCGACGGCCGCATGGGCGACTACGGCGCCACCGGCTGGAACGCGCCGTCGCTCGATCCGTGGATGGAAACCGCGCTCGAGGCCGCCAGCCAGGCGCACTTCGGGGCGCCGCTGGGCTATATCGGCCAGGGCGGCACCATTCCGCTGATGAACCTGCTGCAGGAGGGCTTCCCGAGGGCGCAGATGATGGTGTGCGGCGTGCTGGGCCCGCGCAGCAACGCGCATGGCCCCAACGAGTTCCTGCACCTGCCCTACGCCCGGCGCCTGACGGCCGCGGTGGCGCAGGTGGTGGCGGCGCATCCCTGAGACCCGGGGTCTGGCCCCTTCGGCGCCAGACCCCGCAATTCAAGACTCAGCGCTTGTTGCCCGCAACCAGCAGCGCGCCGCCCACCACGATGCCAGCGATGCCCGCCCACAACGGGATCGGCACCGTCTTCGTTTCCTTGACGTTCAACTCGATCGGGCCGATCTTGGCCGCGGTCCTGTCCTGGGTGTAGCTGAAGCCGCCGTAGATCAGCGCAAGCGCGCCGAGGGCGATGAGGGCGATGGCGAACACGCGCATGGGAGTCTCTGTGGGTCGTGCGGACCAGCCGCGGAGACGCCAGCGTAGCTTGCGGCGGGCTGACGCGTTGTAGGCGCTCGCCGCGCCGTGTCGAGCAGGAATTCCGACATCCGGATCGACCCGCCGGCCCGGACCGTCCGCCGCCCATGCAGCCTGTCCCGCCAATCCCGGCGCCAATCGCTTCGCCCTGACAGCGGCCGGGCAGCCACGTAGAGTGCAAGCATCGACAAAGATCGTTGGGCTCTCTGAAATGGCTTCCCCGTCCTGGAACTCGAAGAACACGCAGGAACGCTGGCAATGGTTCAGCGCCGGCGCGGTGCGGGCCTTCCATCGCTACGCCACCTGGCTGGTCTCGCTGAGCTGGTGGCGCTTCGGCTGGTATGCGCTGCTGCTGATCATTGTCACCGGGCTCCTGCAGAAGCTGCCGCCGTTCAGCACGACCTACGTCGAGACGATCGTGGAGTCGGCGCGCCACCACAAGGACAAGGCGAAGACGCCGCCGCCGACGAAGTCGGTGCCGGCCACGCCGGAGACGCCGGCTTCCGCCGCGCCCGCGGAGCCGCCCGAGAAACCGGAGGCCCCGGCGACGCCGGCCAAGCCCGACGCCAAGGGCGCCAAGACGGTCAACATCGACCTGCCCGGCATCACCGTCAACACCAGCAAGGAACACACCGGAAGGAACAAGGGCGTGAACATCACGTTCACCGGCAGCGGCATCCACATCTCCACCGACGACTCCCCCGAGGAGGCCGCCGCCGCCGCGTCGGCCGCCGCCTCGGTCGCCTCGGCCGCCAAGGCCTCGGCGGTGACGCCCAAGGAACGCGCCGAGGCGGCCCGCGCCGAGGCCGAGGCCCAGCGCGACGCCGCGTTGGCCAGGGCGGTGGCCGCCAAGGCCGCGGCCCGGCAGGCCCGTGCCGCCGCCAGCGCGGCCGCGGCGTCGGCCTCGAGCGCGGCCGCGACCGCGGCCGCATCGGAGGCGGCGGTCGACATGGTGGTCGGCGGCCAGCACATCCGCATCGCCGTGCCCGCGCACGCCGATTCCGACGACGTGCGCGACGCCATCAACGAGGCCAAGGACTCGCTCGTCCAGTCGCTCAAGGATGCCGAGGACGCCAGGCGCGACGCCGACCAGGCTGCGAAGGACGCCGCCGAAGAGGCGCATGGCGACGACTCCGACGAGGGCGACGGCAAGCAACGCTCGACGCGCGAGCACACGGTGAACTACGGCAACCTGCCGCTGCTGGCCGTGTGGTGGATCCTGGGCTCGATGCTGGTCAAGATCACCTACAAGGGCCGCATGCAGGCCGAGGTGAAGGCCGCCGTGGCCACCGAGACGGCCGAGGCCGAGTCGCTGCGCCGCCAGGTGCTGGAGGCGCGCATGGCCATGATGCAAGCGCAGGTGGAGCCGCACTTCCTGTTCAACACGCTGGCGTCCATCGACCACCTGATCGAGTTCGATCCCAAGCGCGCCAGCCAGATGCAGCGCAACCTGATCTCGCTGCTGCGCGCCAGCATGCCGTCGATGCGCTCCACCGACTCGGGCCTGCGTCCGCTCGATCTCGAGCTGGCGGTGGTCCGGCCCTACCTCGAGATCCTGAAGGTGCGCATGGAGGAACGCCTGACCACCGAGATCGACGTGCCCGAGGGGCTGCTGTCGGCCGAGTTCCCGCCCATGATGATCCAGACCCTGGTGGAGAACTCCATCAAGCACGGTCTCGAGCCCAAGGCCGAGGGCGGCGACCTGCTGGTCAAGGCGGAGATCCGCCACGGCAAGCTGTGCGTCACCGTCGCCGACACCGGCCTGGGCTTCGAGGCGGCCGCGCAGGGCACCACGCACGGCACCGGCGTGGGCCTGGCCAACATCCGCGAACGCCTGGCCCTGCTGTTCGGCAGCAAGGCCACGCTGACGATCGCCAACAACCCGGTCGGAGGCACCATCGTCACGATCACCGTGCCCTACACCGCACACACCGAAACCCCCAGCGAAGGAGCCAAGGCATGACCGCGTTCGACACCGCCCCCGAGCCCGACGACCGTCCCGCCCGGGTGGGCACCGCCCTGGTTCCGTACCGACCGCGCCCGAGCCGCATGGCCCGCGCGTTCCGCTGGTGGCTGGGCGTGAGCGCGCTCGTGCTGCTGGCCTGCGCGGTGTTCATCGGCTCGGGGCTGGTCAACCTCGACCTCGCGCCGGTGCACATCGTCATCAACGGCGACGATGTCACCCATGGCGTCACCGTCACCGGCATGGGCGACGACGTGCAGGCGCTGCTGGGCGTGGGCGCCCTCATGCTGGGGCTGCTGTTGCTGCTCCTCGTTCCGGTGCTGCTGTTGCTGGTCATGGCGTCGGTGGCCATCGCGCTGGTGATCGGCGTGGGCGTGCCGTTGATCGCGGTGGCGGCGGTGCTCGTCGCGGTCACGTCGCCGTTCTGGATGATCGGCCTGGTGGTGTGGCTGGTGGCGCGCCGCCGGCACTCGCCGTCGCTGCCGGCGTCGGCTAGGATGGCCGCATGAGCTCCACGACACCTTCTTCGGCCGCGGCTCCCGTCCGCGGCGTGATCGCCGACGACGAACGGCTGATGCGCGACCAGTTGAAGGCGCGCCTGTCCGAAGTGTGGCCCGAACTGCAGATCGTCGGCGAGGCCAAGAACGGCCTCGAGGCCGTCGATCTGGTGAGCCAGCACCGTCCCGACGTCGTCTTCCTCGACATCCGCATGCCCGGCCTGTCGGGCGTCGACGCGGCGCGCCGCATCGCGCAACTGCCGGCGCCCGACGACGATGGCGATGGCGATGGCGAGGGACCGCTGCCCGAGATCGTGTTCATCACCGCCTACGACCAGTACGCGATCGAGGCGTTCGAGCAGGGCGTGGCCGACTACGTGCTCAAGCCCGCCGAGCGCGAGCGGCTGGGCGTCACCGTGTCGCGCATCAAGGAGCGCCTGGCGCTGCGCGGCACCGACGACGAGCCGCCCGCGCCGCACCTGCAGCAGCTGCTGCACAAGCTGTCGGCCAAGCTCAACCCCGGCGGCACGCCGCCGGCGCTGAAGTGGATCCAGGCCACCGTCGGCCAGGCCATCCCGATGATCCAGATCGAGGACGTGCTGTTCTTCATCTCCGACGAGAAGTACACGCGCGTGCAGACCGGCACCCTCGAGGCGCTGATCCGCAAGCCCATCAAGGAGCTGGTCGACGAGATCGACCCCGACCTGTTCTGGCAGATCCACCGCTCCACCCTCGTCAACACCCACTGCATCGCGGGCGTCACGCGCGACCTGCGCGGACGCCAGATCGTCAGCATCAAGGGCAGCAACGAGAAGCTGGAAGTCAGCCGCTCCTACACGCACCTGTTCAAGGGCATGTAGTCGACTGCAAGGGGCCGGGCCCTCTCGATTCCAGGCTCTTCAGCCGAGAGGCACGAGCCGTGCGTGGATCGCCCAACCGAGCGCGGCCGCCGACGCGCCCACCAGCAGCAGCAGCCACGGCCACACGCTGGCACGCCGCGCGGCGCGCTCCGTCACGCCCACCGCGGCAACTTCTCCGTCGGGCGCGACCAGGTCGAACGCGCTGGTGGGCGAGAAGCCCGTGGCCAGCGCGGTGTCGGGACCGTTGTCGCCCGCGTGACGTCGCAGCAGCTCGGCCTTTGCGGTGTTGCGCTCGGCGTCGGACATCGGACCTTCGAGCTTGGCGCGGATCTCGCGCTCGGACAGGTTGCGGTAGCTGCGGGCCAGCGAGGCCCGGCCTTCGTTCGGCATGGGCATGCTCATGTGACGATTCTTGATTCGTTGAGGGAGGCCACGGCCGCGCGGGCGATGAGCCATTGCGCGAGCCAGTAGAGGGACAGATTCCAGAGCGTGGGCAGGGGGACGCCGCCGACGAACTTGTCGGCCGCCAGGATGGCGTCGGACAGGACGAACAGCGCGCCGCCGATGGCGACGGCGCGCCAGCGCGCGGCGTCGGCGGCCTCGCGGCGCGCGAGCCCCACCGAGGTGGCCTGCGCCGCCATCGCGGCGAGCGCGCCCACGTAGATGAGCACCGGCGCGCGCAGCGCCGCGGGCACGCCGGCCCACAGCCCGACCAGCACGCTGGCCGCGACCAGGGCCCACACGCCGAACGCGGGCCGGCTGGCAAGGAAGCGCACGCGCCGAGTCAACGCCATCAGATAGCAGAGATGAGCCAGCAGGAATGCGACGAGGCCCGCGAGAAAGCCTTGCACGGGCCACAGCAGGGCCACGTCGCCAGCCAGCGAGAACACGAGGCCGATGACGATCCAGCGCTTGACCAGGCCGTCGTTGCTGCGACCGAGCGCGGCCCAGCCGATGACGCACAGCGTGGCCAGCGGCTTGAACGCGAAGTTGAGCCAACCCATGCCCAGCGCCCAAGGCGCCGACGCGATGGCCAGCAGCGCCGCGACCACGCCGACGACGACGAGCAGTCGACGCAGGGCGGCATGGGGAGCGAGGGCGATCATAAAGCGCGAGTGTCCCCGGGGAAGGCCATGCGCCCGCTCAGGGATTGCCCGGCGGATCCCCGGATTTGGGGAAGCGCCCCCGTGCACCCCGCGCATTGCTGCACATGCACGCACCTGTCTAGGCAAGTTGGTGCCCGGGCGCGTGGGGCGCGCGCGACACTCCGCGAACCGATCGGTCGATCAGGTCGCCGCCGTCGGCGGCGCGCTGGCCGTCTTCGCCGCGATGGACTCGCGCAGCTTGCGCAGTCGCTCGCGCGGATCTTCCTGCGACTTCGCCTCGTTGAGCTTCATCTCGGCGATGAATCGGCTGGGCACGCCGGCCACTGTCTCGCGGCCCTTCTTGCGCCGGCGCAGCGTGCTCACCGCGAGCGTGGTGCGCGCCCGCGTGATGCCCACGTACATGAGGCGGCGCTCCTCCTCGATCCGGTCGGCCGTCATCTCCTCCGTGTCGGAGCGGAACGGCAGCAGGCCCTCGTTGATGCCGGCCAGCACCACGTGCGGCCACTCCAGGCCCTTGGACGCGTGCAGCGTGGACAGCACCACCACGTCCTGGTCGTCGCCGCGCTCGGCCAGGCTCAGGATGACGCTGATGGACTGCGCCACCTCGAGCACGGTCTTCTTCTCGCTCTCGAAGGTACCACCGTCCTCGGTGATCTCGCCGCCGCAGCGCTTGGCCACCCAGTCGACGAAGTCGAGCACGTTGCCCCAGCGCGCGGCGGCCACCTTCTCGGACTCCTCGTTGTCGTGCAGGTGCTGCTCGTAGCCGATGTCCTTCAGCCACTCGAGCAGCATCGGCTTGGCGGCCTCGGCGCCGACGGTGGCCTTGGCACGGTGCTGGAAATCGTTCACGTAGCGGCCGAACTCGTGCAGGCCGTCGATGGCCTTGGACTTCAGCGCCGCGGGCAGCGACTCGGCGAACAGCGCCTCGAACATGCTCACCTTCCACCGGCCGGCGAAGTCGCTCAGCGCGCCCAGCGTGGTGTGGCCGATGCCGCGCTTGGGCGTGGTGACGGCGCGCAGGAAAGCCGGATCGTCGTCCTCGTTGACGATCAGGCGCAGCCAGGAGCACAGGTCCTTGATCTCGGCACGGTCGAAGAAGCTCTGGCCGCCGGACACCTTGTACGGGATCTGCGCGGCGCGCAGCTTCTGTTCGAACACGCGCGACTGGTGGTTGGCGCGGTACAGGATGGCGAAGTCGGCGAACTTCACGCGCGCATCGTTGCCGCGCATCGCCTGGATGCGCGCCACGGCGCGCTCGGCCTCGTGCTCCTCGCCGTCGCACTGCACCACCTGCACCGGCTCGCCATCGCCCAGCTCGCTCCAGAGCTTCTTCTGGAAGATCTTCGGATTGAGCGCGATCACCTCGTTGGCCGCGCGCAGGATGGCGCTGGTAGAGCGGTAGTTCTGCTCCAGCGGGATCACCTTGAGCGTGGGGTACTCGGCCGGCAGGCGCTTCAGGTTGTCGATGGTGGCGCCGCGCCAGCCGTAGATGCTCTGGTCGTCGTCGCCCACCGCCGTGAAGCGCGCCCGCGCCGGGTCGCCCACCAGCTGCTTGAGCAGCTCGTACTGCACGGCGTTGGTGTCCTGGTACTCGTCCACCAGCACATGCTGGAACAGGGCCTGCCACTTCGCGCGGGTCTCCTCGTCGCGCTGCAGCAGCTTCAGCGGAAAGCCGATCAGGTCGTCGAAGTCGACCGCCGAGTACGCGGTGAGGCGCTCTTCGTACAGCTTCATCACGCGGGCGGCCACCTGCTCGTCGGCATCCTTGGCGACGTGCGGCGCGGCGTCGCTGTCGATGCCCGTGTTCTTCCACAGGCTGATCGTCCACTGCCACTGGCGCGCCAGCTTCGCGTCGGTGGTGGCGCCCGCGTCCTTGAGCACGTTGAGCACATCGTCGGAGTCGAGGATGGAGAACTGTTCCTTCAGGCCCAGCTTGCTGCCGTCTTCGCGAAGCATGCGCACGCCCAGCGAATGGAACGTGCTGATGGCCAGGTCCCTCGCCGCGCGCGAGCCCACGAGCTGCTTGGCGCGCTCGCGCATCTCCTGCGAGGCCTTGTTGGTGAACGTGATGGCAGCGATGTTCTTCGGCGCCAGGCCGTGCTGCAGCAGCCGCACGATCTTGTAGGTGATGACGCGCGTCTTGCCGGAGCCGGCGCCGGCCAGCACCAGGCACGGGCTGTCGAGGTGGTGCACGGCCTCCATCTGCGCGTTGTTCAGCCCGGAGGCGGCGACGGATGCGGAGGCGGGCAGGAGACGGGAATCGGAGGAGGCGGCCATGGGGACGTCCCGATCATAGCGAAGCGCATGGCCGCGGTCGGGCACGCCCACTGTGAAGAGCGCGGGCGGCGCGCCGATTGCCATGTTCGCGCACCGGCGTGCCGGACCGCCCGGAGAGGCGTCGAGCACGCGCACCCGGAAAGGCCCCATCATGAAGACCGTCCTCATCGCCGCCCTGTGCGCCGTCGCCGCCACGGCCGCCACCGCCCAGCTCGCCTCGCCGATCTCCCCGGGCGTCGGCCCGACGGTTCGCGCCGATGGCTCGGCCAACGAGCCCGAGCGCGCCCAGTTGCGCGTCGACCGCGAGAAGGTGGCCGCTGACAAGCAGCGCCTGAAGGCCGCCCGCGACGCCCGCGATGACATCGCGATCCGTGCCGAGCAGGCCACGCTGCGGGTCGACATGCAGTCCTGGCAGGCCGACCGCGAGAAGCTGGCGGACGCGAACAGCGGCGAGAGCCTCAAGCGCTGAACCCGCGGCCGCCCCGTCTTGGTGCGACCACTCGCTGATCCGCAAGCTACGCTTCAGGTTTCGTCTTCAACGTCGGGAGAATGCGTGGCAAAGCGTTGCACGGGGCTCGCAGTTACCCGAGAATCCCGCTCGCACCGTTTCCGGCCGAGCTTTTCCGCGTTTTCTTCATTCCCATGAAAGAAAAAGAAGAATGCACGTAAACCGTTCGTGCCCCGGGCTCGTTAATCCAGCGTACCCAGCGTTAACTCCACTTTTAAGGTTCAACATGAAGAAGATCCTCGCCGTCGTCCTGTCCCTGGCCACCGCCGCCGCTTTCGCCCAAGCTCCGGCCCCCGCCGCGCAGACGGCCACCGCCTCGCCGGACGTCGCCGCTTCGGCCGTCGCCAAGCACAAGGCCAAGAAGGCCGCCAAGAAGGCCAAGAAGGCCGCCATGGCCGCTTCGGCCATGTAATCCAGCCGCGCGGCTTCGTGCCACGCGGAATGAAAAAAACCGATCCGGTTGCCCGGATCGGTTTTTTTTCGCCCGTGCGCGAGCGCAGGTGGCGTTGTCGGGGTTCGCAGGGCGCGCTGGGTGGGCAACGACTCACCCCCCCGCCCACCCGTCAGCCCAGATTCACCGGGAAGAAGATGCGTTCGCCGTCGCGCCAGATCAGCAGCGCCACGCTCTTGCGCTTCGGGTTGGCCGCCAGCACCAACTTGACCTCGTCGACCGACGTCACCGGCTTGCCATTGACGGCCAGCAGCACGTCGCCCTCCTGCACGCCGGCCTTCGCGGCCGCGCCGTCGGCGTTCTGCACCAGCAGGCCGCTGGCGCCCACCTCGCCGCGCTCGTCGCGGTTGAGCGGACGCAGCGCCAGGCCCAGCTTGGCGCCGTTGTCGGCGTCGCCCTGCACCTTGGCAACGTCTTCCTTGTCGGTGCTGGCGCCCAGCGTGGCCACCACGGTCTCGAGCTTCTTGTCGCGCCACACTTCCAGCGTGACCTTGTCGCCGGGGCGCGCGAGGCCCACGCGCGAGGACAGCATGCCCGGCTCCTGGATCGCGTCGCCGTTGACCTTGGTGATGACGTCGCCCGAGCGCAGGCCGGCCTTGGCCGCGCCGCTGTTGGGCGCCACGGTGGACACCAGCGCGCCGTCCGGACGATCGAGGCCGAAGCTCTCGGCCAGGTCCTGGTTCAGCGGCTGAATGGACACGCCCAGGCGCGCATGCAGCGCGTGGCCCGTGGCGACGATCTGGTCCTTGATGGTGAGGGCCACGTCGATCGGGATCGCGAAGCTCACGCCCTGGAACCCGCCGGTGCGACTGTAGATCTGCGAGTTGATGCCCACCACGTTGCCCGCGGCGTCGAACAACGGGCCGCCCGAGTTGCCCGGGTTGACCGCGGCATCGGTCTGCAGGAAAGGCACGAAGTTCTCGCCGCTCTCGCTGGGCAGCGAACGGCCCTTGGCGGAGATGATGCCGGATGTGGCGGTCTGGTCGAGGCCGTAGGGCGCGCCGATGGCCAGCACGTAGTCGCCCACCATCAGCTTGGCCGGCTGGCCGAAGCGCACCACGGGCAGGTTCTTGGCGTCGATCTTCAGCACGGCGATGTCGGTGGCGCTGTCCACGCCCAGCACCTTGGCCACGTATTCGCGGCGGTCCTGCAGCTTGACGATGACGTCCTTGGCTTCCTTGACCACGTGCGCGTTGGTGAGGATGAGACCGTCGGAGCCGATGATGAAGCCCGAGCCCAGGCCCTTGAAGGGCTGCTCGGCCGCCTGTCCGCCGCGCTGGACCTGCGGCGCACCGGGCATGCCGCGGAAGAACTTGAAGATCGGATCGTCCGGGCTCATGCCGCCCTGCTCCTGGGCCTCCTCCGCGGTCTGCTTGTGGGTGCCTTCCACGCTGACGTGCACCACCGAGGGCCCGAACTCCTGCACGATGGCGCGGTAGTTGGGCGCGGTGCCGGGCGGCAGCGCGGGCAGCGGCGGCGTGACCGGCGTGGGCGCCACCTGCTGGCCGGTGGCCGCGGCCGCGATCGCGGCGCTCGTGCCGCCCGCGCCGGTATGACGCAGCCAGGACGGCAGGTCGAGTGCGCCGGCGGTGCCCATCACGGCCACGCCCGCACCCAGCAGGCCCCAGGCGAGCGGCTTCAGGTTGGTCTTGTTCATGTGCTTCGACTCCTTGTCGGCTTGCGTATCAGAGATGCGCGCGTTTCCAGCGCATGAGACGCAATGTGCGCGCTGCCGATGAAGACATCATTAGCTCAACATGAGGCGAAGATTAGGACGGCGTCGGTGCGGGCCAGGCGACGCGTACGCGCAGGCCGCCCTTCGGCGACGTCTCCAGGACCACCTCCGCGCCTTGTCGCAGCGCCACCTGACGAACGATGGCCAGGCCCAGCCCCGAGCCGGTCTGGTCGGCGGCGTTGTCGCGCCGCACGAAGCGGTCGAACACCATCTCGCGCTCGCCCTCGGGGATGCCCGGACCGTCGTCGTCCACCTGCAGCACCGGCGCCGACGCGCGCGCTTCGTCGAGGCCCACCCAGACCGACACGTGGCCGCCGTGCGGGCTGTAGCGCACCGCGTTGTCGATCAGGTTGCGCGCCAGCACCGCCACGTCGGCGTCACCGGACACGGTGGCCGTCTCCGCATCGTCGCCTACGTCGAGCTCCAGCGTCGTTCCGCGCGCGTCGGCGAGCGGGGCGACGTCGCCCATCGCCATGCGCACGATGCCGGCCAGCGGCGCCGCGTGGGCCTCGCGCGGCGGCGCGGCCTCGCTGCGCGCGAGCGCCAGCAACTGCTCGACCAGCCGCGTGGCGCGGTCGACGCCGGCGGTCAACGCGCGCGCCGCCTCGTCGCGCGCGGCCTCGTCGGGCGCGCGCCGCATCACCTGCACCTGCAGCTTCAGCGCCGTCAGCGGCGAGCGCAGCTCGTGCGCGGCATCGCCCACGAAGTGCCGCTGCGCCGCCAGCGCGGAGCCGAGCCGGTCGAGCAGCGCGTTGAGCGATTGCACCAGCGGCAGCACCTCGTCGGGCAGCCCGGTGACGGGCAGCGCCTGCAGCGAGCCGCTGTCGCGCGCCCGCACCTCCACGGCCAGGCGTTGCAGCGGCGCGAGCGAGCGCGACACCAGCCAGCCGATCACCAGCGCCAGCGCCGGCGCCACGGCCAGCAGCGGAACCACGCTGCGCAACGCGGCCTGGGCGGCGCGTTCGTGGCGCACGCGTTCGGGCTGCGCCACCTGGATCACGCGGTCGCGCGCCTCCACGCTGAACGTGCGCCACACGATGCCGCCCGCCGGGATGTCGGCGAAGCCCAGCACCGCGCGCGCCGGCGGCTCGGCCTGCAACCGCGTGGCGTAGACCTCGTGGCCGTCGACGCGCCAGATCTGCACCACGTAGTCGAGCTGGCCGTCGGCCAGCGCGCGGGCGTCCTCGGGCGCGATCTCGCCCTGGTCGCGCAGCGACAGCGCCATCTGGCGCAGCTGGTAGTCGAACAGGCTCTCGGTCTGGCGCAGCACATTCCAGTAGACGGAGCCGCCCATGGCCAGCGCGGCGATCACCAGCACCGCCAGCAACGACAGCAGCAGGCGCACGCGCAGCGTGCTGCCGGAGCCGAAGGCGAAGCGGCGCCGGCCGGTGGCGGGCGCGCTCAAGAGCGGGCCCCGCCGGTGCCGTCGACCACCTCGCGCTTGCCGAGGTAGTAGCCCACGCCGCGCATCGTGCGGATCAGCTCGGGCCCCAGCTTCTTGCGCAGCTGGTGCACGTAGACGCTGACGGCGTTGCTCTCCACCTCCTCGCCCCAGCCGTAGAGCCGGTCTTCCAGCTGGGCCCGCGACAGGATCGCGCCGGGGCGCTGCAGCAAGGCCTCCAGCACGGCCAGCTCGCGTGCCGACAGCATCACCGGCTCCCCGCGCAGCGTCACCTCGCGGGTGGCCGGGTCGAAGCTCAGATCCTCGTGCGTGAGGCGCGTGGCGGCGCGGCCGCTGTGACGGCGCAGCACCGCGCGCATGCGGGCCAGCAGCTCGTCGAGTTCGAAGGGCTTGCTGAGGTAGTCGTCGGCGCCGGCGTCGAGGCCGGCCACGCGGTCGCCCAGCCCGTCGCGGGCGGTGAGCACGATCACCGGCGTGGAGTCGCCGCGAGCGCGGATGCCACGCAGCACGTCCAGGCCGTTGCCCTTGGGCAGCCCCAGGTCGAGCAGCACCAGGTCGAAGCGCTCGGTGGCGGTGGTGGTGGCGGCCGCCTGCGCGTCGGTCACCCAGTCGACCGCGTGGCCCTCGAGCTTCAGCGCCGCGCGCAGGCTCTCGCCGATCATCCGGTCATCTTCGACTAACAGCAATCTCATGGGCCGATTCTGATCGAATCGCCGCGTCGAGGGTCGGAGACGCTCAGAACAGCTTGGCCAGGCGCACGGTGACGCCGGCGAACACCTGCCAGCGTGGCGAGGCGTCGTTCAGGCCGTGCGCGGCGCCGAAGTCGAACACCGCGGCGGGCGAGGCGTTCCAGCTGGCGGCGGCCAGGAACTGCGCCGTCGGGATCGTGCCCGCCTGGCGCGTGCCCGAGAACTCGCCGACGGCGCCCCAGGCATCGGTGAGCGAGCGCGAGACCGCGGCCGCCCAGCCCGTCTGCCAGGCGCGCGGCTGGCCCGAGGGCACGCCCAGTCGCGTCTCGTTCAAATTGAGGTCGGTGTGCCACGCCGGGGCGAAGTCGCTGGAGAAGATCGCGTTGACGATGGTGTCGGCGTGGCCGCTGCCCCGCTCAGAACCGGCGGTGGGAAACTTCTCGCCCAGCTCCAGGCCCCAGGCCGTGGCGTCATTGACCGCGAAGCGGCGCTTGAGCACCACCACGGTGTCGCCCACGCCGGTCTGCGAATCGACCCCCGCGGCCGCCTGCCGCACCCAGGCGTCGCCGCCGACGCGGATGCCCCAGTCGGGCGTGAACGCGAGCTTGAGCGTGTACGGCAGCGTGGTGCGCGAGGTGCCGCTGTCGGGCCCGGTGGCGCGCAGGCCGCCGGCCTCCAGCTCGAGGTAGCCCGGCGCGGAGAGTTGGGCCGGCGTCGACACGCTGGGACGATACGGAACGACCGCGGGACCGCCGTCGTCGTCCGCGCGGACGTGCGCGGCACCGACCAGCAGCGCCGCGGCGATCAGCAGGGGTCTCTTCGTGGCGGTCACAGGATCTTTCGCATCGTGATGCTGGTGGGCTGGAAGCCGAGTTCGTCGTAGAGCCGGCGCGCGCCGTGGTTGTGGCCGAACACGTGCAGGCCCAGCTGGTTCACGCCGCGCTCGCGCGCCACGCGCTCGAGCTCGCGGAACGCCGCGCGGCCGAAGCCATGCCGGCGCGCCGACTCATCGATCTCGATGTCGTAGAGGTAGGCCTCGCGCATGCGGGCGTTGTCGCACTATTCCCACCATAGCGCGCCGACGTCGGCGCCGCTGTCGGCATCCTGAAGACGCACGAAGAAGTGCCCCGGGGTCTGCAGGCCCTGGGGCAGCAGCGCCGCGTGGGCCTCCTTCGACTTCTGGATGGATTCCTCCAGCGTCCACCGGCCGTCGTCGACGTTGGTCAACGCGAACTCGGGAATCGCCTGGATGAGCCAGGTCCGATAGTCGGCGTCGGTGAACGGGACGAAGCGGATCACTTCTTCGCGTAGGTGATCTTCTTGGCGCCGCCTTCGCAGCTGCCGACGACCTTGGCATCGGCGGTCTTGTCGGCCGCGACGATGTCCAGCGTGTACCCGGTGACCTTCCTGGCGTCGAGCTTGGCGGCGATCTCGGTCTTGAGTTCGTCGCACGACTTGCCGGCGGCGAAGGCAGACGAGCCAGCCAGCGCGAGGACGGCGGCGACGATCAGCGTGGTGTTGGTCTTCATTCGAGAGCTCCCGGTCGTTGTGCAAACAGTGGCGACTTTAAAGGTTCTTTTCCGATTTGCGGGCATTGCTGGGGCATGGGGCGTTGCTGGGGCGTCTCTGGGTCATGGGATGTCGCGGGGTCATGGGATGTCGCGGGGTCAGTCAGGACGAACCGGGCGAGTCTCTTTTGTGAGGCAAAGTGGGAGCCGCGCCGCAGGCCGGCGGAGGACACGAACAAAAGAGACTTGCCGGTGAGTCGTGACTGACCCAGCGACATCCGATGCCCCGGCAACGTCCCATGCCTCAGCGACATCCCATGACCCAGAGACGCCCCACGACCCAGCAACGCCCCGCACACCAGCGATGAGCCCTTCAGATCCCCAGCGGGTCGACGTCGATGGCCCAGCGCACGATGCCCCGATGCGCGTTCTTCAACGCCGGCAGCTGCGGCGTGAACAGCGCCAGCAGCCGCTGCAGCGTCGCCCGCGACGCGCACTCAATCAGCATCTGGCGCCGCTCGAACCCCGCCACCTTGGCCACCGACGGCGGCACCGGCGCATAGAACATCACGTCGGTCGACTCCGGATACGTCTTGGCCAGGTCGCGCGCGGCGCGCAGGAAGGCTTCGGCGACGTCCTCGGTGCGCGCCTCGGCACGCAGCAGCGCCAAGTGCGAATACGGCGGCAGGCCGGCGGACTCGCGCTCGGCCAGCTGCGTGGTGGCGAACGCCGCGAAGTCGTGCGTCTTCAGCGCCTCGAACAGCGCGTGGCCCGGGTTGTACGTCTGCACCCACATCTCGCTGCCGCGCGCGATGTCCGCGTCGCGTCCCGCGCGCCCGCCCGCCTGCATCAGCAGCGAGAACAGGCGTTCGGGGGCGCGGAAGTCGGCGGCGAACAGCGCACCATCCGGATTCACGGCGGCCACCAGCGTGACGCGGCGGAAGTCGTGGCCCTTGGTGACCATCTGCGTTCCCACCAGCACGTCCACCTCGCCGGCGTGCACCGACGCGAGCTGCGCCTCCAGCGTGCCCTTGGCGCGCGTGGTGTCGGCGTCGATGCGCAGCACGCGCGCGCCGGGCAGCAGCTCGGCCACCTGCTCCTCCAGCCGCTCGGTGCCGCGACCCATGGGCTCGATGTCCAGGTTGCCGCAGTCGGGACACGCGCGCGGCACCGGCTCCTGCGTGCCGCAGTGGTGGCAGCGCAGGATGCGCTCGCCCTTGTGGAACACGCGAAACGAGCTGCAGTGCGGACAGCCGCTCTTCCACGTGCACGCGGGGCAGTGCAGCACCGGCGCGAAGCCGCGGCGGTTCAGGAACAGCAGCGTCTGCTCGCCGCGCGCCACGCGTTTCTGGATGGCGTCGATCAGCTGCGGCGCCAGCGCCTGCGGCGGCGACCGGGGCGCGGCCCGCGGCACGGTCGCCATGTCCACGAGGCGCACCGTGGGCAGCGCGCCCTGCCCCACGCGCTCGGACAGCGTCACCTGCCGGTAGCGGCCGGTCTGCGCGTGCGCCCAGGTCTCGAGCGACGGCGTGGCCGAACCGAGCAGCACCGGCACCCGCGCCAGGTGGCCGCGGTAGACGGCCAGGTCGCGTGCCGAATACCGCGCGCCGTCCTGCTGCTTGTACGACGGGTCGTGCTCCTCGTCGACCACCACCAGGCCCAGCCGCGGCAGCGAGGCGAACACCGCCAGCCGCGTGCCCAGCACGAGGTCGGCCTCGCCCAGGTGCGCCGACAGCCAGTGTTGCAGCCGCTGCGCCGGGGTGAGCGCGCTGTGCAGCGAGACCAGGCGCCGGCCCGGAAAGCGCGCCGCGAAGCGTTGCTCCAGCTGCGGCGTCAGGTTGATCTCGGGCACCAGGATCAGCGCCTGCTTGCCTTCGGCCAGCGCCTGCTCGGCCAGGCGCAGGTAGACCTCCGTCTTGCCGCTGCCGGTGACGCCGAACAGCAGCGTGGGTGGCGGCGCCGGCGCGGCGGCCCAGGCGGTGAGCGTGTCCATGGCCGCCGACTGCTCGGGCGTCAGCGACGGCCGCTCCGCCGAGGCGCCGACGGCGTCCGGCAGCAGGTGGTCGCGCTTCCTCTTGATGCGCTTGGCGATGGCCGTGTCGTCGAGCTTGCGCAACTCCGGCGGCAGCACCGCCAGCGCCACCTCGCCCAGGCTGCGCTGGTAGTAGCGCGCCGTGAACTCCACCAGCGCGCGCCAGTCGGCCGGCAGTGGCGGCAGCGCGACGATGGCCTCGATGATCGGGCGCAGCACCATCGGAGGCGTCGCCTCGCCCTGCTCGGCGGCCGCCGCGTCCACCGCCGCGAAGTCGGCATCCCACACCAGGCCCGTCACCTCGCGCCGGCCCAACGGCACGCGCGCCAGGGTGCCGGGCACGAGCGCCTGCTCACTTTCGTAGGTGAGAAGCGAGCTCATGCCGGCGTGCTGCGGCGCGTCGATGGCGATGGCGACGCGTGTCACCCCGCCCTCGCCCTGGATGAGCAGACTTGCGAGCGGAACTTGTCAGACTTGTGAGCAGCGAGCGGTAAGCTCATGATCCGTAAGCGTTTTTGAAGTCACCCACAGTTTCTGTGGATAACTTTGTGGGAAAGCTGCCAGAAGCGTCGACAAAGGCTTGATTCATCGTGCCCGGCGCTGGATCGCTCAAATTTGATGCACGACGGAAAAAATCAGGCGAATCAACGACTTGGCACCAAAGTCCGCGATTTCCAGAGGACGGACGATACCTCCAGGGGCAAAGGTTACCGCTCGCTGAATATTGGGGATAAGTCAACACCTGAGCACTCACTTACCGGACAAATCGCGGTTTGCCTGCGTTCCCGGTTTGTAAGTGGTTTCCTACAAACCGTGTAGTCCGCGCGAATGCCCGTGCACGGCCTCGACGAGGGCCGCCACGTGTTCAGGCGGCGTGAACTGGTTGATGCCATGGCCGAGGTTGAAGATGTGTCCCGCGCTGCTGCCGTCGGCGTTGCGCGTGGGGCCGAAGCTGTCGAGCGCGGCGCGCGCCTCGGCCTGGATCACGTCGGGAGGCGCGAACAGCGCCATCGGGTCGAGGTTGCCCTGCAGCGCCACGCGGTCGCCCACGCGTCGGCGTGCGGCGCCCAGGTTGGTGGTCCAGTCGAGTCCGACCACGTCGGGCCCGAGGTCGGCGATGGCCTCCAGCCACTGCCCACCGCCCTTGGTGAATACGATGGCCGGGATGCGCTGGCCATCCTTCTCGCGCTGCAGCCTGGCCAGCACCCGCTGCGTGTAGGCCAGCGAGAACGTGCGGAACGCGGTGTCGGCCAGCACGCCGCCCCAGCTGTCGAACACCATCACGGCCTGCGCGCCGGCGTCGATCTGAGCGTTGAGGTAGGCCGCCACCGCGTCGGCGTTGACGGCAAGGATGCGGTGCATCAGGTCGGGGCGCGCGTACATCAGCGTCTTGACCTGGCGGTAGTCGTCGGAGCCGGCGCCTTCGACCATGTAGCAGGCGAGCGTCCATGGGCTGCCCGAGAAGCCGATCAGCGGCACGCGGCCGTCGAGCGCCTTGCGGATGGAGGTGACGGCGTCGAAGACGTAGCGCAGCTTGTCCATGTCCGGCACGGCGAGCCTGGCCACCGCGGCCTCGTCGCGCACATTGGTGGCGAAGCGCGGGCCCTCGCCTTCGGCGAACGACAGGCCCAGGCCCATGGCGTCGGGCACCGTGAGGATGTCCGAGAACAGGATGGCCGCGTCGAGCGGGAAGCGCTCCAGCGGCTGCAGCGTCACCTCGGTGGCGTAGTCGGTGTTGGTGGCCAGGCCCATGAAGCTGCCGGCGCGGGCGCGCGTGGCCTTGTACTCGGGCAGGTAGCGGCCCGCCTGGCGCATCAGCCAGATCGGCGTGTAGTCGGTGGGCTGGCGCAGGCAGGCGCGCAGGAAGGTGTCGTTTTTGAGGGCGGGCCACATGCAGTCAATTATCCCCGGCCGACGAGGCGCCGCCGTGTCCGCGATCAGATCGGCTTCAGCGGGCCGCGGAACTTCTCTTTCAGCGGCTTGCCGGGCAACGGCGGGATCGCCGCTTCCGGCGCCGAGGCGGTGGCCACGGGCAGCCGCGACAGCAGGTTGGCGATCAGCTTCAGGCGTCCGGCCTTCTGGTCGTTGAAGTCCACCAGCGTCCACGGCGCGGCCTTGGTGTGCGTGGCCTCCAGCATGCGGTCGCGGGCGCGGCCGTACTCGTCGTACTTGCCGCGCGCCTGCAGATCGACCGGCGACAGCTTCCACTGCTTCAGCGGATCGTCCTGGCGCTGGGCGAAGCGCTGCTCCTGTTCGGCCTGGTCGACCGTGAGCCAGTACTTGAACAGGCGGATGCCGTCGTCCACCAGCAACTTCTCGAAGATCGGCGCGGCCTTCAGGAACGCGTCGGTCTGGGCCGGCGTGCAGTAGCCCATCACCGCCTCGACGCCGGCGCGGTTGTACCAGCTGCGGTCGAACAGCGTCATCTCGCCGGTGCTGGGCAGGTATTGCACGTAGCGCTGGAAATACCACTCGCCACTTTCGCGTTCCGTGGGCACGCCCAGCGCCGCGATGTGGCACCGCCGGGTGTTGAGCTTCTCGGAGATCGTCTTGATGGCGCCGCCCTTGCCGGCGGTGTCGCGGCCCTCGAACAGCACCACCACGCGCTCGCCGCGTTCCTCGAGCAGGCGCATGACGCCATTGAGCTCCACCTGCAGCGGCCGCAGCTGGTCCTCGTAGCTGTGGCCGTCGCCTTCGTCGGCGTCTTCCTTCGACTTCTTCGTGTTCATGGCCGGATGATGCCCGAGTGTGTGGGCTTGCGCTCCGGCAACCCGCGCGCCTTGCGCGCGTTCAGAAGGTGGGCAGCGCGGGCAGGGGCGGCATCGAAGGCAGGGACGGCACCTGGGGCACGGTCGGGATGTTCGAGGCCAGCTGCTTGATGGCTGCGTCGGGCTGCGTGTCGAGCCACTTCTGCGTCTGCTGCGCCAGGTTGGTGACGTCGGCGGGCGGGCGGGTGGCCTTGTCCAGCATGTCCTGGCACAGCTGCGCCTGCTTCTCGGCGGCGGTCTGGGCGGCCTGCGCCTGCGCCATGCCCGCGTCGGCCACCGACTTCGCCTTCGCCGTGGCGGCGTCGGCCGCCGACTTCGCCTGGCTGACGGCCGCATCCGCGGCCACCTTGGCCTTCTGCTTCGCGGCGTCGGCCACATCGGTGGCCTGTTTCTGGGCGGCCGCGGCGGTTTCCTCGGCCCTGCTCCGGGCCTGGTCCACCGCGTCCTTGGCGTGTTGCTGCAGCTTGTCGACGGGGTCGGTGAGCTCGCCGGGGAGCTTGCCCTGCTCCACGTCGTCGAGGTAGCCCTGCACGGCCGGCGGCACGGCGCTCTTCAGCTGCTGCTCGAGCAACGCGCGCGTCTGCAGCGCCTGCGCGGCGATGCTGGCGAGCTGGTCGGTGGGCAGGTCCGGCACGTCGGGCAGGCCGTCGAGCGCCTGCTGAAGCGCCACCACCTGCGCCGCGTAGGCATCGAGCGCGGGGTTGTTGGCCAGGCCATCGTTGACCGCGTCCATCACGGTGTTCTGCACGGTGGCGCGGTCGAAGGCCGGCGGCACGTGCGCGCCACAGCGGCACGGCAATCCGGGCGTCGACACGTTCTGCAGCGCCGAGAATCCCTGGCCGATGGCGCCACAGGCGCCGGTTACGCCGGTGGAGGCGGCCGCTGCCGCCGCGGCGCGCGCCGCGTCCATCGCTGCCTGCGCGGCAGCCAGTGCCGCGCGGGCCTTGTCCTTGGTCGCGTTGGCGGCCTGCTGCGCCATCTGCCGGGCCTTGCCCGCGGCGGCCTGGGCCTGTTCGGCGGCCTGGTCGGCGGCGCCCATAGCGGCCTGTTCGAGCGCATGCGCCTTCTGCTCGGCCTCCTGGGCCTTGCGCATGCCTTCGGTGGCCAACGCCTTGGCCTTCTCCTTGGCGGCGTCGGCCCTGGCCTCGGCGTCGGACAGCGCCTGTTCCGCCTTGGCCTGGGCGTCGGCGGCGGCCTTCTTCGCGTCGCCTTCCACGGCGTTGACGGCGGCCATGGCCTTGTCCTCGGCGTCCTGGGCGGCCTTCTCGGCCGCGTCCTTGGCGGCCAGCGCCTCCTGTTCGGCGGCCTGGGCACGCGCCTTGGCCTCCTGCGCCACCTGCAGGCCATGGGCCTTGGCGTCCTGCACTTTCTGCAGCGCCTGGCTGCGCGCGTCCTCGGCGGCCTGCACGGCTTTCTGCTCCGCGTCGCGCGCCTGCTGCACGGCCTGCGCGGCCTGGGCCTGCGCGGCGTTGACGGCCTGCTGCGCCTTTTGCCGGGCCTGGTCGGCGGCCTGGCGGCCCTGGTCTTCCGCGGCCTGGGCCTGCCGCTGCGCCTGGGTGGCCAGGTCCTGCGCCTTGTCGCGCGCGCTGTTGGCCGGCGCGGCGAGCTGTTGCAGTTGCCGGTTGGCGGCGTTGCCGGCCTTCTGCAGCGCGTCGCCGAGCGGGCTTCCGAGGGCGGGCGGGGCAGCGCTCACGATGCGCTCGCTTCGAAGGCCGACCCACCCTTCAGCGCGCCGAACACCAGCTGGCTGAAGTGGCTCAGCGCCGTGCCCTTCTGCGTGGACGTCATGCGCCGGTCGCGCAGGATCTGGTTGACCGACGGGATGCGGCGATCGAACTCCTCGCCCATCAGCCACGACGTGTAGACGTACTGCGCCACGGAGCGCTCGTCGTTGAGTCCGTAGGCCTGCGCGCGCTCCTTCTGGCGATGCAGCGCCTGCACGAGCTGGGCGAGGGGCATCGCCTCGACCTGCGCCGCGTGATGCGTGTGAAGGATCGCGATCAGGCGTTCGTCGAACGACGCCTGGCCCAGTGCGTCCCATTGGGACTGCGAGATCTGAATCATGGCTCTCACCCTCTTCGAGAGGCCTCGGGAGCCACCATATTGCCTCCGCGCGAAGCGCGGCGCGCTCCCTAGCTGCGGATGTCCGGTTCGGCGGCGTGGCACGTACACGCCCATGGAAAAGGCCCGCGCACGTCGCCGTGGGCGGGCCTCGTTGGTGCGGCCGGCGCCGTCGTCGAGCTCAGAACGACGGCACGGCCGGCAGGGCCGGAGCCGCCGGCATCGCGGGCACGGCGGGCATCGCCGGCATGGCCGGCATCGCGGGCATGGCCGGCATCGCGGGCATGGCTGGCATCGCCGGCATGGCAGGAAGCGCCGGCATCGCGGGCATGGCCGGCATCGACGGCATGGCGGGCATGGCCGGCACGGCCGGCAGCGCGGGCATCGGCGGCAACGCGGGCAGCGCCGGCAGGCCGTCCATGGCAGGCATCTCGGGCGTGGACGGCATCGCGGGCATGGCAGGCATCGCGGGCATGGCGGGCATCGCGGGCATGGCCGGCATCTCTGGCATGGCCGGCAGCGCGGGCGTGGCCGGCAGCGCCGGCATCTCGGGCAGCGCCGGCATGGCGGGCATGGCCGGCATCGCGGGCACGGCGGGCATGGCCGGCATGTCGGGCATCGCGGGCAGCGCCGGCGTGCCGGGCACGGCCGGCAACGACGAATCGGCGGCCTTGCGGATGCAGTCGCCGCACGCGCAGGGCACCGCTGGGAGTCCCGTCGGGACATTGTTGGAGAACTCGTTGCCGAGGTCCTTGGTGGCGTTGGCCGTGGCCGACTCGGCCGCGCCGGCGGCAGCGTCGGCACCCTGCGTGGCCTGGGCCTGCGCCTTGGCCGCTTCCTGCTGCGCCTGGGCGGCCTCGGCCTGTGCCTGGTCGGCGGCCTGCTGGGCCTGCGCCTGGACCTGCTGCGCCGCAGCGGTGCCTTGCGACTGTGCCTGCTGCGCGGCCTGGGCGGCCTGCGCCTGTGCCGCCTGCGCGGCCTGCTGCGCCTGTGCCGACTGGGCCTGTGCCTGGGCGATGGCCTGCTGCGCCTGCGCGCCGGCCGCGGCCTCCGCCTGCGACTGGAGATCGGCGGCCTTGGCGGCGGCATCGGCGCCGGGCGCGGCGAGTTGTTGCAGCTGCTGTGCGGCCGCGGGTCCGGCGCCGGCCAGTGCGTCGCCGAGAGGTCCGCCAAGAGCGGGAGGACTGGGCATGCTCATGCGGCGCTCCTGGGTGCGTCATTGGCGCTCGGGCCGCCTGTCAATGTGCGGAAGACCAGGCGAGAGAAATTGGCCAGCGCGGTGGCTTTCTCGGTGGACTTCATGCGCCGGTCGGCGAGGATCTGGGCCACCGCGGCAATGCGCGTGTCGAACTCCTCGCCCATCAGCCACGCCGTGTAGACGTAGGTGGCCGCCGAGTGCTCGTCGTTCAGGCCGTAGTGCTGCGCCTTCGCGGACTGGCGGCGGAACGCGCCCACCACCTGCGCGAAGTCCATCTTGTCGGCCTGCTCGGGGTGATTGCGGCGAATGATGGCGATCAGGCGGGCGTCGAACGAGTCGCGGCCCATCTGGTTCCACTGTTCGCTGGAAATCTGGTTCATGGAAGTCTCCACCAGCCTGCTCGACCGGTCGTTGCATTGTGTCGCGCCGCCCGCCCTGCGCCAATCCCCGCTTCTTGGGTGGTTGCCCGCAAGAAAGGTTCATCGCGGATTTGCGGGGGTTGCTGGGGCATGGGACGTTGCTGGGTCACTGCTGGGCGTCGCTGGGTCAGTCGTGACTGACCCAGCGCGCCCCGCAAACAGACGCCCCGCAATCCAACGATGATCCGCAAAAAAGCCCACGCACGTTGCCGTGGGCGGGCTCTCGGGGCAGCGTGCTGCGCCTGGTCAGTGACCGGTGTTGCCGCGGAAGCGGCGGATGGCGGCCAGTTGCGCCGCCAGCACGCCCAGTTCGCTCTGCGCCTTGGCGACGTCGAAGTCGCCCTTGGCGTTGGACAGCGCGGCCTCGGCGGCCTTCTTGGCCTCGGTGGCCTTGGCCTCGTCCAGGTCCTTGCCGCGGATCGCGGTGTCGGCCAGCACGGTGACGCGATCGGGCTGCACCTCGAGGATGCCGCCGGCGACGAACACGAATTCTTCGGCGCCGTCGCTCGCGCGCTTGATGCGCACGGCGCCCGGCTTGATGCGCGTGATCAACGGCGTGTGGCGCGGCATGATGCCGAGCTCGCCGTTCTCGCCCGGCAGCGCGACGAAGCTCGCCTCGCCCGAGAAGATCAGCTCTTCGGCGGAGACGACGTCGACGTGAATGGTTGCCATGTGAGTTCCAGTTCGATGGGGGAGAAGGTCTGCAGGACGCTGGCCACCGCTGGATCAGCGGCGGCCGGGGCGCCTTACTGCATGCCCTTCGCCTTTTCGATGGCTTCGTCGATGGTGCCGACCATGTAGAACGCCTGTTCCGGCATGTGGTCGCATTCGCCGGCGAGGATCATCTTGAAACCGCGGATGGTTTCCTTCAGCGGCACGTACTTGCCGGGCGAGCCGGTGAAGACTTCCGCGACGAAGAAAGGCTGCGACAGGAAACGCTGGATCTTGCGCGCGCGGTTCACGGCGAGCTTGTCTTCCGGCGCCAGTTCGTCCATGCCCAGGATGGCGATGATGTCGCGCAGCTCCTTGTAGCGCTGCAGCGTGGCCTGCACGGCGCGGGTCGTGTCGTAGTGCTCCTGGCCGATGACGTTCGGGTCGATCTGGCGCGACGTGGAGTCGAGCGGGTCGACCGCCGGGTAGATGCCCAGCGAGGCGATCTCGCGCGACAGCGACACGGTGGAGTCCAGGTGGCCGAAGGTGGTCGCCGGGGACGGATCGGTGTAATCGTCGGCAGGAACGTAGACGGCCTGGATCGAGGTGATCGAGCCGACCTTGGTCGACGTGATGCGCTCTTGCAGGCGGCCCATTTCCTCGGCCAGCGTCGGCTGGTAGCCCACGGCGGACGGCATGCGACCCAGCAGCGCGGACACTTCCGTGCCGGCCAGCGTGAAGCGGTAGATGTTGTCCACGAAGAACAGCACGTCGCGGCCTTCGTCGCGGAACGACTCGGCGATGGTCAGGCCGGTCAGCGCGACGCGCAGGCGGTTGCCC